>JARWGK010000114.1:0-69558 GCA_040409725.1 Natronomonas sp.
AGGCTCTGAGGGGGATGGAGAATTTCCGACTCAGGACTTCCGGTTTATTATCCCATTTGATCCAGGTGGAGGCGCCGACGTTTGGTCTCGGGGTATCTTTCCGACAGTGGCTGACATTTTAGGTGTGGGTGTGGAATTCGAGCATATTTCTGGGGCTGGAGGAACCCGCGGATTCGCTGAGCTCGCAAATGCAGAACCTGATGGACACACCCTCTCTGTATCGTCGGCCGTGACGGAGATTGCTCATATCACCAACGAAACGGAACACAATTGGCTCGATATGACCACTGCCGGGATATTCACGCAAAACACCCGAGAAATCATTTTTGCCAACCAAGACCTCGGTGTGGAAAGCTGGGATGATCTATTCCAAGCATATAATGACGAAGAGATTTCGAATTTTGGGGTAGGCGATGCAACGGGATCCCACTCAGCAACGGTTGCTGCAATGCTTGACGATGGTACGTTTCCGGATACGTTCAACCGTGTAACGTACGATGGTTCCGGCCCGACTCTTGAAGCCGTAATCAATGGCGAAATCCCGGCTGGTCTCGCAACTGATACCGCCGCCGCCGGGGAAGGATTCACCGAGAATGTTGATGTCCTTGGGGCCGTCACAGAAGACGCGAGTCAAGTGATTCCCGCCGAAGAACACGTCGATCCGGATACGCTTTCGCTGGCTGCCGCCGGATACCCGGCATACCAACGCTTGGGTAACTTTTTCTACGCGTACTACCTGCCGCCTGAAACTCCAATAGAACGGAGAAATGTCATCGGAGATGCACTTGAAGAGGCACTCGAAACTGACGAGGTACAGGACTGGGCAGAGGAATCCGGCAATGTCCTCGGTCCATATTCATCACCAGAAGAGCACGAGGCAATCCGTGACGAATCTTGGGAAGTATTGAGCGAAGCGATCGATGTCGAACGTCTCGAGAACCTCTAATCACCGGTATAGAAACAAATTTCGAACTTGGTAATTCGCAATTACAAAATGAACAATGAAGAAAAGCTGCTTATTCTTGTAGTGGTGTCTGTGTCGGTGGCGATAATCGTTGGGTCGTTTAGATACTCACAAGAAATGCGCTACGCGCCACAGGCAGCAGCGGGTGCGACACTTCTGTTCGCCGCCGTTGTCCTAGTGAATGAACGAAATTTGATCTCCGTGGGTGAAAAAGTAGACCTTGGTGGTGAAGTAAGCAAAAAGGCAGCATCACTCGAAAAAGAGTCCAGCGAGCAGACCGAAGGCTCAGTCTCGGAGGTCGCCGACTCCGGAGAATTTCGGATAGATCTTCCGGTCAAGCAGTACGAACTCCCCAGATTAGGGTACACTGTCACCCCCCGAGCTATGCTCGTCGTTTTGCTGTTCGTCTATGCTGGCTTACTCTGGACATTCGGGATCTTCGTATCCTCAATCGCGTTTTTGATCCTGTTCTCTAGGCTTATGAATATCAACAGACGAAATTTTATCATACTATTATCATTTTCGGTCACAGTACTGTTGATATTCGGCTTCTATCTGGAAACCCCGCTGTTTCGACCAGAGCACGATTTCTTTGATCTGGTGTTGACCGCATGAGTCAACTGGCTTCTCTTCTGGAGGGATTTGCCCTAATCTCTGGACCATTCGTGCTGGCTATGATCTTTCTCGGGGTGCTGATCGGCCTGATCGTCGGTGCGATGCCCGGAGTTGGACCAGTTCCAGGAATTGCTATAGTCCTTCCGCTGACTCTCGAACTGGATCAATGGGAAGCACTCACTCTCCTCTTTGCGGTGTATGTTGGTTCGATGTACGGCGGGGCCGTTTCGGCTATCCTGCTCAACATTCCTGGGACCCCGGGAGCAATCGCAAGTACCTTCGATGGCTATCCGATGTCTCTTCGCGGCGAGGCAAAAAAGGCGATACAAACGTCGGTGATTTCCTCTTCAGTTGGAACTGTGCTTGCGGCTGTCCTACTGATAGTTTCAGTTCCAATCATACTGAGCCTCGTAGCACTGGTTGGAACGCCAGAGTACGCTCTCTTTGCTATCTTCGGCCTGACGATCATACCGCTTGTCTCGCAATATTCGATGTCGAAGGCGCTCATGATGGGTGCCTTTGGAGTACTCATCTCTACAGTGGGTCGCCCCCCGATGTCGTCGATCCCCCGGTTCAACCTCGGGACCCTACAGCTCACAGACGGAGTGACATTTGTTGCTGTGATACTTGGGATATTTGCAATTTCTGAGATGCTCAAGTTGGTGCCATACGAGGGTTGTCTTGCGAATTCACAGGGAGGCGGTAGACAAAAAGCGGCAGATCCAGATGGTAGCTACTTCAATATCAAAGAAATCAAAGATCGATGGAGCGATATATTCATTCGCAACCCACTCACGTTCCTGAAATCTGTCATCATTGCGATTTTTATTGGGTTTATACCGGCTGCAGGTGGTGCTGTATCGAATATACTGGCGTATGCCACCGAGAAGTCGACTGCAGCGAACAACGCAAACTTTGGCAAAGGAGATATTCGGGGAGTCATCTCAGCTGAATCCGCCAACAGCGGAACCATCGCCAGCACGTTCGTTCCGCTCCTCGCATTTGCGATTCCGGGGAGTCCCACCTCGGCAGTTATTTTGGGCGGTATGCTGATGCACGGATTAGTCCCTGGTCCAGGTATGTTTCAGGGATCTGTACACGTCTCGTATGCAACCTTCCTGTCGGTTGGAATTGGCGGGATATTCCTACTATTCATCGGACTTTTAACCGCAAAACATCTGTCGCAGGTGGCGTACCTGGATATGAAATTGACTGTCCCTCCCGTCATTATACTGTGTATGATTGGAACGTACGCGCTTTCGTTGAGTATGCTTGATGTCATGACCGCAATTATCTTCGGGGTATTGGGTTACATGATGATCAAGTACAATTACTCCATCATTTCGTTTATTCTCGGTCTCATACTCGGCCCGATCATCGAAAATAACGTGTTTCGCTCGTTGGAGTTGGGAGATGTGGGTATATTCGTTGGAGCACCACTCCGAATACTCCTCATCGTACTGATTGTAGGGTCGTTGTTGCTTCCTACAATTACGACGATCAAGAATCGAAACTCGAACACATAAGAATACAGTATAGGAGCATATCCCTAATAGAGAATCGCCGTTCTACCGTCATAGAAGCTGGATTACAGATCCGATTCAGATATTCTCGAGATTCCAACCCACGAACTCTTCGTCGATATCCAGATCCAAAGCGGTAGCAACGTGGTGGATGAATATATAGTAACTCGCTAACATCGCTATTCCAACGATGGTTGAATCGTCATAATGCTCTGAAAGAGCGTCGTGGCACTCATCGCTCACCGCGCCGTACGTATCAACCAGTTCGAACGAATATTCCACCAAGGCTTGTATGGAATCATCCATCGATTCCGTATCCTTATCGGATATCATAAGGATCTCATCCCTAGACAATCCCGGTGCATCAAAACGCTCCAGTTGTTGATACGCGGCTATGACATGATCCTGCCATTCGTATTTCGATTCAATCTCCCGACTAACGGCAAGAATCACGTATTCGACTTCCTGAGGTGTTAGCCCCGATTCGGTCCACATCTTGACATTCGCGAACACGTGTACCTTCGCAAGGGCCGGATTGTTCCCAAATGACCGCACTGTCCCTTGAGAATTCCACCACTCTGCTGTGATATCTTCGTGTAAATTGTCTCTTTCCTCTGCAAGAACATCGTATTCATCCGGTAATTCATCCGGTGGTGTGTATTCCACGCGTGGCATGCGTTCAATTGATGAACGACTTATTTAACCTTTCACCTATCGGCACAAACGAAGTTTCCATTTAATCAATATGCGCTTCGCACACAACAGATATGTGATTTCGTTCGGATCGGAATCAACGATCCTGCAGTCGGGGACGTGCTGCCTCCGTCGCATCCCCCACGACACTGATCGAGGCTCCGGTTTCGATGTGGCCGTCGGAGACGATCCGGGCGCGGATTCCGCCGCGGTGGAGCAAGGCGTCGTGAACGCCGTCCCGTTCGAGGAGGGATTCGAGATACGAACACGGCTCACAGAGTTCGACGCCCTCACAGACCGCGTCGCCGACGCGAAACCGCGTTCCGACGAGGCGGTTGAGGCCGATCTCTCTCGTGGTGACGTTGCGTCTGTGTTCGTCGGCACCGATCGTGATGCCGTAGTCGCGTTCGACGGCATCGAGCGTCTCGCCTTCGATTAGAGTCAACTCACGGCAGACGTCGCGGGCCGACTGCGAGTAGGTTCCGGTCTCCTCGAAGTAGCGGTCGCCGCGCAGTCCGCGGCCGGCCACCGCCTCGACGCTCGGTTTTGCCTCCATCTCCGCACCTGCCTCTGGGGTGACGTGGATCGCTTCGACGCGTCCGGGCATACCACGGAATCGGACGACGGGGAGATAACTCTGCTGGGACAAGCGAGGGTGGCAGCGTTCAGGCGATTTCGACGCCGGTGATCTCGAACCGCGTCCCGCCGGTGTCGCTTTCGGTGACGTCGATCGCCCAGTCGTGTGCGTCGGCGATCTCGTCGACGATCGCGAGGCCGAAGCCGGTTCCCTCCTCGGAGGTCGAGTAGCCGAAATCGAAGATCTGTTCGCGGTCCTCCGGCGGGATTCCGGGGCCGTCGTCGGCGACGTAGAATCCGTCGTCAAGTTCGCCGACGGTGACCGTTACCCCCTCGCCACCGTGTTCGACCGCGTTTCGGATCAGGTTTTCGAGCAGCTGTGCGAGGCGGCTTCGATCGGCCGTGATCGTCCGATCGGTGTCGACCACGAGGGTTCCGTCGGCGGTGTCGACGTTCAGCCAGCAGCTCTCGGCGAGATCACCCAGTCCGACCGGTCTGGGATCCGTCGCCGTCTCGCCTTCGCGTGCCAGCGTGAGGAGGTCGTCGACGAGCGTCTTCATCCGACCGTGTGCCTTCTTGACGGCATCGAGGTGTTCGCTGTCGCAGTCCATTCGTGCTAACTCGAGTCGACCATCGGCGACGGTCAACGGACTCCGGAGGTCGTGGGACACCACGCTGACGAACTCCTCCAGCCGTTCGTTCTGCTGTTTCAACTCTGCCGTCGTCCGTTCGTGTTCGAGTTCGTAGCTCACGAGCTGGCTCATGAGTCGAACGAACGTCTCCTCGGCGTCGCTGAAGGGGCTGTCGCGTGGGGTGCCCGAGGCGAAAAAGACCGTTCCGTACAGGTCGCCGTCGACGGTGATCGGCGTGCCGATGTAACACTCGAGGCCGAACGTCTCGTAGGCTGGATCGCCGTCCCACCCCTCCGCAGCCGCGTTCTGTACCTTCAGCACGTCGTTTCGCTTGATCGTCTTCCGGCAGTACGATCGGGCGAGCGGGCAGGAATCGCCGGGCTGCAGCAGGTCGTGATCGCCGCTTGCCTCGATTATCGTCTGGGTTCCGTCCGCGCCGTCCCCGGCCCGTTCGATTCGGGTCAGGTGGCCGTAGGGGAGATCGAGCTTTCGTGGGCCGATCTCAAGCAGTCGGGTGATCTTTTCGTCTGCCGTCGACTCCCGATCGGTCGCCACGTCGTAGAGACTCTGAAGAAACTCGATCGTCGCGACGCGCTCCCGTGACTGCTCCGTGCGGGCGGTGACATCTCGGTACACCCACAGCCCTCCGTCTCCGTCCGGGAGTTCCAGTGGTCTGTGGCTCCGCTCGAACGTCCGTCCGTCGTCCAGCGAGAGTGTCTCGTCATCCACCGGTTCCTGGCCTGCCGCGATTTCGTTCGTTCGTGCGACGAACTCGCCGTCGAAGCTGTCGCCGACCGCCTCGAGTAGCTGCTCACAGTCCGCACCGGTCCACTCCTGTGACGTGTCGGCCATACCGAACAACTCGAACAGTCTGTCGTTGGCGACGAGGACGTTCCGTGAAGCATCCTCGGCGAGTACTCCGACGGGGAGTGTCTCGAACAGCGTCGAGAGAATCGCGTTCGTCTCTTCGAGTTCCTGCTGTCGTTTCTTGTGTTCGGTAAAGTCGATAATGAACCCCTCGAGTTTCTCCTCGCCGGTGACCGGATCCTCGACGAGGATGCCGCGTTCCCAGACCCACCGCTTTTCGCCGCCTTTCGTGAAAATGCGGTAGGTGAGCGTGTACTGTCCCTCCGCTTCGAGCCCTTCGGCAACGCCGTCTTGGACGTAGTCACGATCCTCCGGGTGGATGATCTCCTCTGCGAGGGTCACGTCGTCTTCCAGTTCGTCGGCGGTGTAGCCGGTGACCGTCTCGGCTGCGCCTTTTACGAACTCAAGCGGCCATCCGGACTCGTATCGGTGGCGGTAGATGTAGCCCGGGAAGTTCTCGAGGAAGGTTTCGAGTTGGCGCTTGTCCTCGGTTTCACCGGTGATGTCCTGTGACATCACCATGCCCTGTACGCCGGTCTCGATCGGAACGACGTGGACGCGGTACAGCCGCTCCTGGAACGTCATCTCGAACGCCGAGGGCTCGCCGTTCAGGGCGGCCCGGTACCTCGGGACGAGTCGTTCGGCGACGGCCGCAGAAAAGACGTCCTGAACCCGCTTTCCCTCCATCGTCTCCGGAGTCAGATCCATGTTCTCGAAGTTTCCGTGGACGACCTCGTAGCGGAGGTCGTCGTCGAAGAGGGCGACGACGCCGTTCGGGAAGTTCTCGGCCACCCGCCGATACCGGGTTTCGCTCTGGGTGAGCTCCGCCTCGCGGTCCGCCCGTTCGATCGCATTCGCCAGCACGTTTGCGACGCCTCGAACGAAGGTGACGTCGTCGTCGGTGACCGTCGTCGCCTCGGTCGTGTGCGTACAGAGAACACCGAGTGGGTCCTCGGCGGAGCCGATCGTCACACAGATGCTCCCGACGATGTCGTGTGCGTCCAAACGCGGGGCGTCACCGAGGCGGTCGTCGGTTCGGCGGTTCTCGACGACGATCGGATCCGGGGAATTCAGGATGCGTTTGACCCCCGAATCGCCGTCCGTCTCGACGGTCGTCTCACCCTCGTCACGCCAGCCGACGCCCGACCGGAACCGGAGATCACCGTGATCCGGCCGGTGTTCGAGGATTTCGGCGTAGTCGTGGCCGAGCGTGTCGGCGACGATCTCGACGGCCCGATCGAACAGCGTCTCGAGCGGTGTGCCAGCCAGGGCGTCCCTGCTGAGATCGGCGACGCGTCGCTGTTGTTCGGCGTGGGTTTCGAGGCGGGACTCCGCCCGATGGCCCGAAACGAGGTTGTCGATCCGGTTTGCAAGCAGTGAATACTGATCTGTGCCCGATCCCTTCTGGAGGTAGTCGCTCACGCCCGCGGAGATGGCCTCGCTTGCGATCTCCTCGGAGCCCTTGCCGGTGAAAAGCACGAACGGAATATCGGGATCGGTCTCCCGCACGTCGTTGAGGAATTCGATGCCATCACCTCCGGGCATGTCGTAATCCGAGACGATACAGTCGAAGTCGGCCTCGCGGAGTCGGTCACAGCCGTCGCTTGCGGTCGCCGCAGTCTCGACGACGAACCGCTCGTCTTCGCGTTCGAGAAACCTCGCGGTCGTCTCCGCAAACCCCGGCTCGTCGTCGACGTGTAACACCCGAACCGTCTCCCGCTCGTCCGCCATCCGATCCCCCATGATTCGGTCCTAACAGCATCGCGGATAAAATAGATTCGGAACTGCCAACACGGACCACGGACGTTCCCGGCGGCGAACGCCGAACGTCCAAACCTCCTTTATATACCGCGTATGCGGTGCGCTGAACGGACGAGGACTGTACAAAAAAGCCGTGTCGGTGCGTTCGTTTCAGTCCTCGAGCGTCGGCGTCTGCAACGTCGCCCGATCTGCTGGGTCGAACTCGTCGTAGTGGACGACTTCCTCGGTCGGCCGGCGGCCCTTGCGTTCGTTCTCGATGTCTGCGGCATCCTCGGTCGGGTAGCCGAGCGTGACGAGCATCACCGGCTCGTATCCCTCGGGGATGCCGAACGTCTCGACGAGTGCCTCAGGGTCGAAGCCCTCCATGGGGCAACTCCCGACGCCGTGGTTCCACGCCGCGTACATGAGCGTCATCGCGGCGAGGGCCGACGACCGGGTCGTCCAGACCCGGCGTTCGGTCTCCGGCATCCCGGCCATCGCCTCGACGTTTTCCAGAAGCGCCGCCTTCACGTCCTCGTTCGGGATGTACTCCTTTGCCAGCCAGTCGTCGAACACCGGTTCGGCGTGAGCCATCGGGTCGGTGTTTCCGAGGACGACGACGGCGGTGTCGGCCGTAACGACGTGTTCCTGGCCGTTTGCGACCTCCTTGAGCGCCTCCTTTTTGTCCTCGTCGCGGAGGGCGAGGAACTCCCACGGCTGCAGGTTGTACCCCGAGGGAGCGACCGTCGCGGTCTCGAAGATCTCATCCAGCGTCGATCTGTCGATCGACTCGTCGCTGTACTCGTGTACGGATCGCCGTGTTGCAACAACGTCTGTGAAGTTCACAGGCAAGATACGTCCCCGAGGAATAAAAGTGGGTCCACTACGATATGTGGTCGATCCGACGAAGGACGGCGGCCGGTCGGCCGGATCTCCAGCCGTCGGCGGGGGCGTTCGCGTCGTCGCCGGCGGGATATCGACCGACAGCCACGGGCTGGCCCGGAGGGAAACGAGGGTAGACGATCGGAAGCGTACCCGAACACAGATACTGCCCGACATCCAATCCTCGTCGGTGACCGAAGCGAGCCACACCTCGGAGCCGTCGCGGTCGGAGCAGCCGGGACGGGGGCCGATCAGCGTCGTCCTGCCGACGGTCGACGGGGTCGAGGCCTGCCGCGAGATTGCGGCGCTGCTCGAACCGGCCGACGAACTGGTCGTCGTCTGTGACGCCGCCGACGATCCGATCGCGACGGCTGCGGGGCTGCCGGCGGCGGCCCGGATCGTCACCGCCGGCGCCCCGGTCGCGTGTTCGGGGAAGGCAAACGCCGTCGCGGCGGGGATCGAGGCCGCGGCCCACGATCGGATCGTCCTGACCGACGACGACTTCTCCCGGCCCGACGACTGGCTCCGACAGCTGTCGGCGGACTACGAACGCGACGGTCCGAGTTCCGAACTGCCGCTTTTCGTCGGCTGTGACCCCCTGTCGCGGCTGTTCGAACCGCTGTATGCGGTTGGCTCTCTCGGATTGTACTACACCGACATCGCCTGGGGTGGGGCGATCATCTTCGATCGGGCGGATCTCGACGTCGACCGCGTCTGTGCGGAACTCCGGCGGACGGTGAGCGACGACGGACTGCTGTCGGAACACCTCGACATTACCCAACGGCGGCGGCTGCGGACGGTCCCGATCGGCGGCACCCTCTCCGAATCGATCGAGCGTCACGTCCGGTTCGTCCAGATCTTCCGCTGGTTTGCCCCGGGCGGACTGGCCGCAGCGATCGTCGGGTTCACCGCCCTCGCCGTCGTCTGTCTCCTCGTTCCGGCGGTTGCCGGCCTCGTGATCGCGTCGGCCGTCGTCGTCTATGCGACACTCGGGACGTGGCGCGTCGCTGTCCTCTGGACTCCGGCGTCGGTTCTTTCCTTCCCGCCCGCCGTCGTCTATGCCCTCTCACGCCGGACGTTCGTCTGGGCCGGGCGGCGCTACCGCTGGCGGGGAAAGTTCGATACGGTCGTCGAATCGGAGTGAGCCCGTCACTCCGATCGAACTTCCTCGATGTACTGCCGGTCGTCGTCGGCTTCGATCGCCGCGAGCGTCTCGGCGTCGTAGTCGGTGTAGGACGGTGGTGGGAGTTCGATGTCACGCGGCGCGTGGTCGCCACAGCCGTGGGCGTGGATCAACACCGCCTCCCGGTCGTAGCTCTCGAAGTCGTCGGCCGCATCCAGATCGACATCCTCCTCGATGACGTACAGGTTGAGGTGGGTCAACGAGTCGCCGTCCAACCGGTAAGTGTCACAGAGATACTCGGCGTAGGCGACATCGGAGTCGTCGCTGTAAGCCGGATTCGCCCGACTATCGATCGCGTACATGTAGAACCGCTCGCGGTAGGTGTCGAGCTGTTTGTGGTTGTGAGCGCCGTGGGGTCGGTCCCACGCCATCGGGCGGTCGTTGTAGACGTCGACCACCTCGCCGTCGGTCCGCTGGCCGACGAAGACGTAGTACTCGTCGGAGCCGATCGGCCCCTGATAAAACCGCCAGGGCGGCTGATCGAGCTTTGCGGCCGACTGGATCTCCTGAATCTCCTCTTCGAGTGGGACGGTCGTCTCCTCGTCGATCGCACCGACGGTGCCGAGCGTCGGGATGACGATGAAAACCCCCGAGACGATGACGACGGCGAGGGCGACGGCACGCGCCGGTTCCCGGAGGCGTTCGACTGCCGGCGTCTCCGGCATCCGAAGGCGTGGCAGCCGGCGATCCAGCGCGACGCCACGACGGGTGGCCGCCTCGACGCCGGCATCGATCCGATCGACGACGCCGAGTCGGGCGGCGATCCAGCGCGCGTCCGCCCAGGCACGCGGGCCACAGAAGAGCGCGAGGCCGCACAGCGCGGCGTAGGGGAAGGCCCCGATCCGGACGGTGACGGCCATGAAGAGGTGGCCGCCGGCGTACACCCCGGCGGCGAGATACCGCGCCCGCCCGGCGAGCAGAAGCAACATCGGCGCACCGAGCATCAGGGCGTACCACTTGACGCTCCCGATCTGCATCAAAAGCGGAAAATCCCGGAGATACGGTCCGAGAAGCCAGGAGACGCTGTCGTAATGCAGGATACCGTAGAGTGACTCCCCGCTCAGCCAGTCCTCCCGCCACGGGATCTTGTGGCTGCCGTTTGCGACGTACATCGCCACCATCTGGATCAAGACGAAGGCGCCGGCGAGGCCGGTGAACGTTGCCCGCGGCGACCGATCCCGACGAATCGCATCCAGCGAGAACCGCTCTCCAAGCGGCAGGAACATCCCCCAAAACAGCAGATGCCGAAAGAGGATGTCGGCGTAACTCGTCGCAAGCGGCATCCGCATGTCCAGCGAGATGACGAACAGAAAGGCGAGTACGGTCGTGATCCGGGTGTGGTAGCCGACGAGCAGCGCGACGCCGACGAGGAGGTGGAGGCCGAACAGAAGCGAGACGACGGCCGGCGATCCCGAGATGAAAAACAGCGAGGCGTACTCGTGGCTGAGTTCCTGTGCGAGGGAGACGGGCATCACCCCGTTGTCGGTATAAAAGAAGTTCAGATTCCGGAATCGCAACAGCACGTCGGCGACGATGAGCAGCCCGAGACCCATCCGAAAGACGCCGAGTGAGCGGGTGTCGAGCCTGAACCGCCGTCCCACCGCATCCGCGAGTCGCCGGTACATCGGCCGTATCTTCTCCGAGAGAGTATGAAAGCCCTTCGGCACCGCCTCCTCGAAGCCGCGGGACAGCCCACCGGCTCGGAGGCGGGTCGTCGGCTCAGTCGCCGTCGATAAAGGGAACGTGCGTCAGCGTAGGTCCGCGACGAGCGGTGCCTCTACGGTTTCGTGGTCGTAGCGTTTGCGCTGTCCACCGTCGGCGTAGACAATCTCGTCTGTCTCGTCGTCTGTTGGCATCATCGGCACCATCGGTTCGATTTCGTCGCGGGTCATCCACTCGGTTCGAGAACCCTCATGGTCTTTAATGTAACGGTTAATAACGACAGACCCGGGCTGCCGGAGTTCGACCACGGACCAACAGGGCGTCGCCCCGCCCTCGAATCGGGCGTCGATCCACCGGCGCCGTGGCAAAACACCCTTGTATATTCTCGTGATAGTTCCGGGATATGAACGAGAGGATATCAGGGGAGACGGAAGCGGAGACCCTCGACGGTGGCGAGCGGACGCTGCGGATCGGCGCCGATCGGCCGATCCGGATCGCGACGGGCCACCGCATCCAGCACCACGACGGCAAATGCGCCCGGCCACACGGCCACAACTACGAGGTGACGGCCGAGATCACCGGCGAACTCACGGCGGAGGGGTGGGTCGTCGACAAGGGCGTCGTCACCGACGTGATCGAGGCGTGGGATCACCGATTCCTGCTCGAGGCCGGCGATCCACTCGTCTCGGCCTTCGAATCCGCCGGCGACGACGACGCCGTCGTCGTCCTCGATCACCCGCCGACGGCGGAGGTGATGAGCGTGGTGCTCGAACGGCGACTGGCCGAGGTCCTGCCGGAGACCGTCTCGACGGTCTCCGTGACCGTCCGGGAGACCGGAGAACTCTGTGCAACGCGCTGATGCCGGCCACACCCGACGCCAAAGCCGACGCGCTCCCGATCAACGAGTTGTTCTACTCGCTGCAGGGCGAGGGCCGACTGGCCGGCGTCCCCTCGGTGTTCGTCCGGACGAGCGGCTGTAACCTCCGCTGTTGGTTCTGTGACTCCTACGACACCTCCTGGGAGCCGACCGGCGCACACCGATCGATCGAGGAGATCACCGAGGCCGTGTTGTCCCACGAGGAGGCCGACCACGTCGTCCTCACGGGCGGCGAGCCGCTGATCCACCCCGAATCGACGCACCTCTTAGAGACCCTCTCGGATCACGGCTACCACACCACGGTCGAAACCAACGGGACGATCTACCGCGATGCACCGATCGACCTCGCGTCGATCAGCCCGAAACTGTCGAGTTCGACGCCGACCCCGGGGCGGGACCCCGCCGGCGACGGCGAGTACGAGGAGCGCCACGAGAAACAGCGGATCGACATCGACGCCCTATCGCGGCTGTTCGAGAGCTACGAGAGCCAACTGAAGTTCGTCGTCACCGGCCGCGAGGACATCGCCGAGATCGAATCGCTTCTCGATCGACTGCGGGCGGCGACGACGGAGCCGATCCCCGACGACGCGGTGTTGCTCATGCCCGAGGGAGCCACCCGCGAGGAGCTGAACCGAACCCGAACCGAGGTCGCCGAACTGGCACTCGAAGGCGGCTACCGCTACACCCCCCGGCTCCACGTCGACCTCTGGAACGACGCCCCGGGGACCTGAACTCACACCATGAGCGAACGACACACGGCCACGACGGAGACGAACGGACGCACGACCACGGACGACCCAGACGCCGACGCCGCCCGCGCGGTGATCCTCGTCTCCGGCGGGATGGACAGCGCCACCGCCGTCTACGAGGCGATGGACCGCGGCTACGAGCCGTACTTCCTGCACACCTCCTACGGTCAGCGAACGGCGGATAGAGAACGAGATTGCGCCGAGGAACTCGCAGAGGCGGTCGGTGCCGCCGACTTCTGTCACGTCGAGACGAGCCACCTCGCGGCGATCGGCGAGTCGAGTCTCACCGACGACGACATCGCCGTCGAGGACGCTGCCCTGGAGAGTGAGGAGATACCCACCTCCTACGTCCCGTTTCGGAACGCGAACCTGCTGTCGATGGCCGTCTCCTACGCCGAGGCGACGGACTGTTCGGCGGTGTTCATCGGTGCACACTCCGAGGACTTTTCCGGCTATCCCGACTGCCGACCCGAGTTCTTCGAGGCCTTCCAGGGGGTCATCGACACCGGAACGAAACCCGAAACCGAGATCGAACTGATCGCCCCCTTCGCGGCGGCCTCGAAGACGGACATCGTCGAACGCGGCCTCGAGCTCGGTGTCCCATACGAGTCGACATGGTCCTGCTACCGCAACGCCGAACCGGCCTGTGGGACGTGTGACGCCTGCGGCTTCCGGCTGCAGGCGTTTCAGTCCGCCGGCGTCCGTGATCCGATCGAATACGCCGAACGCCCCGATTATCAGTAGTTCGACTCCCCTATCCGTCCTCACTCATCGTCTCGCCACGATCCCCACACCTCCCGGTACTTCCCGAGTTCGCGGTACTCCTTCTTCCGCTCGAAGGCGTCGATGGCGTGGATCACCTCGTTTTCCTTGTCCCAATCGATCAGGATACGGAAGTCGCCGACACGAAGCTTGTACCCAGGATGGTTCTTCAGCCGGTCAAGAAAGTGACCTGGGAAATCCCCGATGTCCTCCAGTTTGTCGATGATCCGCTCTGCATCTTCCGTCTCGAACTGTTCCAGTGTTTCGACCAACGTCTCCGTCAGGACGACCTCGTGAGCCACCGTTCACCCTCAGTCGTTGATACCGAGGCGTTCACGCGCCTCCTCCGTGGACACCGTTCGCCCCGCTGCAACGTCCGCGTAACCCTCCGAGACGCCCTCCTGTGCGCCGGGCGTCAAAATCGGTTCCGTGGTATCGCGTAGCACCTCACGAATAAACTCCGAGCGGTTGGTGTACTCCAGTTCCGCCGCCAGCTCGTCGATCTCTTCGAGAAGCCGCTTCGGTACCTTTACGTTCAATTTCACCATGTCCCGGTCGCCGTTGTCGTCCGCGCCCGTACTCATATTCCGTGGTACTCGCGTGGTACTAAAAGAACTGTCGCTCAGTCTTCGCGGCAGCTACTAAAATTTCTGACATATTTGGAGGAGTGGTTCGAGACGCGAAGCGTCTCGTCATCACCAGAACGCGGGGCGTTCTGATTGGCACGCAAGACGCAGCGCGTCTTGCGAACGCCGAGGAAACGCGCAACCTGAATCTCCCCTTCGGGGAACCCCACGGCTTTAGCCGTGGGAGGAGGTCAAGCGAACCGTCCCAGCAGCCCCGATTCGTCGTCGATCGAGACCCCGACGAGCGCCTCGGCGGCCGATCTGACGCCGTCGGCCGACCCCCTGGCGAGTGGCCGCTCCGGGAGCGTCGACACGGCGACGGTCGCGTCGTCGTGTTCGGCCACCCCCGTGACGACGACGGCCGGATCGGAGACGCCGACGTCGCCGAGTCGATCGCGGGTTCGGGGGACGCCACTCCGGATTCGGGCGGCGTCACAGACGACGGCGACCGACTCGGCTCCGTTCACCGCCGCGACCGCCTGATTCGCCGCCACGGGCGGCGTGTCGATCAACACGTGATCGAACGCCCGCGTCGCCTCGGCGATCCGCTCCTCGAAGGCCGTCGCCGCCTCCGGCGCCTTCGCCCGACAGATCCGCTCGAAGGGGGCGTGTGCCGGACAGACCGCGAGTCGACTCGGTTCCTCGCTTGGCGGTTCGATCTCGCACAACCCGGCGGCAAGCGGCGTCTCCTCGAGACACAGCGCCGTCATGTCCGGATCGATCGTCCCCTCGATCCGGTCGCTCAACCCCTGTGTTTCGTAGGCCGCATCCAGGACGGCGACGTCGCGGCCCGCCTCTGCGAGTGCGACGCCCATTCCGAGGGTCAGCCGGGTCGTGCCCACGCCACCTGCAGCACCGACGACTGCGAGACTCGCTGTGTGTTCCATACGACCGGTGGCGCCTTCTGTAATAAAAACCCGGAGACGATTCGCTCCGGTGATTTCATCGAAAGGGAGAGACAGCTGTGGCGTCCGGACGCCGGGTGCGCTGACGTGAACCCCGCCGACGGCGACGAGCGTGGCCCGTACGAACGCCCGCCGCCGTCGACAGGGTCCGGGTTGACACGGATCGGGGGAGTGTTTGTTGTCGGAACCAGCGCGTCCTGACGCCACGTGAACGTAACAGCGACGACCGAGTGTACCTCACGCGAAAACGGTTCGGGTTTTTAAGAGCTCCGCCGACTCCAGCGTCGGTGTGTCCTGCGATCACTCGGCGGCGATCCGTTCAGCAATGTCGTCGAGTTCCGCATCCGAGAGGTCGGGTGCGGTGCCGGCGACGCCGTGGATCGGGCCGCCGCCGTCACCCTCGAAGCGTGGCACGATGTGGACGTGGAGGTGTGGCACCTCCTGTCCGGCGGCGGAGCCGTCGTTGATACCGATCGTGGTCGCGTCGGCGTCGACGGCGTCTTCGATCCGCGGCGTCAACTCCCGCACCACGGAGAAGACGTCGGCCGACAGCTCCGGCGGCAGATCCCGCAGCCGTTCGTGGGGCTCCTTCGGAATCACGAGCGTGTGGCCCTCGGCGAGTGGGTTGGCGTCGAGGAAGGCGAGTGTCGTCTCTGTCTCGTGGACGATACGCGCCGGGATGTCACCGTCGATGATCTTCTCGAAGATGGTTCGCTCGGACATACCGGTCGTTGCTCCGGGAGCCAAAAGAAACCCATCCCTCGCGGACGTCGAATCGACGCACCGACGCCGCCTACGGTTCGACCTCGGGACTGGCGGCAGACAGCTGTGAACGGACGGCAGCGACGGCCTCCATCGGATCGACGCGATCGGACGGATCGGAACACCAGACCCGCTCGCCGTCGATACTGACACAGAACACCTCCTCCGAAGAGGGGGTGAGCGTCACCTCCTCCACCTCGCTGTACTTTCGGAGGTGATCCGTGAGCGCCCGGCGTGTTTCGACGGCGGCACCACCGGCACGACACGGGGCACAGTATTCGACGGAGACCGTTGTCATATAAAACGATACAGCGCAGGGGAACTAATGCCCGCCGAAGCAGGCAACCGTTGCACCATTCGGCGACGGTCTGCCTCACCGTGGGCCGGCCCCACACCCACGGAGGATTGCCCGAATCGCTCGCCGGTACCCCTCGCGGTCGTACCCCAGCCGCGAGCGCCAGATCTCCTGATACGACGGGTGCAAAAGCGGGACGATCGGCGGCAGCCGGTCGGTTTCGATCACGGAAAGCACCGTCTCCAGAAATCCGTCGAGGCCCCTGTCGCAGGCGGCCAGCAGCGATTCGGTGGCGTGGCGGCCCGTTGGGACGACACACGCCGGGTCGATCGAATCGATCTCGGTCAGCAGATACGGCCGGCAGTTGGCCCGTTCTTCGGCCGTCGGTTCCCGATTCGAGCCCTCGCCGTCGCTCGGGAAGCATTTCACGCAGTTCGTGAAGTACAACTCGGCGGCGTCGTACCCCAGATCGGCGAACAGCCTTCGGATCCGTCGCCCCGAGTGCTTCGAGGTGTAGGCCATCCCCGTTTGGTTGCCGCCACGCCACGGATCGTCGCCCGCCTCGGCCCGGCCGGCGGCGGGTGCCTCCCCGACGACGACGAGCGTCGCGTCGTCGGCGCCGACGCCCTAGGCGATCCGACAGCGCGACGCGACGAGATCCGGACAGCGCCGACAGTCCTCGGCGAGTCGGTTTTGCATCGACGGGTCGGGAAACTCGACCATAACTCCGTCTGTGACCGCCGACCGAATTAGCCGTGGCGATCGGCGTGACCTCCCGACGGCGCAATACTAGTACGATTATACACCGCTTATATTCAAATGTCACATTAGGGGAATCGTTATACGTATGAGTGCGTTTCTCACGGTTGCGAATGGAAGACACGTCCCACACTCAGGATGCGGCAGATGCGTCGGCTCCGAAACCGGACGTCGAGACGCCACGACAGCCGGCACTCGACGGCGACAGGTACGCACACGTCTCTCTCGACGGCGGCGAAATCGTCATCTACGACCGGGAGTCCCCGGAGGCGTACCTCCAGTCCGACAGCGCAGTCCAGCTTGGTTGAGGGAAATCGACTCGTTCTGCGGCAATCGGTTGTCCTTTAGGCTCCGACCGTGATGTGTGGATATGAGCAGGTTCGACACGGTCGACGACCAGTACGACCCCGATGCGGTCGAATCGCGGGTGAGTGAGTACTGGGAGGCCGTCGACGCATACGAACAGACGAAACGGCAGTTCGCCGACGAGGAGCCGTTCTTCTTCGTCGACGGCCCGCCCTACACCTCCGGGGCGGCCCACATGGGCACGACCTGGAACAAGACGCTGAAGGACGCCTACATCCGGTATCTGCGCATGTGTGGCCACGACGTCACGGATCGGCCGGGCTACGACATGCACGGGCTGCCGATCGAGACGAAGGTCGAGGAGCAACTCGGCTTCGAGAATAAAAAGGACATCGAGGCCTTCGGCATGGAGTCGTTCATCGAGGAGTGCAAGGAGTTCGCCGAGTCACAACTCGAGGGGCTACAGGAGGATTTCAGATCCTTCGGCGTCTGGATGGACTGGGAGAACCCATACAAGACGGTCTCACCCGAGTACATGGAGGCGGCGTGGTGGGGCTTTTCGAAGGCCCACGAACGCGGCCTCGTCACGCAGGGCAAGCGTTCGATCACACAGTGTCCCCGCTGTGAGACCGCGATCGCGAAAAACGAAGTCGAGTACCACACCGAGGAGGCTCCCTCGATCTACGTCAGATTCCCGCTTTCGAACCGGGCGGGAAGCCTCGTCATCTGGACGACGACGCCGTGGACCATCCCGGCGAACACATTCGTCGCCATCGATCGGGAGACCACCTACGCCGAGGTCGACTACGACGGTGAGATCCTCTATCTCGCCGAGGCCGTCGTCGAAGACGTGATGGATCGACTCGGCGCCGAGACGGACGATTACACGATCCTCGAGGAGTACGACGGCGAGGAGCTACTCGGGTGGGAATACGAGTTCCCGCTCGAAGAGCAGGTGCCGAATCACGCCGACGGCCCAGGAGCAAAACAGGTGTATCACGCCGACTACGTCGAGTTGGACCGAACCGGGATGGTTCACTCCGCGCCCGGCCACGGTGAGGAGGACTTCGAGCGCGGTCAGGAACTCGGCCTCGAGACGTTCTGTCCGGTCGGCAACGACGGCGTCTACACCGACGACGCCGGCGACTACGCCGGACAGTTCGTCCGGGAGGCAAACGACGGGATCATCACAGACCTGCGAACGGAGGGCGTCCTGCTTCTGTCGGAGTCGGGACACACCATCGACGAGGGGCAGTGCTGGCGCTGTGACACCGACGTCGTCCGGATCGTCACGGATCAGTGGTTCATCACCGTCACCGACGTCAAGGAGGAACTGCTCGCAAACATCGACGACAGCACGTGGTACCCACCCGAGGCCCGCGAGGACCGCTTCCGGACGTTCGTCGAGAACTCCCCCGACTGGAACGTCTCCAGGCAGCGCTACTGGGGCATCCCGATTCCGATCTGGACGCCGAGCGACGACTGGTCCGGCGACATGGACGACGCCATCGTCGTCGCCACGCGCGAGGAACTCGCCGACCTCGCCGACCAGGAGATCGACCCCGACTCGATCGACCTCCATCGCCCGACGGTCGACGATATCACGATCACGGAAGACGGTACGACATACACGCGCGTGCCCGATGTCTTCGACGTGTGGCTCGACTCCTCCGTCGCCTCCTGGGGCACCCTCGATTACCCCGAGGACGACTCCCGTTTCGATGAACTGTGGCCCGCCGATCTGATCATGGAGGCCCACGACCAGACCCGGGGCTGGTTTTGGTCACAGCTCGGCATGGGCACCACGGCCCTCGGCGAGATTCCCTACGACGAGGTGTTGATGCACGGCTGGGCGCTCGCCGAGGACGGCCGAAAGATGTCGAAATCTCTCGGCAACATCGTCTCCCCACAGGAGGCGATCGACCGCCACGGCGCCGACCCGATGCGACTGTTCCTGTTGAGTCAGAACCCACAGGGCGACGACATGCGGTTTTCCTGGGACGAGATGCAGAACCGACAGCGGGACCTCAACATCCTCTGGAACGTCTTCCGGTTTCCGCTGCCGTACATGCGTCTCGACGACTTCGATCCGGACGCCGTCTCGCTCGATTCGGTCGCCCTCGAAACCGTCGACGAGTGGATCCTCTCGCGGCTCCAGTCGACGACCGCCACGATGACCGACGCCTGGGACGACTACCGACAGGACCGCGCACTCGATTCCCTGCTCGAGTTCGTCGTCGAGGACGTCTCCCGATTCTACATTCAGGTCGTCCGCGAACGGATGTGGGAGGAGGAACGCTCCGAGAGCAAGCAGGCGGCATACGCGACGCTGTATCACGTCCTCCAGGAGACGACGCGGCTGCTCGCGCCGTTTGCCCCCTACGTCGCAGACGACATCTACGGCACGCTCACCGGTGACGCCGGACACGACACCGTCCACATGTGCACGTGGCCGGAGCCGGACGACGAACTGCACGACGAGCAACTCGAAGCCGACATCGAGATCGTCGCCGCGGTCGAGGAGGCCGGCTCCAACGCCCGCCAGCAGGCCGAACGGAAGCTCCGGTGGCCCGTCCGGCGCGTCGTCGTCGCCGCCGACGACGAGACGACGGCGGCGGCCGTCGACCGACACCGCCCGCTGCTCAGAGACCGGCTCAACGCCCGCGAGATCGAACTCGTCGCAGACGGCGAGTGGGGCGAACTCTCCTACACCGCCCGCGCCGACATGTCCGTCCTCGGCCCGGCCTTCGGTGCGGACGCCGCCGACGTGATGAACGCACTCAACGACGCGAGCGTCGACGAGCCGACGATCGAGGCCCTAGAAGCCGCCGTCTCGGATGCCCTCGATCGTGCGATCGACCTCGAATCGGAGATGGTCTCCTTCGTCACGGAGACGCCGGCCGGCGTCGAGGGCACGGCCTTCTCGACTGCCGGCGACGACCGCGGCGTCGTCTACGTCGACACGACGCTCACCGAGGACATCGAATCGGAGGGCTACGCCCGGGAGGTGATCCGCCGAATCCAGGAGATGCGGAAGGATCTGGAGTTGGATCTCGAAGCCGAGATCCGCGTCGAGGTGAGCGTCGAGGACGACCGCATCGCCGCCTTCCTCGACGACCACGCCGAGTTGATCGCCGGCGAGGTCCGGGCGGCGGAGTTCGACGCCGTCGAAGACGGCCACAGACGAGAGTGGGACATCGAAGGAACCGACTTCGAGATCGCAATCGAACCGCTTCCGACGGCGGAAGTCTGAGGATGACTCGACGCAGCGACTGAGGTTTTATAAAAACTCGGCGACCGCCGGCGCGACCGACGTTGCGGTGACCGACCGTTCCAAGGTGTCCGTCCCGAAGATCGCCTCGACGCCGGCGGTTTCCAGCTTCGTGCGTGCGTTGCCCGCGAGCATCGGGTGTACGCAGGTGACGAACGTTCTGGCGGGGGATTCGAGCTGTTGGATCGCCGCACTCATCGTCGATCCGGTCGCGACGATATCGTCGACGAGGACGACGTCTCTGCCGACGGCGGCGGCGTCACTCGGCGTCACCTCGACCTCGGTGTCGGAGAGCCGACGCTTCTCGAAGTAATCGGTCGTCCCGTGGCCGTAGGCGTCTCGGACGGCCTCGGCCAGCCCCACCGCACCGGAATCGGGGGCGAGAAACAGCGGTTCGTTCAACTCCGGCAGCGGCTCTGCGAGCACCGACGCCGCCGACACCGACTCACAGGGCACGTCGAAAAACTCCGTGACGCCGTCCTCGTGTGGCTCGACGACGAGCACCCGGTCGGTTCCGGTGGAGATCGCACGGGCGACGGCCCGGGCCGAGACCGGTTCGCCGGCCTCGAAGGCTTCGTCCTGTCTCGCATAGCCCATGTAGGGCAGCACGGTAATCACCTCCTCGGCCTGCTGTCTCGCGGCGTCCTGCAGTTGGAGCAGTTCGATGTGGGCCTCGGCGGAGTCGGTTGCGGCGACGACGACCGCCCGGTCGTCGGTCTCCGGAACGCAGACGAGCGTCTCGCCGTCCTCGAACCAGTCGTACTCGACGGCGGCGACCGACTCCGAGAGCGTCCGCCCGAGCGCTGCCGCAAGCGACTGTGAGGCCGATCCGGGAACGATCATACCGCCTCTGGGATTCCATGGATTAAACCGGTTTTCCTTCCGGGCCGAGGCTCTACCGCTCGCGGACGACGACGAACTCCGCGAGGTCCTCCAGATAGCGAACCGCCTCCTCGCCGTCGGCGTCGGCCGCCTCCAGTGCCGACAGCGCGGCCTCCGACTCGGACCGCGCGAGTTCGTTCGCCTCCTCGGGGGTGATGTCGGTGATCTGGACGAGCGAGGGTCGGTCCATCTCCGCGTCCTGTCCCGTCGGTTTCCCGAGGTCGTCGGCATCGGCCGTCGCGTCGAGCACGTCGTCGCGGATCTGGAAGGCCACGCCGACCCGCTCTGCGTACTGCCCGAAGGCCTCGACGGTGTAGGTGTCGACGCCGGCGGCGACCGCCCCGAGCTCGGCTGCGGCCCGAAACAGGGCGCCCGTCTTTCGTCGCGCGAGTGTCATGTACTCTGCCTCGGTGCTCGGCTGTTCGACGAGTTCTGTCGCCTCCCCTTCGCCGAGTTCGACCATCGACTCGCTTACGACCTGCATGGCGCGTTCGTCGGCCGAAAACAGCCCGAAAGCTTCCCCGAGCAAGCCGTCGCTCGTCAGGATCGCCGGGCCGTGGCCGTAGGCGTTCCAGGCGCTGTCGACGCCGCGGCGAACCGCCGACCGGTCGATGATGTCGTCGACGACGAGCGATGCCGTGTGGACGAGTTCGATCCCGACGGCGAAATCGACCGCGGTGGCCCCCGCCGCCGTCTGTTCGTCGCCGTCTTCCAAGAGTCCCCCCGCGGCCTCGAAGGTCAAAAGCGTCAGCGTCGGACGGACGCGCTTTCCACCCGAAAGCGAGACGTGTTCGAGGCGATCGACCATCTCCTCGGGTTCCGTGTCCGTGAGCACCGCCTCGAGGCGTTCTTCGACGAGCGCGCGTCGACGCTGGAGGTACTCCACGGCCCTGATAAACGATGAACCGGCAAGTACGTGACGGAACGAACCGGTCAGCCGTCGTCGTCGAATCCCTCGATATCGACGTCGGGGAGGCTGATCAGATTCTCTCGACCGATCCGAAGCTTGTCGATCCGCCCCGCCTCGTCCATCGCCGAGAGCAGCTGTGAGACCTTCGCATTCGACCAGCCCGTCTCCTCGACGATCGTGGCCTGCTTCATCCGACCGCCGTTTGCCTCGAGCAGTCGCTCGACGCGTTCCTCGTCCGACAGCAGCTCCTCGTCGATCTCCTCTTCGTCGTCGCCGGCAGACCCAGCCGCCGTATCTGCCGGCGAGTCGTCGCCTCCATCGCCCGCCCGCTCGCCGAGGTCGTCTGCAGGCGTCGGCTGCTCCGGTGGCGCGGGGTCCCGACGACGGACGAGGAGGTATACGCCCAACAGTAACGCCGCCCCGCTCAGGGCCACCGCACCTCCGAGTAGCGTGGTCGAAACACCCAGCCCCCCCGGCCCCACGTTCGCCTGATAGACGATCCTGAGGTCGTCTGGCTCGAACGTCTGTGGTCCGTCCCACCGGAGTGTCCCGTCCTCGAACTCGTCGACGATGTCGACCGGGAACGTCGTCACGGAAAACCCGTTGGGAGCCTCGACGACGAGCGTCTGTTCCGCCGACAGCCCGTTCAACCACGTCCCGTCCGTGGTGTTGAACGCGTCGTCGACGACGAGCCGGTCGTCGTTTTCACGCGCGAACGAATTCCAAGTGAACGACAGCCGGAGCTCTCCGACCGTTTCCGCATCGGCCTCGCTTTCGACGACCTCTGCGGTCCGTTGTGGATCCTCGATTTCCATCTCGCGGCCGGCCGCTTCACTCGCGGCCGCGGCCGCGTTTTCGAACGCATCGAGCCCGATCGACACCTCGTGGTCGCCGCGCTCGAAGCGATCCCCGAGCGATTCGAAGGTCTCCCTGTCGTCGTCGTCCGTCAGCCGAAACCGGACGACCACCTGCCACTCCGCGTCACCGTCGGGGCGGATCTGCACCTCGAATCTCGTCTCGCGGTCTGTCTCGTCCGTCTGCGTTCGAACGGAGTCCGCCCGTGTTTCGACTGCAGCCGACTGCGTCTCCGCCGACTCCGCGGTCCACTCGGGATCGTCGGGTGCAGCAGCTACACCACCGGCAACCAACAGCGAACCTCCGGTGAGTGAAACGACGAGGAGGGCACACAGGAGGGTAACACGGGCGGGCCGCATGACGTAATCCTGCAGGGCCACAGGTGAAAATGCTTTCTATCGGAATAAAACGTCTCTACGGCGGATAAACTGTCTCGGGGTCTCTCGACCCCGTATCGCTGGCAGGATCGATCCGAAACCCCCGACGCTCACCGGGCCGATCGGGCGGCTCACGGCGACGAGGAGGGGGTTTTTATTCGTGCTCCGCGTGGCGGCGTCTATGAACGGTTCCCGCGCCCTCCTCCTCGCCGTCGTGGTGTGTGTCGCACCGTTTGCTGCGATCCCGATCGCGGACGGAGATCAGACCCGAGAGGTTTCCGATCGCCTGCCGTCGGTGGCCGACGAGGATGCAGACGCGACTCCGGAAACCGGACCGGCCGAGACTCCGTCGACGACACCGGTCGTCCCCGAATCCGGCACCACGGAGTATCTCGCGTTGCCGCCGGCGGAGCGTGAGGTCGTCGTCTTCGGTCGCGGTTCACTCGACGTCGGGACCGCCGTCGGTGGCAACACCGGTCAGGCCCGCGCCGTCTACATCCGCGATCGACTCGACCGCGATCTCACCGCGGCAGCGACGGAATCCGAGCGGCGGTCGGCGCTGAACCGGGCGATCGACCGCACGGACGAACGGCTCTCGGCCCTCGAAGCGACCCACCGTGAGGCGATGGAGGCGCTCGTCGACGGTGAGATCACCGCAGATCGGTACGTTCGACGGAGTGCCGCGATCGACCGCGAGGCGAGACAACTGCAGGCAGTGATCGACAGGATGGCCGATCTGGAGGAAATCGTCGACAGCGAGACGGTGGCCCGACTCGACACCCGGACGAACGTGTTACACGGCCCGGTCAGAGACCGCGCCGTCGAGGCCGTCGACGGCAACGCTGACCCGGTTCGCGTGTACGTCGAAACGGCGGACGAGGCGATCGTGCTGGCGACGGTCGAGGGCGGCGTCGATCCGACGTATCTCCGGGAGGCACACCAGCCGGCGAATCGACAGCCATCCGCCGAAGACCAGTTCGGCGGCGACGACCGACTCGTCCTCGATCGCCTCGGCGAGTTGTACCCCTGGACGCTGGAAAACAGCGAGGGGATCGCAATCGAAGGCACGATCTCGCGTGCGGCCGGCGTGTATCAGACCGCCGTCACCCACGACCACGGCGAACTGACGGCACACTTCGACGGCGGCACGACCGACGTGTTCTGGGAAGTGCAACAAAAGAGCCTCAGGGCCGTTCCGACGACGACACAGACGACACAGACGGGCCAACTCGAACTGCGGGTGAACACGACCCGCTCCGGTGGCCCGGTTTCGGTCGAGGTCCTCGACACCACGGGTGAGGGGGTCCCGGCGTCGATTTCGATCGACGACGAGCCGGTTGGGACGACCGACGGCGAGCGCCCGCTCTGGACCGTCGCACCCCGCGGTGAACTGACCGTGACCGCGGTCCACGACGGCGAGGAGATCACGCTGACGACGACACTCGAGTGAGCCGTGGGTTTTTGAGTGATCGGGCGACCAGACACCCCGTGTCGGACACCTCGGCCAACACGTCGCTTCTCGGCATCGTCCTCATGACCGCCGTGGTCGTCGGGATGGCGACCGCAGTCGGCGCGGTCGTCGGCGTTCAACCGCCACAGCCGGCCCCGACGGCCGTCTTCGACCTCGATGCCGAACCGGACGGGACGGTGACGCTCACCCACCGACACGGCGATAGCCTCGATCCAGCGTCACTTTCGGTACACGTGACCGTCGACGGTGAGCCACTGGCCGACCAGCCACCGGTACCGTTCTTTTCGGCCGAGGGATTCGTCTCCGGGCCGACCGGCGCGTTCAACAGCGCGAAAACGACGGAGTGGGATCCCGGCGAGACGGCCTCCTTTCGGATCGCCGGGAGCAACACGCCGGTGCCGAAGCCGGGGGCCGAACTCGAAGTTCGTCTCACGACCGACGCCGGTCACGTGACGACGCTCCAAACGGTGGTGGGGGCATCGTGAGTGGTCGTCGTGGCGATTTAGCCGCTGCCGTCTGCGACGGCGTCCGTCACAGACGTATCGGCTTCGGTCGCCTCGGTTGGAACCGTCGCGACGGTGGTGATCGCCCGCGGGGTTCCCGGCGCGCGCTGCTGGATGTGGTGTTCGAACGTCTCGAATCCGGCCTCGGCGAACATCCGGTCGGCCTCTTCCTCGTCGTAAAACAGCATAATCGCGTCCGCGAGTCGCTGAAACAGCGTCGAATCGGGGTAGTCCGGCCCGACGACGACGACCGTTCCGCCGGGCTTCGTGACCCGTCGTGCCTCGACTATGGCATCGACGGGGTTCGGCCAGTACTCGATCGATCCCGACGACCAGTAGGCGTCGAAGCTGTTCCGTTTGAACGGCAGTCGTTCCGCGTCACCACGGTGGAATTTGACGGTGCCTCGCTTGCCGAACTTCTCGTAGGCCTTCTCCAGTTGGTGTGCCGACTGATCGAGCCCCCAGATGTCGTCGGTCTCCCGCAACAGCCCCTCCGTCGCAAAGCCGGTTCCACAGCCGACGTCGAGTATTCGGTCGCCCGCTTCGACGTCGAGCCAGCCGATCGCCTCGTCGCGCATCTCCTCGTTCCAGATGAACGGGTTGATCGTGTCGTACACCTGAGAGAGATATCTGTAGAAAAGACGCGCGCGGGCCTTGTCCTCGAGCAATCCCATCGGTATCGGTTCTTGGGGCGACGTGTGCATAACTCCCCGGTTTGTCGCTCAGGGGCCAGACTCGGTCAGTTCCGCAACTACCAAATAGGCGCTTTCCGAACGCTCAACCGATATAACTATGGCCAGGCCAGAGGTTCTCGACAAGATCAAGACGGCCGAGGCGGAGGCCGACGAGATCATCGAAACGGCCGAGGACGATCGCGAGGAGACGATCGCCGAAGCCGAATCGGAGGCAGACACCATCCGCGAGGAAGCGCGGGCGGCGGCCGAGGAGATGAAACAAAAGCGCCTCGAGGAGGCACGCGAGGAGATCAAATCCGAGCGCGAGGCGATCCTCGAGGAGGGCACCGCCCGGCGCGAGACGCTGGAGGAACGCGCCGAATCGAACCACGACGAGGTGGTCGAACACGCAGTCGAACTGTTCACGGAGGCGGTGAATGTCCAGTCTCAGACCTGAACGCATGAGCCGGGTCTCGGTAACCGGATCCAGACAGGTGATGGACGACGTAATCGAGACGCTTCACGACCTCCGTCGGCTCCACGTCACGGACTACGACGGCTCCTGGGAGGGCTTCGAGCCCGGAAACCCGATGGAGGGCGCAGAGGAACTCTCAGAGAAGCTTCTCACCGTCCGGTCGCTTGAGAGCAAACTCGGCATCACAGAGGAGGACGCGGGTCGTCCACGCATCATCGAAGACGACGAACTCGAATCCGAACTCGAGGAGATCCGCACCGAGGTGAACGATCTGGACGACCGCCGTGCGGAGCTCAGAGACGAAATCCGGACGATCGACGAACGGATCGACGCGGCTCGACCCTTCGCGGAACTGGGGATCGACCTCGATCTGCTGTCGGGGTACGATTCGATCGCGGTCGTCGTCGGCGAGGGTGACCCCGAGGCGATCGAATCCGCCCTCGCCGACGCCGAGACTGACATCGAGGCCTACGAAACGTTCTCCGAGGGCGGTTACGTCGCAATCGCGGCGTATCCCGCCGTCGACATCGAGGACAACCTCGTCGGAACGGCGTTCAACCGCTACGAGGTGCCCGACCTCGGCGACGGCGACGAGTCGACGAGCCCGGAGGAGTACATCGCGGATCTCGAAACGAACCGCGAGGCCGCCGTCTCGAAGCTCGAGACGATCGAAAACGAACTCGAGGATCTGAAACACGAGGTCGCGGGATTCCTGCTCGCCGCCGAGGAGCAGCTAACGATCGAGGTTCAAAAGCGGGAGGCCCCGCTGACGTTTGCGACGACGGAAAACGCATTCGTCGCCGAGGGCTGGGTCCCGACGGCCGCCTACGACGACCTCGTCGCCGCGCTCGATTCGGCCGTCGGCGACCACGCCGACTGTGAGGAACTCGAACGCGCCGAGTACGACGACGGACACGTCCACAACCGCGAACCGGTCGAGGAGCCGAGCACACGCGAAGAGGCCGTCGCAACCGACGGCGGACACGCAGACCGGGCGATGAGCGGCGGTGCGCCGCCGGTGATCCAGAAAAACAGCGAGGCAGCAAAGCCCTTCGAGTTGCTCGTCGGCGTGATCAACCGACCGCGGTACGACGAACTCGATCCGACGCTCGTGTTGTTCCTCACCTTCCCTGCCTTCTTCGGGTTCATGATCGGTGACGTCGGATACGGAATCCTCTACTGTCTGATGGGCTTCGTCCTGATGAGTCGCTTCGAGAGTCCGGGCTTCCGAAGTCTCGGTGGCGTTGCCATCTGGGCCGGCATCTTCACGATCATCTTCGGTGTGCTGTACGGCGAGTTCTTCGGCCTGCACGAACTCGGCTACATGGTCTTCGGTGAGGGCGGTTCGCCGATGGACAAGGGCCTGTCGCCGGAGAACATCGCCTTCGCTCAGCTGTGGCTCATCGTGAGTCTGCTGCTCGGATTGGTCCATCTGACCGTCGGGCACGTCTTCGGATTCATCGACGACCTCTCACACGGCGTCGTCGAGGCGACGGCGGAGAACCTCTCGTGGGTCATGCTGATGCTCGGTGCGTGGGCGTGGATCTTCAGCACGCACACGATCGAACAGAAGCCGGCGTTCCTTGTCGGTCCGGAGAGCGTTATCCCCGGATTCACCGGGCTGCCGGCGGCCGTCGGTCTCGCCGGTCTGGCGATTGCCGTCGTCGGACTCGTCCTCCTGCTCTACGGCGAGGGTGGAATTGGCCTCCTCGAGAGCCTCAACGTGTTCGTCAACATCCTCTCGTACACCCGGATCGCTGCCGTGTTGCTCGCAAAGGCCGGGATGGCCTTCGTGGTGAACCTGCTCGTCTTCGGCGCCTACCAGGACCCAGACGGCGGCTTCCACTTCATCTTCAACGAGATGGGTGGTCTCGCCGCCGCACAGGAGCGTGCGGCGACCGAGGGCGGTGAGATCATGTTCGCCGGTATCCTGACGGATGCAAGCGGCGCGGGGCTGATCCTCGCCATCCTCGCCGGCGCGCTCATCTTCGTTCTCGGGCACATCCTCGTGTTGCTGCTCGGCATCACGAGCGCCGGGCTCCAGGGAATCCGACTCGAGTACGTCGAATTCTTCAACAAGTTCTACGAGGGCGGCGGCAAGCCGTACGAGCCGTTCGGATACGAGCGCCGCTACACGACGGAAGACTGACCGTCGTCCCTGCTTCGTGGTTTGCTGTTTTTCGGTCTTCGAGTGACAGCTGCACACACCGCTTGCCGGTCCGGTGGGTGCTGAGCGTGACGTTTGGGAAGTTTTATGAACTCAGTACGAACAGTTGCACCTGTTCGGAACGACTGTTCCAGAGGATACATCAACCATGTTCGAAATTGCTACGAGTCTCGTGGACGTTGCACCGGTACTTCAGGCCGAAAACGGCGGACCAGCGCTCGAAAACGCTGGTGCGGCCGCAATCGCGGTCGGTCTTGCAGCACTCGGTGCGGGTATCGCAGAGCGGGGAATCGGCGCTGCCGCGATGGGCGCAATCGCCGAGAACGAGGACCTCTTCGGACGAGGGCTGATCATGACAGTGCTGCCGGAGACGCTCGTGATCCTCGCACTCGTCGTCGTGTTCGTCGTCTAACGCTTCTTTCAAACCAATGAGTCTTGATACGGTCGTAGAGGACATCCGAGACGAAGCCCGCGCGCGTGCAGAGGAGATCCGCCAAGAAGGCGAGACACGCGCCGAGGAGATCGTCTCCGAGGCAGAACAGGACGCAGAACAGATTCGACAGGAGGCAGAACGCGACGTCGAACGGCAGATCGACCAGGAGCGCGAACAGAAGCTCTCGGGTGCGAAACTCGAGGCCAAACAGGAGCGACTCGCGGCCCGTCGTGAGATCCTGGGCGACGTTCGCGCCGACATCGAAGCCGAAATCGCTGCGATCGACGGCGACGAACGGGAGGAACTGACACGGTCGCTGCTTGCGGCTGCAGCCGAGGAGTTCGACGCCGACTCGGTTCGGGTTCACGGACGGGACGCCGACACCGAACTGCTCGAGACGATCGTGGCGGAGTACGACGGCTTCGAGGTCGGTGATCCGATCGACTGTCTCGGCGGCGTGGTCGTCGAATCCGACGAGTCGCGCGTTCGCGTGAACAACACCTTCGACTCCGTGCTGGAGGAGGTCTGGGACGACAACCTACGCGACATCAGCAATCGCCTCTTCGAAGAATGAGCACCAGTACCGAGGGAAGCTCGAACTACGAGTACGTGACAGCCCGCGTTCGTTCGCGGCGGTCGAAGCTGTTCGACGAGGACGACTACCGAAAGCTCGTCCGGATGGGGCCGAGTGAGATCGCCCGGTTCATGGAGGAAACCGAGTACGAAGCCGAGATGAACGAACTCGGCTCCCGACACTCGGGTGTCGATCTCGTCGAATACGCGCTCAATCAGAATCTCGCAAAGCATTTCGGTGACACGCTCCGATGGGCCGACGGCCCGCTGTACGGCTACATCGCCAGATACCTCCGGAAGTTCGATGCCTGGAACGTCAAAACCGTCATCCGTGGCATCTACACCGACTCCGACTCAGCCGACATCAGCGAGGACCTGATCCGCTCGGGGGAGTTTTCCGACCGGCTGCTCGATCGGCTCGTCGACGCATCCAGCATCGAGGAGGTCGTCGAACTGCTGGAGAATACGATCTTCGGCGAACCGCTCGCGGCGGCCTACAGCGACTACGACACGGGCGGCGTGTTGGTGCCGCTGGAAAACGCCGTCGATCGGGCGTTTTACTCCCACCTGATGGACGATCTGGGGGAGACGGAGCCGGATTCACCGACGGCACTGTACAAGGACTTCCTGCAGGCGGAAATCGACTTCCGGAACGTCCGAAACGGCCTTCGGATCGCCAGAAGCGGTGCCGACATCGATCCCTCGGAGTACTTCATCGACGGCGGTCGACTGTTCCGTCCGGAGGAACTCAGACAGCTGGCGAAGAACACGGACGACCTCGTCGCCCGGCTCCGTGAGAGCCGCTACGGGGACGATCTCGGTTCCGCACTCGACGACCTCGAGGACGCAGCGAGTCTGATCGGCTTCGAACACGCCCTCGATGCCGCGCTGCTCGAGTACTCGAAGGTGCTGTCGAGTCGGTATCCGCTCTCGATCTGTCCGGTGTTGTCTTACATTCTCGCGAAGGAACGCGAAGTCGAGAACATTCGAGCGATCGCCCGGGGACGTGAGGCCGGGCTATCGGTCGAGGAGATCGAGGAGGAACTGGTGATCCAATGAGCCAACGAGAACGCGGCACACAGAGTCAGGAGATAGCCGTCGTCGGAAGTCCGGACTTCACGACGGGATTCCGTCTGGCCGGCGTTCGGCGCTTCGAGAACGTTCCAGACGAAAAGAAAGACGAAACGCTCGACGAGGCGGTCGAGGCGGTCCTCGACGACGACGGCGTCGGCATCGTCGTGATGCACGACGACGATCTGGAGCATCTTTCCCGTACCGTGCGACAGCGAGTCGAAACGAGCGTCGAACCGGTGTGTGTCACTTTGGGTGGCGGAACCGGTTCGGGCAACCTGCGAGAGCAGATCAAACGAGCCATCGGTATCGACCTGATGGACGAGTAACTATGAGTCAAGCCACAGAAACAGAAACCACGAAGGAAGGGGTAATCGAGAGCGTCAGTGGTCCGGTCGTGACCGCGGTCGACCTCGACGCCCGGATGAACGACGTCGTCTACGTCGGCGAAGAAGGACTGATGGGAGAGGTGATCGAGATCGAAGGCGACATCACCACGATCCAGGTCTACGAGGAGACCTCTGACGTTGCACCCGGCGAGCCGGTCGAAAACACCGGTGAACCGCTGTCGGTCGATCTCGGCCCCGGAATGTTGTACAGTATCTACGACGGCGTCCAGCGCCCACTGGACGTACTCGAAGAGCAGATGGGCGCGTTCCTCGACCGTGGGGTCGACGCCCCCGGAATCGATCTGGAAAAGACCTGGGAGTTCAACCCGGAGGTCGAGGAAGGCGACACCGTCGAATCCGGTGACATCGTCGGCATCGTTCCCGAAACCGAGAGCATCGACCACAAGGTGCTCGTTCCGCCCGGCTACGACGGCGGCGAGGTCGTCGACGTCAAATCCGGCAACTTCACCGTCACGGAGACGGTCGTCGAACTCGACAACGGCGAGGAGGTCCAGATGCGACAGGAGTGGCCGGTTCGCCGGGCGCGTCCGACCGTCGACAAGGAGACGCCGACGAAGCCACTCGTCTCCGGACAGCGCATCCTCGATGGGCTGTTCCCGATCGCGAAGGGTGGGACGGCGGCGATTCCGGGCCCATTCGGCTCCGGGAAGACGGTCACCCAGCACCAACTCGCGAAGTGGGCCGACGCGGACATCGTCGTCTACGTCGGCTGTGGGGAACGCGGCAACGAGATGACGGAGGTCATCGAGGACTTCCCCGAACTGGAGGACCCAAAGACCGGCAAACCGCTGATGTCCCGAACGTGTCTCATCGCGAACACGTCGAACATGCCGGTTGCGGCGCGTGAATCCTGCGTGTACACCGGGATCACGATCGCGGAGTTCTACCGCGACATGGGCTACGACGTGGCGCTCATGGCCGACTCCACCTCGCGGTGGGCCGAGGCGATGCGGGAGATTTCCTCCCGACTCGAGGAGATGCCGGGCGAGGAGGGATATCCCGCGTATCTCGCCGCCCGCCTGAGTGAGTTCTACGAGCGGGCCGGCAAGTTCGAGAACATCAACGGTACCGAGGGCTCGATTTCGGTCATCGGTGCCGTCTCGCCGCCCGGCGGGGACTTCTCGGAGCCGGTCACCCAGAACACCCTGCGCATCGTGAAGTGTTTCTGGGCGCTGGATGCAGACCTCGCCGAACGACGGCACTTCCCGTCGATCAACTGGAACGAATCGTACTCGCTGTACAAGGATCAACTCGATCCGTGGTGGCGGGAGAACGTCCACGAGGACTTCCCCGAGATCCGACAGTGGGCCGTCGGGATTCTGGACGAGGAAACCGAACTCCAGGAGATCGTCCAGCTCGTCGGCAAGGACGCGCTGCCGGAAGACCAGCAGCTGACGCTCGAGGTCGCCCGGTATCTGCGCGAGGCGTGGCTGCAGCAAAACGCCTTCCACGACGTCGACACCTACTGTGAGCCCGAGAAGACCTACCTGATGTTGACGGCGATCAAGACGTTCAACGACGAGGCCCAATCGGCACTCGACGCCGGCGTTCCGGTCGAGGAGATCACCGGCATCGATTCCGCTCCACGACTCAACCGAATGGGTGTCGCCGAGGACTACGAGACGATGATCTCCGAGCTGAAGGAAGAAATCACGGCGGAGCTACAGGAGAAGTACTGATATGCAAAAGGAGTACAAAACGATCACGGAGATCAGTGGACCGCTCGTGTTCGCAGAGGTCGACGAACCCGTCGGATACGACGAGATCGTCGAAATCGAAACGCCAAACGGTGAGGTGCGCCGCGGACAGGTGCTGGAATCGACCTCGGAGTACGTGGCGATTCAGGTGTTCGAGGGCACCGAGGGGATCGACCGAAACTCCTCGGTGCGGTTCGTCGGTGAGACGCTGCAGATGCCGCTCACCGAGGAACTGCTCGGGCGAGTCCTCTCGGGGGCCGGCGATCCGATCGACGGTGGCCCCGAGATCGAACCCGACGAGGAACGACCGATCGTCGGTGCGGCGATCAACCCGACCGCCCGGGAGTACCCCGAGGAGTTCATCCAGACCGGTGTCGCCGCCATCGACGGCATGAACACCCTCATCCGCGGCCAGAAACTGCCGATCTTCTCGGGATCGGGTCTGCCACACAACGATCTGGCGCTGCAGATCGCCCGGCAGGCGACTGTCCCAGAGGAAGAAGAAGCCGGCGAGGACGACGAAGGGTCGGAGTTCGCCGTCATCTTCGGTGCGATGGGGATCACGGCCGAGGAGGCAAACGAGTTCATGGACGACTTCGAGCGCACCGGTGCCCTCGAACGATCCGTCGTCTTCATGAATCTCGCAGACGACCCGGCCGTCGAACGGACCGTCACGCCGCGGCTGGCGCTTACGACCGCCGAATACCTCGCCTTCGATCAGGGGTATCACGTGCTGGTCATCCTGACCGACATGACGAACTACTGTGAGGCGTTGCGTGAGATCGGTGCCGCCCGCGAGGAGGTCCCGGGCCGCCGTGGCTACCCCGGGTACATGTACACCGATCTGGCGACGCTGTACGAACGCGCCGGTCGAATCGAGGGGCGACAGGGCTCTGTCACACAGATCCCGATCCTCACGATGCCCGGCGACGACGACACCCACCCGATCCCCGACCTGACGGGGTACATCACCGAGGGACAGATCTACATCGATCGGGACCTCAACAGCCAGGGGATCGAACCGCCGATCGACGTCCTGCCGAGTCTCTCCCGGCTGATGGACGACGGAATCGGCGAGGGCTACACCCGCGAGGACCACAGCGACGTCGCAAACCAGCTGTACGCCGCCTACGCCGAGGGTGAGGACCTGCGGGATCTGGTCAACATCGTCGGCCGCGAGGCGCTGTCGGAGCGAGACAACAAGTATCTCGACTTCGCCGACGCCTTCGAGACGCAGTTCATCGAACAGGGCTTCGACGTCAACCGCGAGGTCGAGGAGACGCTTGATCTCGGCTGGGATCTGCTGTCGATGCTGCCGAAGGAAGCCCTAAACCGGATCGACGAAGAACTCATCGAGAAGTACTACCGCGAGGACGTGACGCCGGAGACGGTGCAGGCGACGGCCGACTGAGACTGATCGCTCCGGAGTTTCCTTTCTGTTCGTTTCGTTTCTGCTGTCACGACGAGTGGTTCGATCCTCGCTTCGACCGGTGGGACAGGAAACGATTAACTGGCTACGCGCGGAAGACTCCTGTAATGGCCAAGGACGTCAAACCGACCCGAAAGAACCTCATGGCGATCGAGGATCGGATCGAACTCTCCGAGCGGGGCCACGACACACTCGAAAAGAAGCGTGACGGCCTCATCATGGAGTTCATGGACATCCTCGAACACGCGACCGATGTTCGGTCGGATCTGGACGAAAACTACGAGCGGGCACAGCGCAACATCAACATGGCGCGGGCGATGGAAGGCGACGTCGCGGTTCGTGGCGCCGCAGCAGCCTTAAAAGAACACCCCGAGATTTCGACGACCTCGAAGAACATCATGGGCGTCGTCGTCCCGCAGATCGAGTCGACGCAGGTGAGAAAGTCACTCGACCAGCGCGGATACGGACTCGTCGGCACCTCCGCCCGGATCGACGAGGCCGCAGACGCCTACGAGGAACTGCTCGAGACGATCATCCTCGCCGCCGAGGTCGAAACGGCGATGAAGAAGATGCTCGATGAAATCGAGACGACGAAACGCCGCGTCAACGCCCTCGAGTTCAAACTGCTGCCCGAGTTGAACGAAGCCCAGGAGTACATCGAACAGAAACTCGAAGAGCAGGAACGCGAGGAAATCTTCCGCATGAAGAAAATCAAAGCGAAAAAAGAGGAAGAGGAAAAACAGGAGGAAGCCGAGGAAGCGGAAGAAGAAGACGAAGAAGTTCTCACGGCCGACGATTAGATGGGCTGTCTCCGTTTGAATCACGCCGGGTCAGGTTAGTTTTCGAATCTCGTTTGCAAACTCCGAGGGGTGTCGGATGTTGGTAACGCGTAGGGTGACCGTTCCGCCGCCGCCTGCGCTTGCAATCTTCACCGAACCGATATCGAGCATCGTCTCGGTGACGGACCGAGCCTCTTCGATACCCCGCACCTTTTCGAGTGGAATCTCCTTCTGTGAGAGGGAAAGAAAACGGTAGTTTCGGATTACCCGTTCGCTCGTGATATAATACTCCGTCAGCGTGTTTCGCCAGTACCGGTACAGTCCCGAGGAGAGAAGCCCCAACCCGACGACAAACACGCCGGTGGGGTACACGTACGGTACGATGGTGAATTCGAGCAGATAGAAGGTGAAGAATAAAAACGGCAGCCCAGACAGGATCTTTGCTCTGGCGACACGTTGTGTGGGTCGTCGCTTCTCTATTACTGTTTCACCCTCCCCAAACACCGGCGGCTGTGGGGCGACTATTTGAACGTATGCGCCCATGAGAATGACGAAGCCGCCAAACGCGACGAGTGGGATCGCAAAAAACTCCGGATGTGTGAGATGGCCGCCGCTGAGGGTGGTTCCGAGGAATTCAATCTCCGTGCTTCCGTCCTGTAATTCGAACAGATACACGTAGGACCCGGCAAAAAGAAACGGCACACCGAGGACACTCCCCCAGAGTGCTGGCTTTCCCTGTGGCATCTAACCACCGCGGAGGAGTGAAATGAAGATTCCGGCGATCGATAAAAGAAAACCAGCCACGGAGAGGTTCATCTGTCCGCCAACCGGATCGATGTCGGAGTTTGCGTCGTTGCTAAAGAAGCCTCTGTTCGCACTCGGTGATTCGTCACTCCCGCCGTCGGAAACCGCGACCTCTTGTCCTCTGTCCTCGGATCGAGATTGAACCGAGATGCGTTCCTCGGAGGCGTTCTGTTCACTTCGTACCTGTACGGTCGCGGTCTCACCTGTGAGTTCCTCTCTAACTGTTGCTCCTACAACACCCTCCACCGACTCGCCGGGGTCGAGTTGAACGGTGTGTTGATCGATCACCGTCTCCTCGAGTTGCAGTTCGATCGTCTGTCTCCCTGACTGCTCTCCCGTGTTCGTCACTCGTATTCTTGCTTCGACCGTCTCGCCGCGGACGATCGGTTCGCTGGTATCGAGCAGTTCGACCTCGAAGTGACTGTCCTGCAGTCGCTCGCCGTACCGTGTGTACTGTACGTCTACGGTCACGTCGACCGGCTCCCGATTTCGGTTTTCGACGCTGATATACAGGCCATCCAGATCGGCGTCCGAAATCCCTTCCAGTGCAACCATCTGGTCTCTGCGATACACAAAATCCGACGAAAGAGAATCCGTCGAGGTTGCATCCAGCCGATACCGCCCGTCGCCATCTCCGCCGTGCATGTAACTCTCCTCGTTCGGGAATACCTGTATGAACACGTCGTCTGAGGCTGAAACCGCCAGGTTCGTTTCGATTATCTCCGTCTCTCCCCACCCAATCTGGTGGATTAACGCTTCGTCCCGTTGGCCGTTGCTGACCGCCTTCAGGGAAATCCGCCTCGTTACCACGTCCTGTTCGACAACGTCTCTGTCTGTTCTGGCACCGCTCGGGACAGAAGCAAGCGAGAGCACCGACACACCGGCGAGAAACTGCAGAAATCCACGTCGATACGGCGTTGGTCCTCCTGACATATGTGACGTTACCACATCGTTTGGATATAATACTGTTGTCTGTTTGGTATCGTGGAATGCGAACCGGCTAGGTGTTTCCTCGATTCGACCGCCTTTTGAGGAGATATGCGGATCCAACTCCGACGATCGCTGCCAGCGCACCCATTCCATCCTGATCCTCGTCCGGTTCCGTTGGCTCGTCCTCTCCGTCGGTGGTCGCCGTTTCGTCGCCGTCACCGTCTGCCATCTCCTCGCCCTCGCCGTTGTCTCCGTCGTTTCCCTCCTCGGCGGTTGCTTCCTCGTCGGTCGCCCCAATCTGTCTGTCGTGACCGCCGAGGGTTCGGTGTTCGATCCGTGAATCCACGCTCGATCCGGAGACGCCGGCATCGAGCGCGTAAAATTCGAAGTTGTCCGTCCCGACGAACAGGGTTCCGTCGACGACGGTCGGCGAGGAGTTGATCTCACCACCGGTGTCGAACTGCCACCGCTCGTCCCCCGACGCCGACGCCACCGCGTGGACGGTCCCGTCTTCCGCGCCGAAGAACACGGTCCCGTCGGCAACGGTCGGTGAGGACCTGATCGGATCTCCGGCGTCGAACGTCCACCGCTCGTCGCCCGTTACCGTGCTGATCGCGTACAGCGTCTCGTCGTCGCTGCCGACGAACACCGTCCCGTCGAAGACCGTCGGCGTGGTGCGGACGATGCCGTTCGTTCTGACGTGCCACCGCTCCTCGCCCGTGTCCGCGTTCACGGCATACACCCGGTTGTCGCGGCTCCCGACGAACACGGTTCCGTCGGCGACGGTCGGTGCGGTCTCGATGCCGCTTCCGACGCTCGTCCCCGTCTCGAATCGCCACCGTTCGCTGCCGGTCACCAGATTCAGCGCGTAGAGGAAGTCGTCGGGACTTCCGATAAACGCCGTATCGCCGGCGACGACGGGCGAGCCAACCACGGGGTCGTCGCGGTCGAAATCGAAGCGCCACACCTCCTCGCCGTCGTCGGCTCCCACCGCGTACACCCGGCCGGCGTTGGCCGTCGCATCTTCCGGATCCGGCACGTCACAGCCGAAGACGACGAAGCCCTCGGCGAGCGTCGGCGTCGTCCGGACCCTGATTCCGGCGTCGAACCGCCACTCCTCGGCCCCCGACTGCTCGTTCAGCCGATAGACGTTCCCCGACGTGTCGGCAAAAAAGACGGCCTCCGTGGTCGCCGTCAGCGATTCACCGATCACTCCGGCGGTGTCGAGTTCGTAGCGCCACAACTCGTCACCGGATAGCTGGAGCTTGTATACGGTTTCTGCCCCGGCGATGAAGACGGAATCTCCGATCACCGTCGCCGAGGATCGAACCGGCCCATCAGCGTTGAACCGCCACTGCACCTCTCCTTGTCCCTGTACACCCACCGAGACCCCCGAGAGAGCGATGGCTCCGATCCCGATCCCACCGATCCCCTGCAGCACCCGACGCCGCCCGACCCGGTCGCATGCCCCCCGCAGGTCGCCTCGTTCGGCTGGCATACCTCCGTGTTCAGACCGACGATAAATAACGTTTCAGGCGCCGAGGGCGATGACCGACGTTTTGTGATCGCAGCCGAATCGACCCGTATGGACTGTACCTGCGGTACGGAGATGATCGTCTTTGCCGTCGGTGACTACCGCGAACACGCACCCGGTGATCCAGTCGCGCTGTGTCCACGCTGTCTGGCACTCACGGCGGCGCCCGATTCCACCGCCGCGGCCGACCCCGATTTCGACCGTCTGCTCGGATCGTTCCCCCGCGGCGAGGGGGCCGTTCCACTCGCCGTCGCCGTCGGGTTGCTCGACTCGCTGGCGTTGAACCGCCGATCGATCGTCGCCTTGATCGAGGCCGCCGAACGGGCGGGTGCCGATCCACTCCTGACGCTCGATCGACTCGGTGGGAGTGATTCCGTCGATCCCGACTTCGATGTCCGGGAGCGCCGCGAGCAACTGGAGGCGTTTCTGGAGTGAGCCCGGAGGCGTGATCAGACGCCCGTCGAGTACCGCAGGATCGCTGCGACGCCGCCGAAGGCCGAAAGCAACTGTTCGCCCTTCTCGAAGTCCGTCGAGATGAACTTCGTCTCCGATCCGCGGTCGTCGGCGATTTCCATCAGGTGTTCGATCGCGTCTTCGCGTTCGACGACCGCTCCGGCGTCGCCGTTTTCACAGGTGTGGTCCGGCGTGTCGGCACGACTGTCGATCATCTCGTATTCCTCTCGTTCGCCACAGTCGTAGGTGACGACGTCCTTCCGGAGGTCCTCGCTGATGAGGAGCCGATCGACCGAACCCATGACGAGATTCTGCCGAGTGGCATCGAAGCCGTAGGTGGCCTTGCCACCGTCGTGGAGTTGCTCGAAGAACTCCTCCATCTCGGCTTTGTCCTTCATGATCTCCGTCTCGGCGAGGACGTCACTCGCGGCGTCGACGAGGTCGTACAGCCCGGATTCGTCGGTGTAGGCGACGTCGAACTTGCCGAGGACCATGTCCTGCAGTTCGTGGTGGAGGTAATCGCCGTCGAGGAACTCGTCTTTCGTCGGCGAGGGGCCGCCGACGAGGACGCCGTCCATCTCGTGGCGGCGGGGGACCATCGTGTCGTCGGCCATCTCCGCGACCTCCTGATAGAAGTTGTCGATGGCCTCGAGTCGGAGGCGGGCGAATCGCTGTGCGGACTGACCACCCTTTCGCTGCTTGCCCGGAACGAGCGACGAGGCGGATTTGACCGGTTCGACGCGTTTGCCCTTCAGCCACCCGACGTTTGCTTCCCGGCGATCGAGGACGACCAGTCCGTAGAGGCCCTTGTCGCCGAGCATCTCCTCGAGCGGTTCGGTCAGAAACGCCGAATCGCAGTGATAGCGGAACGACTGGATCGGCTCCGGCGGCGATTCAAGCACCTCGGTCACCATCTCGGTGCGGCCGCCGCCGCTGTCGACGGCACCGGAGAAGATCACCATCCCGTTTTCCGGCGGGAAGGTGTCGTAGTACCGGAGTCGATCCTTGATCGAGGTGAGGGCATCCTGGACGGCCGTCCGGGTCGACTTCGATTTGATGTTGGAGGCTTCGCTGTGTTCCTGGACGACGTGTTCGACGACGTCGCTGATCTGTCTTTCCTCCGGAATGTAGATAGAAACGAGCTGTGTCCCGGAGCCGTCGTACTCCTCGAGTTCCTCGATCACCTTCCGGAACTCGTATTTTTGTTTGTCCGACGGGCTGCCCTCAGTTTCGCTCATCACCGTTGCTATGCGCATTACGGATAAGTAAGCTTTGCACTGTGCCGCCTCGGGACGGAGAGAAAGTTCTATTTAGCCGGTCACCACAGACACCGTTATGTCCGCATCAAACGGCAGTTCCGTCCGCCTCTCCTGGATCGTCATCTTCCTGCTTTTGACGCTCGGATTGGCCGCTGCGGCGATCCTGTTCGTCGGCGGCGGCGACCTCCTGACGCCGTCGATCGTCCCGGCGATCTAGCACGTCCGGTTCGTTCCGTGGAACGGTACAGAACTCACATCGAGGTCGGTGCCTCGACGCCGACGATATCGAGGGCGTTTGCGACGGTATGTTTACTCGCCGCGACGAGGGCGAGCCGGGCCCGTCTTGTCTCCGGATCGGCGTCGAGGACGGGACACTCACGATAGAAGGCGTTGAACCGCTCTGCGATCGCTCTCGTGTACGTCGCCACGCGGTGGGGCTTCAGATCGGCCGCGGCGTCGTCGACGACGCCCGGGAACCGGGCGATCGTCCGGAGGAGGTCCCGTTCGGCGTCGGTTTCGAGGCGACTCACGTCGGCCGCCTCTATTTCGCCCGCTTCTTCGAGGATTCCACAGCAGCGAGCGTGGACGTACTGGACGTACGGCGCCGACTGGGCCTCGAAATCCAGCGCCCGATCCCACTCGAAGGTGATCGCCTTCGCGGGCTGTTTCGAGACGATGTCGTACCGGACGGCACCGACCCCGACCTGTTCGGCGATCCGATCGATGTCGGCTTCCCCCAGTGCGTCGTCACGGCGGCGGTCCTCGAGACGGGATTCGACCTCCTCGCGTGCGCGGTCGATCGCTTCGTCCAGCAGATCGTCGAGGTTCACACCGGTTCCCGCTCTCGTCGACATCTTCCCCTCGGGGAGGTTGACGTAGGAGTACAACACCGTGTCGAGTTGTTCCGTGTCGTTGCCCAGCTGTTCGAGTGCCGACCGGAGCTGTCGAGCCTGTAGCTCGTGGTCCTCGCCGAGGACCGTCACGGCGCGATCGAAGTTCTCGAACTTCCACTCGTGGTGGGCCAGATCCCGCGTCGTGTACAGCGACGTCCCGTCCGAGCGGAGGAAAACGAGGTTCTTCTCGATGTCCTCGAAGGTGAGTTGCCAGGCGTCGTCCTCGTACACCGCGTCGTCGAGTGCCTGCAGTCGTTCGACGATCTCTTCCGTCGAGTTGTCCCGCATGAACCGGGTCTCCTTGACGAACTGATCGAACTCCGCCGGCAGTCGCCCCAGACACTCCTTCATCCCGCCGAGGACGGTGTCGACGACCGCAGACACCCGCTCGTAGGTCTCCTCGTCGCCCGCCTCGAGTCCCTGCATGATCGATTCGATCTCGGCCTCTGCGGTCTCGACCTCCGCCTCCGACCCCTCCTCGAGGAACGTGTTGCCCTTCCGGTAGTACCGGACCATTCGATACTCCGGGCGATCCCGCTCTGGCTCCGGCAGGTCGGATTCGTCGAAGGTCTCGTAGGCCCAGGTGAACACGGCCATCTGTCGCCCCGCGTCGTTGACGTAGTAGTGCCGTTCGACGTCGTAGCCGGCGTAATCGAGCAGGTTTGCGACCGCATCGCCGGTGATCGGGTTCCGCGCTCGCCCGACGTGAACCGGTCCGGTCGGGTTCGCGGAGGTGTGTTCGACGACGACGCTCGTCTCCCGATCCGCTAGCCGACCGATCGTGTCGTCGGCCTGATCGAGTGTCCCCTGAAAGTACGATTCCGACGGATAAAAGTTCAGATACGGGCCGTCGGTTTCGACACGGTCGATGAGGCTGTCGTCGGTGTCGATCGCCTCGGCCAGTTCGTTCGCAACGGCTGGCGGCGGTGCTTCGGCCGCTCCCGCCAGACGGAAGGCGACGCTCGAGGCGAAGACGGCGTCGACGTCCTCCGGCGGTTCCTCGATCCCGAGATCGTCGGTCGGGTAGCCACACTCCGAGAGGGCCGCCGAGAGGGCCGCCGAAACGGCGTCACGCAGTTGGAGAAACATAGGGTCACTCGCTTCGCCGACGATTTATGAATGTCGGAAGCGACCGCGTCGGCGTCCGTCCGCCGCCTACAGATTCTCGACGTCACCGCCTCGGAGGCGCGTGAGTGCATCCGAGACACTCTCGTGTTCGTCGTCGTTGTAGCGCGGGTAGAGTCCGACCAACTCCCCGTCCCGTCTGGCTGTCACGCAGATCATCGGCAATACGACGGTCCGGTCGAGTCGGCCGATCCCCGGACGCTGTTCGAAGAAGGGTTCGAGTGCGTGGGCACCGACCGCGTCGACGAACTCGTCGTACAGCCCGACGACCTCCGAATCGGGGCCGTCCGAGGGGACGCTCACGCGTCGCTCCCAGCGACGCACGCGCAGCCGCTCGATCACGTCGTTTCTGTCGAGCCGTCTGAGTTCCCCGACGACGGCCCGCTGTTGTTCGTGGGCCGCATCCGGAGCCGTCCCCCTGAGGTGTACCGTAACCGTCCCCCGAAATCCTCCCCGTTCCGGGGTCTCGGACCTCTCTCGCTTCGGAGGACGGCGACCTTCCGGTGGCCGATCCCTGGGCCGTATGTCTCCGTCGCGTCTGGCGACGACCGGCTCGTTGCTGTCCATGGTATGACATACCATTACTATCGCAAAAGCGTTTCTCTCGGCGTTGTTCCGTCGAAATGAGCACAAAATCGACCGACGGCCGACGTTTCGACGCCAAAGCTACACGTTTTGGATCGATCCGGATTCGAGTGCGCCGAGTCCGTCCTCGATGCTTTCGTGGGTTCCGCCGTTCCAGTGTGGGTAGAGCCCGATCAGTTCACCGTCGAGTCGGGCGACGAGACAGATCACCGGAAGCACGACGACCCGGTCGATCCGACCGATCCCGGGCCGTTCCTCGAAGAACGGTTGCAGTGCCTCCGGACCCACCCGTTCGGCGAACTCGTCGTATCGTTCGATCGGCTCCGGGGTCGGTCCCCCTGCCGGATCCCGAATCTTGTTCTGCCAGTGGACGGTCTCGAAGCCGTCGATAACGCCGGCGGAGACGAGTTCGCTCAGTCGGGCGACCGTCGCCTGCTGTCTGTCACGGGCAACGTCCGGCGTCGAGGAGCGGAGATAGACGGTGATCGTCCCCTCGAAGCTCTCCTCGGCGGTGGCGGCGGCCGCCGATGACCGGGAGTCCGGAGGAACGTGTTTGTTTTTCGGTAACATCGTGCTCACAGGCGACGTTCACGTTCTTACTACTAAAGTGTTTCAGTTGGGATGAATGTGAGTAAAAATTCCAAAAAAGATTAGATATACGTAAAAATATCGAGGAAAGTTGGACAGCAGGATTCTAAAAGTGCACCACCACAGACGATGTCGGCTTCCGTTTCGATCGGCACCGCCTCCCCGCTGTGATCCGTTCCATCCGTGTTTCACTGCGTGATCTCTTCGACTCGCTTGCTCGCGGCGCAGATCGACCACCGACCTTTTGTTCTCGCTTCCCGACAGGGTGGTATGCCCAAGCAGGTCAGCGATCCGGACTATCACAGCGAGAACCACACCGCCGCCCAGACCTGCGGGTGGACGGCAAACGCACTCCGGGGGGAGGGTCGATGCTACAAAAACACCTTCTACGGCATCCAGTCACACCGGTGTATCCAGATGACACCGGTCGTCAAATGCAACGAGCGCTGTGTCTTCTGCTGGCGGGATCACGCGGGCCACGCCTACGAACTCGACGACGTGGAGTGGGACGACCCAGAGGCCGTCGTCGACGCCTCGATCGACCTCCAGCGAAAGCTACTCAGCGGCTTCGGCGGGAACGACGAGGTGCCGCGGGACGTCTTCGAGGAGGCGATGGAGCCGCGACACGTCGCCATCTCCCTCGACGGCGAACCGACGCTGTACCCCTATCTGCCGGAGTTGATCGAGGCGTTCCACGATCGGAACATCACGACGTTTCTCGTCTCCAACGGCACCCGCCCGGAGACGATCGCCGACTGTGATCCGACGCAGTTGTACATAAGCGTCGACGCCGCCGACCGACAGACGTTCGAGGAGACGGTAAACGCCGTCGAGGACGACGCCTGGGAGCGGTTGATCGAGACGATCGACGTACTGGCAGACAAAGACGAGACGCGAACCGTCCTCCGGACGACGCTTCTGAAGGGGTACAACGACCATCATCCGGAGTGGTACGCCGCCCTCTACGATCGGGCCGACGCCGACTTCGTCGAAATGAAGGCGTACATGCACGTCGGCCACTCGCAGGGCCGTCTCGACCGATCGGCGATGCCCGACCACGAGGAGGTACTCGAGTTCACCGAGGCCGTCGGCAACTACCTCCCGACACACCCCGTGGTGCGCGACGTCGAGCCGTCACGCGTCGCCCTGCTCGCCCGCGAGGAGGACACCTGGGTGCCGAAGCTCAAGGGTGGCTCGGAGTTTTGGGACGAGACCCCCTCACACAGCTGATCGGCGGTCGAAATCGACCTATCACCGTGCCGTCCAGCGGTACGATCCCGTCGTCCGAGTCGGTCTCGTCGCGTTCTCGGCAGGCTTTTGTTGCTGTCCCACCTACCCTCGTACACCCCCGTTTTGCAGCGGACGCCGGTCGCCGTCGGCGATCCCGGCTTCTACTATCACACTTTCGTTATACGTTCCACATGCGTTACGGTTAAACGTCGTCGGCCGCTACTGTGTCGTATGTCACAGGCGACTGAGCGCGTCGGCAACGACGAGCGGGCCACGCTGAAGTTGCTCGCGCTGTCGGGGGGGCTTGCGGGCCACACCTCGGTGACGTGTTCGGAACTTGCCGACCGACTCGATGCGTCGAGCCAGACGGCCTCGCGGCGGCTTCGACGACTGGAATCCGCCGGCTACATCGAGCGGGAGATCGGCGGCGACGGCCAGCACATTCGCATCACCGACGAGGGCGAACGCGTCCTGCAGCGGGAGTACGCCGACTACCAGCGGCTGTTCGACGACGAACCGGACGTCGAACTCTCCGGCGTCGTCACGAGCGGCATGGGCGAGGGCAGACACTACATCACGCTTTCTGGATACATGGAGCAGTTCCGCGATCGACTCGGCTACGAGCCGTTCCCCGGCACGCTGAACGTCACACTCGACCAGGAAAGCGTGGTCACCCGTGCGCGGATGGAGTCGGTCGATCCGATCGAAATCGACGGGTGGGAAGACGAGGATCGAACGTACGGACCCGCCTTCTGCTGGCCTGCGACCCTTCGGACCGGCGAAGGGATGGTCGAAACCGCCCACGTGATCGCCCCCGAACGCACCCACCACGGCGAGGAGCAACTCGAGGTGATCGCGCCGATAGAACTGCGCGAACGACTCGACCTCGCCGACGGAGACCAGATACAGATCCATGTCACGGAGCAGTGACGCCGTGACCCGGCAACGCCGCCTCGATGCCGCGATCGAAGCGTTCCGTGCCGGCAACCCGATCCTGCTGTACGACGCGACCGATCGGGAAGGCGAGGTCGATTTCGTCTATCCTGCGTCGGCCATCACGCCCGCGGATGTCGCACAGCTGCGGAACGACGCCGGCGGCCTCGTCTGTGTCGCACTGGCCGATTCGGTGTGTGACGCCTGGGGGTTGCCGTTTCTCTCCGAGGCGATCGATCACCCGGCGACGGAGACACACGACCTCGCCTACGACGACCGCTCGTCGTTTTCTCTGACGGTGAACCACCGCGAGACGTTCACCGGGATCACCGACGAGGATCGCGCGCTGACCATCTCCGAACTCGGGGCCGCCGCCGCCGACCCCGAGTCGATCGACTTCTCCGAGACGTTCCGGTCGCCCGGTCACGTCAACCTCCTGCGGGCGGCATCCGGACTGCTCGAGACCCGACGCGGTCACACGGAGTTTGCTATCGCACTCGCGGAGGCGGCCGATATCGCTCCCGCAGTCGTCGTCTGTGAGATGCTCGATTCCGAAACCGGCGGCGCGCTGTCGCCCGCAGCGGCGAGAGCCTACGCCGAACGACACGGCTACCCCTACCTCGAAGGGACCGACGTCGTCGGACTGTTGCAATAGTTGCGTTTCCGCCGGTTGCAACCGCGTCCGTCTGGTTTATAACAACCCCATTCGAGAGAGAACACATGGGATTCGAGGAGATGGACGTCGACACCATCTGGATGGACGGGGAGTTCGTCGACTGGGACGAGGCCCAGACGCACGTTCTCACCCACTCGCTACACTACGGAACCGGCGTTTTCGAAGGGATCCGCTGTTACGACACCGAACGCGGCCCGGCGCTGTTCCGCTGGGACGAACACCTGAACCGACTGTACGACTCCGCGAAGGTGCTCGATCACGACATCGGACACAGCCGCGAGGAAATCACCGAGGCGACGATCGAACTGATCGACCGACAGGGGCTTGAGTCCTGTTACATCCGCCCACTCGTCTACTACGGGTACGACTCACTCGGCGTCAGCCCGGAGCCGTGTCCCACGGAGACCATCGTCGCCTGCTGGCCCTGGGGGGCCTACCTCGGCGAGGAGGCGATCACCGACGGCGTCGACGTGATGGTCTCCTCGTGGCGGAAACACGCCTCCAGTCAGATCCCGACGAACGTCAAGGCCACCGGCGCCTACGTCAACTCGATGCTCGCGGGCGAGGAGGCCCGCCGAAACGGCTACGTCGAGGCGATCGTTCTCAACAAGGAAGGCGGCGTCGCGGAGGGCCCCGGCGAGAACCTCTTCATGGTCAACGACGGCGAAATCTACACGACCGGGCTCTCGGAGTCGATCCTCGACGGCATCACCCGTCGGACGGTCATCACGCTGGCACGGGATCTCGGCTACACGGTCTACGATCAGGCTTCGATCGATCGCGGACAGCTGTACACCGCGGACGAACTCTTCTTCACCGGAACGGCCGCCGAGGTGACGCCGATCCGCAGCGTCGACGACACCGAAATCGGCAACGGGTCCCGTGGCCCGATCACCGAGGAGATCCAATCGCAGTTCTTCGACCTCGTCGAGGGCCGCCTCGAGGGGTACGACGAGTGGTTCCGTTTCCTCTGATCAGGGCTTTTCCGTCGTGAGTGCCTGTTCGGTCCGTCGATTTGCCTGTTCGAGTCTGCGCTCGACTGTCGCCGTCAGTTCCTCGTCGAAGTCGTTGCGTTCGATCGCATCGACGACGCGTTCGAGACGCATCTCGACGGCCTCCAGTGCCCGATCGGCACCCGGTGTGTCTTGCCTTTCGGCGCGTTCTGCGGCCCGCTCTGCGGAATCGGCCACTGCCTGTAGGGCACGCTGCAACCCCTGTACCCCTTCGATGTCGATTTCGCTCGGATCCGCGAGTGGATCGTCGGGGGTCCCGCCGGGGTCGGACTCGCCCGATCGATCCGGATTCTCCGCGTTCGCGTCGTCTCCGTCCGTGTCGTCCTCGCCGGCGAACACGGGCGCCTGCGCCGCCGTTTCAGACGCGATGTCGGCGATAAACGTCGAAAGAGGCGTCTTCCCCGTCCGTGGCTCGACCGCCCGGCGCGTCTCCTCGCCCGGATTGACCCGGACGGCACCGATCTCGCCGTCGGTATCGCGGATTTCGGTCGTGTAGGCGCCGTTTCTGTCGACGTAGGCGGCGAATCGATCGGGTGACTCCGGGCGGAAATCGAACAGCCGACCACCGAAGTCGTCCTCGATCGCGATCCGCTGCAGATCCGGCCCTTCGCCCGCGTCGCCGTCGATCTTCACCGCATTCTCGTTGTGGACGAGGGTGACGGCTCCGTCGGCCCCGAGTGTCGTCGTCGCCTCCGCGTCGGCGCTGATTCGCTCGCTGTACGGTGCCGCCCCCGGCGCGTTGATCGTCAGCCGGTGTTCGCCGGGTTCGACGTCCCGGACCACGGCCGCCTGACTCCAGGAGGGAACCGCCGTCGGATCGCTCTCGAGTAGGCAAAACGAGAGGGTGCTCGTCTCCGTCGTCGTGATCCCGTTTTCCTCCGGTGCGTCGTCGTCCTGGGTCGATTCCTGCAGTGCTCCGGCGACCGTCGCAACCGGACCGCCGTGGTCGATGGCGTCGTATCGGTCCGCAAGCGCCCGTCTGTGTGCCGGATCGGTGATATCCTCCGCCGGATTTTCGTATCGCGGCTGTCCCCACGGGACGTCGGTCGACGAGAGGTGCCCCGAGATCGAATCCTCGGCGACGTCCGGCACGTCGAATTCGAATCTGAGCATCGGCCCGGTGAACGCCTCGATGTGTTCGACGGCCGACGCCGGTTCGAGGTCGTAGCTGTGGTCCGCCGCCGGATCGGGGTCCGTCGACGGCGTGAACTGTCGCCCCGTCTCCCGCAGCGGGAGGTCCTCCGGGGGTGCCACGAGGTCGCCGTACTCCCGGACCGTGAGCTCCGGGGCGATGAAGGCATCCCGGTCGACGTTTGGGAGTCGATCGTCCTCGTACAGCGGCTGTCCGTCGAGCTCCGGGATCGCAAACGGCAGCGAGAGGTTCTCGTCCCGTGGGAGGCCGTAGGCGGCCGGGATGTTGGCCAACTGCTCGACGCTCTCCAACGCCTGGTTCGTGATGTCTGCGGGGAGTCCGTCGCCCGAAAACCGCTGGAACCGGTCCCGGCTTTCGTTGACCGAGAGTGCACTCGCGTGGGCGCCGAGTTCGGCGATGACCGAGGGCTGTCTCTCGGGATCGAGAAACTCGTTGTTCGGGATGTTTCGGCCGTGTGAACTCGCGACGTACAGCTGTGGTTCGCCGGTGTCGAGGTCGACGAAGACGTGCAACACCTCCCAGTCGTGCCAGTGGAAGTTCGTGGTGAACTGATCGAACGCCTCGTACATCCAAAACTGGACGACGGCGAGCGGCGACTCCTCGTACCGGACGGCGTTGTAGAAGACGATCGGTCGGGGCGGATCCGACGCCTCGCGGAGATCGACGGTGTATCCGTCGAGTGCATCGAAGCCGTCGACGATCGTTCGCCCGTCGTCGGCTTCGCTTTCGTACGCCCGCGGATCGGTGAGAAACCATTTCTCGTGGCGATCGAAGTAGACATCCGGTGCGAACCGCTCGGCGAGCGTCCGTGATTCCTCGCTCGTGAGTGCTGTCGTTGCCGCATCCTCCGGGTCGGTCAGGAGCCGACCGCCGATTGCGGTTCCGCCGACCGTCGCCCCGGCCACGGTCAGCAACCGCCGTCGACTCCAGCCCCGTGGATCGTACCTGGGGCCGGATTCGGTCCCGGAACGCTCTTCGTTTGCCATTCGTCCCTACACCGGGACCGACACACAAGTGTCTGCTGGCTTCTGCGCCGGATCGAAGCCGGTTTATCGGTGCCGATGCTGGTTGCGGTATGTCCCTTCAGATCACGTTTCTCGGGACCGGTGGGGCCGTTCCGACGACACAGCGATCGACGAGCGCGGTGTTGTGCCGTCGGGAGGGCGAGCGGTTGCTTTTCGACTGTGGCGAGGGGACACAGCGACAGATGATGCGGTTCGGGACGGGATTCGACGTCACACACATCTTCGTCACGCACATCCACGGCGATCACGTTCTCGGACTGCCGGGACTGCTCCAGACGATGGAGTTCAACGACCGGGACGATCCGATCGCGATCCACGCTCCGTCCGGTACCCGGTCGGTGATGGAGCGACTCGTCGCCCCGACCGGCGGCCGGCCCTCGTATCCGGTCCGGATCAACCAGCTTTCCGGCGGTGACGTCGCCGTCGACGCCGATGACTACGAGATTCGGGCCTTCGAGACCGACCACGACACCCGTTCACTCGGCTACGCACTCATCGAGGACGACCGAAAGGGCCGGTTCGACCGCGAGCGTGCCGAGGAATTGGGCGTCCCCGTCGGCCCGAAGTTCAGCCGCCTCCACGACGGTGACCCCGTCGAGGCCGAGGACGGAACGATCGTCCGTCCCGAGCAGGTCGTCGGTGATCCACGCCCCGGCCGACGGGTCGTCTACACCGGCGACACGCGTCCCACGGAGACGACGGTTGCGGCGGCCGAGGCCGCCGATCTGCTGATTCACGACGCGACGTTCGCCGCAGATCGGGCCGATCGCGCGAAGCAAACCGCCCACTCCACCGCCGCGGAGGCGGCACGAATCGGCAACCGGGCCGGAGCAAAGCGACTCGCGCTGCTCCACATCTCCTCGCGGTACGCCGGGGACGTTTCGGCGATCGAACGGGAAGCCGCCGACGTCTTCGACGGCGAGTCGTTCGTCCCCGACGACGGCGACTCGATCGAGATTCCGTATCCGGAGCCGTGAGAATCACTCCGATCCGCGCCGTTCGACCATCGTCAGCCCTTCCCAGGAGATGACCCTGTCGCCGTCGACGAAGCCGGTCACGCCGACCCGAACGTGACCGACACCGGGACGGCCCTCCGAGGGTCGCTTCGAGAGCACCTCGATTTCGGCCGTCAGTACGTCACCCGGACGGACCGGCCGCTGCCACCGGAGGTTGTCGACGCCACGGCCACCGAGTGACGTCTCCGGGTCGATGAAATCCTCCACCATCAGCCGCATCGTCACCCCGGCGGTGTTCCATCCGGAGGCGACAAGCCCGTCGAACGGGCCATCCTCGGCGGCCTCTGGGTCCGTATGAAACGGCTGTGGGTCGTACTTTGCGCCGAACTCGCGTATCTCCGTTTCGGTGATCTCGTAGTCGCCCGTCTCGTACACGTCGCCGACCGTGAGATCCTCGTAGTACCGCGGCATACCTCGACTGCAGCGGCCGGCAGCAAAGACACCTGTGTCTTTGTCGCCCGCCTGGGCTCCCAATCGGGGTCTCGTCCGGGAGTTTATGTGTGCCGACAGCCTTGCTTCGGACGTGAGTACGCGAACGGGTGCCCTCGATGCCGTCGTCTTCGGTGTCGACGTCCAAAGCGGTGACGTACGCGGCGACGCCCCGTCGTACGCCCTCGTCCAGTTCGACGGCGAATCACTCGAACGAGACGTGGTGTCACACCGGAAGCTCCGTCGGCTGATCGAGGACGTCGAACCCGCCATCGTCGCGACCGACAACGCCTACGAACTCGCCGAGGACAAGGCCGCCCTCGTCCACTTTCTCCGGGAACTGCCCTCCGGGACGAAGCTCGTTCAGGTCACCGGTGACGAACGCCCCGAACCGCTGAGTCGCGTCGCGTCCCGACACGGGGTTCCGTACGGCAAAGCCCCGATGGACGAAGCCGAGGCCGCCGCCCGGCTTGCGGCCCAGAACATCGGATACGAGGTTTCCGCGTTCAGCAATACGACGAAGCTGAAGGTGGCACGCGGACGGTCGACGGGTAAGGGGGGCTGGAGCGAGGACCGCTACACCCGACGAATTCACGGGTCGGTAAAGAAGGCCACCCGCGAGGTCACCTCGACGCTCGACGATGCGGCTCTGGAGTACGACCTCGACGTTACCGAAAAGTACGGCGGCTACTCCCGGGCCGAGTTCGAGATCGAGGCGACCCCCGACGAGATTCCGGTATCGGCGCGGCGATCCGGCGACGTTCGGATCGAGATCGAACGAAAGCGGCGCGATGGCATCGAGTACCGTCCGCTCGCAAAGCGCCGCGACCGGGTCGTCGTCGGCATCGATCCCGGAACGACGACGGCCGTCGCACTGGTCGGCCTCGGCGGCGAGGTTCTCGACGTGTTTTCGACCCGCACCGCCGACACCGCCGCGGTCATCGAGTGGATCATCGAACGTGGTCGCCCGGTGATCGTCGCCGCCGACGTCGAGCCGATGCCCGAGACCGTCGAGAAGATTCGCCGAAGCTTCGACGCCGCCGGCTGGTACCCCGACCGCGACCTTCCGATCGACAGCAAACAACACCGGACGCGGGAACACGCCTACGACAACGACCACGAGCGTGACGCACTGGCTGCGGCGCTTTTCGCCCTCGACGCACACGAAAGTCAGCTCGATCGGATCCGGAGCAAGGTCCCACCGCAGTTCGACACCGAGGAGGTGATCGCCCGCGTCGTCGCAGACGAGGAGTCAGTCGAATCGGTGCTCGACGACCTCGCGGACGACGACGGCGACGACGAAGCGGAGACGACCCACGAACCGCGGGAACTGACCGAAGAAGAACAGGAGATCAAACGCCTCCGCCGTCGCGTTCAGCGCCTCGAAGGCCACGTCGAGGATCTCGAATCGACGATCGAACAGAAGGAAACGAAGATCGCCGACTACGAATCGAAGCTCTCGGAGGCACGCCGCGAGGAACGCACCGAAGCCCGGACGCGCCGGGAAGTGACCCGTCTGCAGCGGAAAAACGACCAACTGCAGAGTGATCTCGAGGCGGCCGAAGCCGAAATCGAGTCGCTGGAGGACAAAGTCGAGCGGATGAAGGAGCTGTGGAAGCTCGATCACTCGAACTTCGCAGACGTCGCGGAGAAGCGACAGGGGCTGGTTCCGGTGAAGCCGATCGAGCAGTTCACGAAGACGGCGATCGAATCGGCGAAGGAAGCATACGGACTGGCGCCGGACGACGTGATCCTGCTCCGGGATGCAAGCGGTGCGGGACGGACGACAGCACAGCTACTTGCCGACTGTGAGCCACGCGTCGTCCTGCGACACGGTGGTCTCTCCGAACAGGCCGACGCGGTGCTTTTCGAACACGAGGTTCCGGTCGGGTCGGCCGAGGACGTGACGATACAGGAGGTCGACGAACTGGCCGTCGCCCGCGAAAGCGAAATCGAGGACGTGATCGACGACTGGAAACGGCGGGCCGAACGGCGGCGCAAGGAGCGCACCGAGGCGACGATCGATCGGGTCATAAGCGAACACCGCGCCCGCGACTTCGAACACGGTTGAATCGGCGGCTGGGAACGCGGGCGAGTCGGTCACCGAATTCGCCGGGCGAAAACGGACACCACGGCCGCGTCCCTTTTGTGTGCTGCCGTCAAGAATAGGATATGTTCACCCTGCAGATGGGCGGCGCGATGAGCGTCGTTGGCCTCGTCCTGTTCGTCATCGCCGTCGTGCTGTACTACCTCGTCGCACGGTACGTCTACCGGGACGCCAACTCGCGGAGTATGAACGGGACGCTGTGGGGCGTTGCGACGTTTCTGGCACTCTTCGTCGGACTGCTTCCCGGGGTTGTCGTGATCGTCGTCTATCTGATCGTCCGCGACTGATCGCTTTTATATTCACGGCCGTTGCAGGGTCAGCCATGGCCCTCCAGCCAGCTCCCTTCGAGACAGTTCGAACTGCGGTCGTCGAGACGCCACAGACATCCGAACTCGGCCTCCTCGCCCCGCTGCAGGTACCCGCCGGCCCCGAGTTGATCATCGTCGGTCTGATTTTCCTCGTCGTCCCGTTCGTGGTAGCCTATTGGGTGTACAACGACGCCACGGACCGGGGCAACGACAACGCCGCGCTGTGGGCGGTTGCCGTCGGTGGACTGATGTTTCTGACTTTCTTCGGTGGCCTGCTCGCACTCGTCGTGTACTTCTGGCAGCGGGAGTGAATCCGTCGACCGGGTGTCTGTAGGCTCCCTCGGTCGACAGCCGATCGGCTGCAGCTACTTCGAGGCGCAGCCACCGTCGCCGAATGCAAATAAAAGGTTAAACGCGTCCCGAATTAACCGTTACACATGAGCGACAACGAGGGGCGAAAGAACCTGCGGATGCCAGACGACGACGAGGTGTTCGCAGTCGTCACCAACATGCTCGGAGCAAACCGGGTGAAGGTTCGGTGTATGGACGGCACAGAACGAACCGCTCGTATTCCCGGTCGAATGCAGAAACGCATCTGGATCCGCGAGGACGACGTGGTCCTCGTCGAACCCTGGGACTGGCAGGACGAGAAGGCCGACATCGTCTGGCGGTACGAAAAACAGGACGCAGACCAGCTCAGAGACGAAGGGCACATCCAGGAACACGCCTGATACTCCCCCTTTTCGGCTGTTTTCTGCCGATCTGTCTTACATCCCTTCGAAGACACCACAGAGCCGGAGGCTTATACCTGCAGAGAAGAAACGCGGGGTATGAGCCAGCGACGCGTGGCTGTCGTCTGTCCGGCCTGTTCGGCCGACGACGCGACGCCACACGAACTTCTCAACGACGGTGGACAGGCGACGGTGCGGTGCAGTGACTGTGGCCACGTCCACAAGACGTCGATCGAACGAGAGACGACCGTCGAACGCCGGGTCGTCGTCTCCCAAGACGGTGAATCGACGGAGATGTTTCTCGACGTCCCGCCCGGCGAGACGCTGTCGGTCGGCGACGAGTTTCTCGCCGAGAGCGACGAGGCGATCCTCACCGCTCGGGTGACCGATCTCGAACTCGTCGACGGCGAACGTGTCGATTCGGCGACAGCGACGGAGGTCAAAACCGTCTGGAGCCGTGCCGTCGGCAACGTCGCGGTCCGACTGACGCTGCACCCGAAGGACGGTGGCCACGACGAGAGTCGGAGTCTGAAGCTGCAGGTTCCCGGCGACGAGACGTTCGTCGTCGGCGAAACGCACGAACTCGGCGGCGAAGAGTTCACCGTCGAACGACTGCTCGTCGCCGACGACGCCGAGGGCTACTACAGGGACGGCTACGAACACCCGGGTGACAGCGTCCCGGCGAAGGACATCAAGCGACTGTACGCACGGGACGAAAACAGCAGCAAGCGTGCGTGGTCCGGGTGGTGACCGATGATCTTCGGCGACGACCCGGAGCCGAACGCTGACTTCGAGACGCGGCGAAACCAGATGGTCGATTCGCTTCTCGAAGCCGGGCAGATCGAGCGACCGGAAACCGAGGCGGCGATGCGCGCCGTTCCTCGCCACGAGTTCGTTCCCGAGAACCGTCGATCGGATGCGTACGACGATCGGCCGCTCCCGATCGGCCACGACCAGACGATAAGTGCACCACACATGGTGGCGACGATGTGTGACCGTCTGGAACTGTCGGACGGCGATCGGGTGCTGGAGATCGGAACCGGCTGTGGATACCACGCGGCGGTTACGGCGGAGATCGTCGACACGCGCGTCTACAGCGTCGAATACGAGCCGACGCTGGCCGAACACGCACGAACACGGCTCGATCGACTGGGGTACGACGTCGCGGTTCGGAGCGGTGACGGCCACGACGGCTGGTCCGAGCACGCCCCATACGACGCGACGTATCTGACGTGTGCGGCCGCGTCCGTGCCCGAATCACTCGTCGAACAGCTTCGGGACGGCGGCCGGATCGTCGCACCGATCGAGTCGAAACGTGGTCGACAGCGACTCCTTCGGGGGGTCAAACGCGACGGAACGCTCGATCGGACGTACCACGGCGGCGTCCGGTTCGTTCGGATGCGCGGCGGGTGACGTTTCCCGCCGTCGACCGACTCTGAAGGCGCGTTATTCAAGAGGATCGACACCGGATAGCCGGTATGGACCCCGCCGTGCTGCGTGACGATATGGTCGACAGCCTCGAACACGAGGCGAAGGCGATCGTCCGCAGCGAGCGCGTCAGCGTCGCAATGCGATCAGTCCCCCGGGAGGCGTTTCTCGACGACGAGCGGGCAGCCTACGCCGACCGGACGTTCGAACGCCACGGGACCCGCGTGCTTGCTCCGAGTACGGCCGGACGGCTCATCGAAGCACTCGCCCCCGAACCGGGCGATTCCGTCCTCATCGTCGGTGCCGGAATCGGGTACACCGCCGCCGTCGTCGCGGATATCGTCGGTGAGGCGAACGTCCACGCGGTCGATATCACCCGCAGACTCGTCCGGGAGGCCCGAACGAACCTTGGTCGCGCCGGCTACGGCGGCGTGTTCGTCGACTGCCGCGACGGCGCCGATGGCTGGCCGACGTATGCGCCATACGACCGAATCCTCATCGAAGCGGCGGCCGTCGACGCGCCAGCCCGGACCCTCGATCAACTCTCCGAGGAAGGACGACTCGTGATGCCGCTCGGAACCGGCACCCAGGAGCTCGTCGCCTTCAGAGACGGAGCCGTCGCCGAGCGGTTCGGCACCGTCGCGTTTCGCCCGCTGCTCGTCGACGGCGAGGAACCCGGCAGTGTCGAGCGCAACCGTATGCGCCGGGAGGATCACGAACACGCTCGCCGCGATCAGCGCCGACGGAAGGGCTGGGAGCAGGAGTGGATCGACTGGGACGACCACGTCTGACGCCACCCAACGGCCGGCCCCCGGTCCGCTCAGCCCTCGTGATCCGACACCACGAGCACCGCCGTGTTCTCCCGTCGATCGGCGTACTCGCTGCCGGCCGGCGGTTTGATGTCGAACTCGATCGTTCCGTCCCGCTGATTCGCGCCCAACTCCGGTGTGAGCTCGAGTTCGACGACACCAGTTTCGTCGGTCGTCGCCGTCGAAACCCCGTCGAGACGCGCCGAGCCACCGCGAGCGACGACCGTCGCGTCGGCGACCGAATCGCCGTCCGGATCGACGACCTCGACCTCGATCGTCTGTTCACCGGGCGTTACGACCTCCGGATCGGGGCGCACGTCGAGTTCGGCAACCGCGAGCCCGGACAGTCCCGACAGCATGTTCATCATCACCGACAGACTCGCTACGCCGACGACGAGTGCGATCACCAGTCTGACCGGTAGTCCTTCGATTCCCCGCTCGTCCGCCCACATCTTCGACAGTTCCTCGTACACGAGAGGGGTTGGCCGCGCTTTTCGATATAAACCCTCGCCGGAGTGTCGGTGGCCGACAACTGAAACCTTCTTTGGGCCACTCTACGAGCCTCGGGTATGCAACGGCAGGCAACCGTTCTCGTCGCAGTCGGCGGATTTCTCGGTGCGATCTCACGACACGCGATCTCGACTGCCGCGTCGGCACCGTTTCCCTGGGGAACGCTCGTCGTGAACGTCCTCGGTGCGTTTCTGCTCGGCGTCGTCGTCTACGAGTCGATCGAGGCCGGTCGCCTGTCGACGGAGGTGACGTGGCTGCTCTCGACCGGATTCATCTCTTCGTTCACGACGTACAGCACGTTTGCGGCCGACACCGTCGGCCTCGATCCGGCGCTTGCAGCGGCGAACGTCGCCGCAAACTACGTCCTCGGATTCGGAGCGGTTCTGCTCGCTCGCGGGGTGGTTCGGTGGCGGCTGTGACCGCCGTTTCCGTCGGCATTGGCGGCGCCTTCGGTGCCGTTGCTCGCTATCTGATCGGCCTCGCCGTCGACACTCGGGCCGCCGATACGCTGCTCGTCAACGTGCTCGGCAGCCTCGCGTTGGGATTCCTGATCGGAGCCGATTTCGACGGAACGGTGATGTTCGCGGCGGGCGTCGGCTTCTGTGGCGCATTCACGACCTTTTCGTCGTTTGCGGTCGAGACGGTCCGCCTCGCCGAGGACGGACACCGATCTGCAGCGGTGTCGAACGCCGTCGGAACGGTCGTCGCCGCCGTCGTGGCCGTTTCGATCGGTCTCACGATCGGCGGGATCGTCGCCGGCGGCTAGTCGGTCGCCTCCGCGGCAACCCGACGCAACTCGATTTCGAAGTCCCGCTTTTCGAGCCCCGTCGTCGTGGCTTCCACTTCCTCTCTCATGGCCTCGATTCGCTGCGTGAGTGCTTCATACGCCTCAGTTTCCGTCGGATCCGGCGATCCGACCCCCTCCTCCTCCAGTGCGGCCCGTTTCGAGATGAGGGCGTACAGTTCCTGGAGCTGCTCGCCGTAGGCCGATCGGGAGAGAAGCGTCTCGACACACTCGATTAGCTCCGTCCGAGAAACCGGCTTCACCAGATACTCGTCGAATCCCATCTCGATGATGTCGGTCGTCGGCTCGACGCCGGTCACCATTCCGATCCGACAGCCGTCGTGTCTGTCCCGGATCTCCGAAACCACCGACGCCCCCGATCGATTCGGCATCCGACGATCGACGAGTGCCACGTCGACCGTCTCGTCGATCGCTTCGATCGCTTCCGTCCCACTCTGGGCCGTCCTCACGTCGTAGTCGTCGAGCCACTCGGCATACAGGCTGACGATCTGTGGATCGTCGTCGACGATCAGCACGCTCCAGTCAGTCATCCGTATTCACGCCCCCGGGAACAATCATCTATCAGGCGTACGTTGGAGTCGATCATAAAAAACGATGTGGCCGATTCAGCGACCGTGTCCCTCGCCGAATGACCAGTCTCGGGACGCCGGCTAGTGGGCGAACCTCACTGCGTTCGGTTCGCGTGATTCAAATCCCTTCTGTCGGTGTTTCATTGCGGACGATTCACTCGTCGCTTCGCTCCTCGTTCATAGTGTCCGCGAGAAAGACGCCCGAGGCGGGATTTGAACCCCGGTCACTCCACTCCTTCCAGTCGTTTCGTTCCCTGATTCAAATCTCTCAAATAGCCGTTTCGCTCCTCACGTCCGTTCCCTGAATCGCACAGCGCTTCAAGCCGTCGCTCACTCCGTTCGCGACGACGTCGCAGAAGCGCCCGAGGCGGGATTTGAACCCCAGTCGTTCCGCTCACTCCGTTCGCTGCACTCCCTGCTTCAAATCTCTTAGAAGTCGCTTTGTTCCTCACGTCCGTTCGTCACAAAAGCGCCCGAGGCGGGATTTGAACCCGCGTCACGACCGTGACAGGGTCGTATGATGGGCCACTACACCACCCGGGCCAGCGCATCCAACACTTGCCCGGTTCCGGACTTAAGGGTTTCCAAAGTCAGGCGCCGCGGTGGACGGTGGCATGGGCCGTGACGAGCGGGCAGATGGATGCAAACGCGGCACAAGGATTTTTATTTACACGGGTTCAAGACTGGGCCGTCTCGCAGTTGCGTGCCGTCGAAAAAACGGCACGCGTAGCAATTGCCGTCCCATTTGACAATCGTTAAATGCCTGGAACCAATAGGACGCTGTAGTATCTCGTGACAATTTCTCCATCCAGTCAGACCACCTCGAATCAGCCCAACTCTCAGCACACATGGTAGATGTAAGCCAACACGATCTGGTTCCGGAGCACCGCGTTCTTCCCGAAGAGGAAGTCTCGGAGGTGCTTTCGGAGTACGGTATCGACCGCACCGACCTTCCGAAAATCAAGCGACGTGATCCGGCCTTGCCCGACGACGCGAGTGTCGGAAACGTCATCGAAATCGTCCGTGACTCCCGGACGACAGACCGCGCAGTCGTGTATCGACTGGTGGTAGAATGAATCGGGAATCCAGACGCGCAATCTCACGGGAGTATTTCTCCCGAGACCGACTCGCAGAACACCACTTCCGGTCGTTCAACGCGTTTCTCGACCGGGGGATGCAGGAGGTCGTCGACGAAAAGGAGTCCATCGACACCGACATCGGCGACAAGGAAGGTCAGGAGCCGGTTCGGGTCGACCTCGGCAACGTCCGGGTCGTCACCCCCCGCGTTCGGGAAGCAGACGGCTCCGAAGAACTGCTGTACCCACAGGAAGCCCGGCTGCGGAACATCACCTACTCCGCGCCGGTGTTCATGGAGATGACCATCGTCCGCGGCGGCGACGAGGAGGAAGAACACGTCGTCGATCAGGCCGAAACGAAGGTCGGCCGGATGCCGGTGATGGTCGGCTCCAACAAGTGCAACATCGCCGATTTCAGCCCGGAGGAACTCGTCGAGATCGGCGAGGATCCAGCCGATCCGGGCGGCTACTTCATCGTCAACGGCTCCGAGCGGGTGTTGATGACGAGTGAGGATCTGGCACCGAACAAGATCCTCGCGGAGTACGACAGCAAATACGGCGACGAGATTCAGGTCGCAAAGACGTTCAGTCAGCGTCGCGGGTACCGTGCCCTCGTCCTGTGTGAGCGGAACCGATCCGGCATCCTCGAGGTGTCGTTCCCGAGTGTCTCCGGTTCGATCAACTTCGTCACGCTCGTCCGGGCGCTCGGCCTCGAATCCGACGAGGAGATCGTCCACCGCGTCTCGGAGGACCCCGAGATCGTGAAGTTCATGCTGGAGAATCTGGAGGAAGCGGAGGTCCAGACGACCGCAGAGGCCATCGAAACGCTCGGCAAGCGCGTCGCCTCCGGTCAGGGCAAAAACTACCAGCTGAAGCGGGCCAACTACGTCATCGACCGCTACCTCCTGCCGCATCTCCACGAGGAGGGCGTCGAAGAGGAGGAGGTGCGGATGAACAAGGCCGTCTACCTCTGTCGGATGGCCGAGGCCTGCTTCGAACTCGCCCTCGACCGCCGGGAGGCGGACGACAAGGACCACTACGCGAACAAGCGGCTGAAGGTCTCCGGCGATCTGATGCGTGATCTGTTCCGGACGGCGCTGAACAAGCTGGCGCGCGACGTGAAATACCAGCTCGAACGGGCCAACATGCGAAACCGGGATCTGTCGGTGAATACGGTCGTTCGATCGGACGTGCTGACAGAACGGCTCGAACATCCGATCGCGACGGGCAACTGGGTCGGCGGACGATCCGGCGTCTCACAGCTCGTCGACCGGACCGACTACATGGGTGTGCTCTCACACCTCCGTCGGCTCCGTTCGCCGCTGTCGCGGTCACAGCCGCACTTCGAGGCACGGGATCTCCACGCCACCCAGTGGGGTCGGATCTGTCCCTCGGAGACGCCCGAGGGACCGAACTGTGGGCTCGTGAAGAACTTCGCACAGGCGATGGAGCTCTCACAGAACGTCGAGGACGAACGCGGGCTGAAACGGGAACTCGCGGCGATGGGCGTCGAGGGAATTCCGGGTATCGAGACGGTAGAAACACACGCAAACGTCAACGCAGACGACTAACATGAGCCAGGGACGAGAAGCCAAAGTGTACGTAAATGGGAGCCTCATCGGCACCCATCCGGATCCGCATAAACTCGCAGACGACATCCGCAACTCCCGCCGCCGCGGCGAGATCAGCGACATGGTCAACGTGGCGGTGCGTGACCGAACCAACGAGGTGATCGTCAACGCCGACGCCGGTCGGGCGCGACGACCTCTCCTGATCGTCGAGAACGGTGAGCCGCTTTTGAGCGACGAGGAACTCGAAGCCGTCACGGACGGTCAGATCGACTTCGAGGATCTCGTCGAACGGGGCTACGTCGAGTTCATCGACGCCGAGGAAGAAGAGGACATCCTCGTCGGTGTCGACGAAGACGAACTCACGGAGGATCACACCCACCTCGAGGTCGACCCACAGCTGATGTTCGGCATCGGCGCGGGGATGATTCCCTACCCCGAACACAACGCCTCGCCGCGGATCACGATGGGCTCGGGAATGATCAAGCAGTCTCTCGGGCTTCCGAGTGCGAACTATCGAATTCGCCCCGACACCCGACAACACCTGCTGCACTACCCACAGCTGTCGCTCGTGAAGACCCAGACGACCGAACAGATCGGCTACGACGACCGACCGGCGGCACAGAACTTCGTCGTCGCCGTGATGAGCTACGAGGGCTTCAACATCGAGGACGCCCTCGTGATGAATCAGGGCAGCGTCGACCGGGCACTCGCCCGATCACACTTCTTCAGAACCTACGAGGGCGAGGAGCGGCGCTATCCCGGCGGTCAGGAGGATCGCTTCGAGATCCCGGACGACGACGTCCGAGGTGCCCGTGGCGAGGAGGCCTACACGCATCTCGACGACGACGGCCTCGTCAACCCCGAGACGCGCGTCGGGGAAAACGACGTTCTGCTCGGCAAGACGTCACCACCGCGATTCTTGGAGGAGCCCGACGACATGGGCGGTCTCTCGCCACAGAAGCGCAGAGAAACGAGCGTGACGATGCGATCGGGCGAATCCGGTGTCGTCGACACGGTCACGCTGATGGAAGGCGAAGACGGCTCGAAGCTCTCGAAGGTGAAGGTCCGGGACGAACGCGTGCCGGAGTTGGGCGATAAGTTCGCCTCCCGGCACGGACAGAAGGGCGTCGTCGGCCACATCGCGCCACAGGAAGACATGCCCTTCACCGAACAGGGCGTCGTCCCCGACCTCGTGTTGAATCCCCACGCGCTGCCGTCGCGGATGACCGTCGGTCACATCCTCGAGATGCTCGGCGGGAAGGTCGGCTCACTCGAGGGCCGACGTGTCGACGGAACGCCGTTTCAGGGCGAAGACGAGGAGGAACTGCGGGAATCGCTGCAGGACCACGGCTTCAGCTCCGACGGCAAGGAGGTCATGTACTCGGGGATCACAGGCGAGAAGATTGAGGCGGAGATCTTCGTCGGCACCATCTTCTATCAGAAGCTGTACCACATGGTGTCGAACAAGCTCCACGCCCGTTCCCGCGGCCCGGTGCAGGTGCTCACCCGTCAGCCGACGGAGGGACGTGCCCGCGAGGGTGGACTCCGTATCGGTGAGATGGAACGCGACGTGTTCATCGGCCACGGTGCCGCGATGACGCTCAAGGAGCGGTTGCTCGATGAATCCGACCGAGAGCTCATCCACGTCTGTGGACAGTGTGGGATGAGCGCCGTCGAAAACGTCGAGCAACGCCGTGTGTACTGTCCGAACTGCAACGAGGAAACGGACGTCCACGAGGTGGAAATGAGCTACGCGTTCAAACTTCTCCTGGACGAGATGAAGGCGCTTGGAATCGCGCCGCGGGTCGAACTGGAGGATGCAGTATAATGGCTGGAGACACACCCAAAGAGATCGGTTCACTCAGCTTCGGGCTGATGAACCCCGAGGAGTACCGCGACATGTCGGCGACGAAGGTCATCACCGCCGACACCTACGACGACGACGGCTTCCCGATCGACATGGGTCTCATGGACCCTCGTCTCGGCGTGATCGACCCCGGTCTGGAGTGTAAGACCTGCGGGAAACACTCCGGGTCCTGCAACGGCCACTTCGGACACATCGAACTGGCTGCTCCGGTCGTCCACGTCGGCTTCGCGAAGCTGATTCGGCGGCTGCTGCGCGGCACCTGTCGTGAGTGTGGTCGGCTGACGCTCGCCGATCCGTCCGACCGGGAGTTCCGGGCGGCGTACTTCGCCGACAGAGACGATCGGCCGCCGTCGTGGTTCGTCAACGCAGAGGACGCCCGACTCGCACAGAAGGCAGCCGAGGCGAAAGCAGAGGAGAAGAAACGACAGTACAGAGAGCAACTCGAACGGACGCGGGATCTCAGCGAAGACCCGTCGAACGTGCTGAAATCGGCGATCCGGGAGGCACGGAAGGCCGACTACTGTCCGTACTGTACGGTCGACGACGACTACCGGCGCGACCATCCGACGCCGCAGTACGACATCAGCCACGAGAAGCCGTCGACGTATCTCCAGCAGGCACCGGTTCCCGACGGCGAAGTCGGCGGCCTGCTCGCGGAGGCGATGGAAGGCGGCGAGGCCGACGGCGAGGTCACGCCACAGGAACTCGTCGATGCGGTCAACGCCGTCGTCGAGCGGTGGGGCGGCCGCAAACAGATCGACGTTTCCGACATCAGCCGACTGATGGGCGGACAGGGCCCCGGCGACAGCGATCGAATCGGCCGGGAGCACGTCTCGCTCCTGCAGATCATCGGTGAGGTGCTTTCGGGGTCGGGGCCACTCGGTGCCGGTCGAGAGGAGCCACCGGATCGGGACTTCCTCGTCTCGGAATCCGGCGACAAGCTGATGCCGAGCAACATCCGGGACTGGTTCGAGGAGATCCCCGACGAGGAAATCGAGACCCTCGGGATCGACGCCGAGAAATCCCGCCCCGAGTGGGTGATCCTCACGGTGCTTCCGGTGCCGCCGGTGACGGCCCGGCCGTCGATCACGCTCGACAACGGCCAGCGGTCGGAAGACGACCTCACACACAAGCTGGTCGACATCATCCGAATCAACCAGCGGTTCATGGAGAACCGCGAGGCCGGAGCGCCACAGCTCATCATCGAGGACCTCTGGGAGCTTTTGCAGTACCACGTCACGACGTTCATGGACAACGAGATTTCGGGAACGCCACCGGCCAGACACCGCTCCGGTCGGCCGTTGAAGACCCTCAGCCAGCGACTGAAGGGCAAGGAGGGGCGATTCCGTGGCTCGCTGTCCGGAAAGCGTGTGAACTTCTCCGCTCGGACGGTCATCTCACCGGATCCGACGCTGTCGCTCAACGAGGTCGGCGTCCCCGACCGCGTTGCGACGGAGATGACCCAGACCATGAACGTAAACGAGCGGAATCTGGCCGACGCCCGGCGATACGTGGCGAACGGTCCGGAGACACACCCGGGTGCGAACTACGTTCGACGGGCCGACGGCCGACGGCTGAAGGTGACCGAGAAAAACTGCGAGGAACTCGCAGAGAAGGTCCAACCCGGCTGGGAGGTCGCCCGTCACCTCGTCGACGGCGACATCGTGATCTTCAACCGGCAGCCGTCGCTGCACCGGATGTCGATCATGGCCCACGAGGTCGTCGTGATGCCGTACAAGACGTTCCGTCTCAACACGACCGTCTGTCCGCCGTACAACGCCGACTTCGACGGCGACGAGATGAACATGCACGCCCTACAGAACGAGGAAGCGCGTGCAGAGGCCCGCGTGTTGATGCGCGTCCAGGAACAGATCCTCTCGCCACGCTTCGGTGAGAACATCATCGGGGCGATTCAGGACCACATCTCCGGGACGTATCTGCTGACCCACGAGAACCCGCGGTTCAACGAGACACAGGCGCTCGATCTGCTCCGAGCGACGTCGATCGACGAACTGCCGCCCGCCGATGGGACCGACGACGACGGCCGCGAGTACTGGAGCGGCCGGACGGTCTTCTCGGAGCTGCTGCCGGACGGATTGAGCCTCGAATTCACCTCCTCTGCCGGCGACACCGTCGTTATCGAGGACGGCCAGCTGGTCGAGGGGACGATCGACGAGGACGCCGTCGGCGCCTTCGGTGGCGAGGTCGTCGACACCATCTGTAAGGTGTACGGCAACACCAGAGCGCGGGTGTTCGTAAACGAGGTGGCGACGCTTGCGATGCGGTCGATCATGCACTTCGGGTTCTCCATCGGGATCGACGACGAGTCGATCGAAGATGACGCCGAGGCCCAGATCGACGAGGCGATCGACAACGCCTACGAACGCGTCCAGACGCTGATCGAGACGTACCGCGCCGGCGACCTCGAATCGCTGCCGGGTCGGACGGTCGACGAGACGCTGGAGATGAAGATCATGCAGACGCTCGGCAAGGCGCGGGACTCCGCCGGCGACATCGCCGACGACCACTTCGGCGAGGACAACCCCGCGGTGGTGATGGCCCAGTCCGGTGCGCGTGGGTCGATGCTCAACCTCACCCAGATGGCCGGCTGTGTCGGCCAGCAGGCGGTTCGTGGCGAGCGAATCAACCGCGGCTACGAGGATCGGACGCTGAGTCACTTCAAGCGCAACGACCTCTCCTCTGGTGCCCACGGCTTCGTGGCGAGTTCCTACCGCGAGGGACTCACTCCCAAGGAGTTCTTCTTCCACGCCATGGGTGGTCGTGAGGGACTCGTCGACACCGCCGTCCGAACCTCGAAGTCCGGCTACCTCCAGCGCCGGCTGATCAACGCGCTTTCGGAACTCGAATCACAGTACGACGGCACCGTGCGTGACACCTCTGACAACATCGTCCAGTTCGAGTTCGGTGAGGACGGCACCTCCCCGGTTCGGGTCTCCTCGAGCGAGGAGTTCGACATCGACGTCGAGTCGATCACCGATCGGATCGTAAACGAGGAGTTCGATTCGGAGGCCGCACGACAGGAGTTCCTCGGCGGCGAGGAGCCGAGTACAAACCTCTCCGAACACGGCGACTCCTGGCGGCGGGAATCGCCGATCGACGTCCCGACCGCAGACACCACGGAGGTGGAGTCGGATGACTGATCTCGCCGACGACGTCGAGGCGGTCATCGAGGACGCTGATCTGCCGAAGCGGCTCCGGGACCGGGTGCGGGACACGGTCGCGGACCGTGAGTCGGTCACAGTCGAGCACGTCGAGGACGTCCTCCGGGCCGTCGAGGTCCAGTACGAGGAGTCTCGCGTCGACCCCCTCGATCCGGTCGGAACGGTTTCGGCACAGTCGATCGGTGAACCCGGAACCCAGATGAGTGTCCCGTACGACGAGGAAGTGATCGTTCGACGGAACGGTGAAACTGATGTCGTAGAGATCGGTCACCTCGTCGATCGGCTTCTCGCCGATCGTGAAACGCGACAGATCGACGACCACGAGGTCGCACTCGCTCCAGATGGTCTCGAAACGCTGAGCTTTGGTCGTGACGAAAAGATGCAGTGGAAGCCTGTCGAAGAGATCAGTCGCCACGAGGCGCCGGATGAACTACTTCAAATAAATCTCAAATCCGGCCGATCGATCCGGGCCACGAAGGCACACTCGTTCGTGACTCGCCAAGAGAATGAAGTTGTCCCAGTCGCCGGCGATGCACTGGAGGCCGGTGATTGGTTACCCGTCGCTGGTTCGTTCACCTCGACCGGAACTGATGAGATTGATCTCAAACAGTACCTTCCAGCAAGCGATTACTGGCACACTTCGGCGCTGACCGACGGCGGTGTAGAAACTGTTCCCGCTGCGCCCGAGCAGGTGCAGAACAAGCGTGATGCACTTGCGAAAGGCGATCTCGATCGACACGCCGTATATCCAGTTGGCGGAACGGTGAGTCTGCCGGAGCAGTTCCCACTTGACGCCGAGACGGGCTTTTTCATTGGAGCCTGGTTGGCCGAAGGATCAGCAACGGAATACTACGTATCTATCTCGAACATCGATCCGACGTTCCAAGAACAGATTCGGGCGTTTGCGGAACGGTTCGATCTATCGATCAACGAATGCGAAAACGATAGTGGGTTTGCGGCTGGATATGATATTCGTCTCAATGGGGCGGTGCTCGCCGACTTCATCACTGAAGCGTGTACGGAAGACGGCGAAAAGACCGTTCCTGGTTTTGCGTTCGGAGCGAACGATGAGTTCGTTCGATGGCTCCTTCGAGGGTACTTCAGTGGTGACGGAAACGTTTCAGACAACGCTGTTCGGGCGAGCTCGGTCAGTGAACGGCTGATATCTGGCGTAAGCTTACTGCTCGCGCGTGTCGATGTGTACACGACCTTGGGTGAACAAGACAACTCTCGGACACTCCGAATCCCATCCAAGCACGTTTCACGGTTTGCCGATCGAGTTGGTATGGTTGGTGAACGTGGTAGAGAACTTGAAGAAACGGCTGCTAAGGTCGACCCTGATGGTCCGGATGCAACCGACCAGATCCCGAACTTTGGCGATGCACTCGATACCGTTGCAGCCGAAGCCGGAATTCCGACTCGTCAGGTGAACTCTGCATCGACTCGTCAACGGATCGGCCGTAACCGCCTTCGAAGCCTTCTCCAGCAGGCAGTTGACGCTAATGTCGAGTCAGAGGCAGTTGAATCGCTCCGTCAGGGTGCCGAAAGCGATGCTGTCTGGGACCGAATCGAATCGATCGAGACCGTCGCAAGCTCCCAAGAGTACGTTTATGACTTCTCTGTTGCGGGACTTGAGACGTTCACAACCGCGGAAGGTGTCGTTACGCACAACACGATGAACACCTTCCACTACGCCGGTGTCGCCGAAATCGACGTGACCCAAGGGTTGCCGCGGCTGATCGAGCTGGTCGACGCCCGGAAGACCCCCGACACGCCGATGATGACGGTGCATCTCGACGGCGAGTACGCGACGAACCGCGAGCGGGCCCACGAGGTCGTCTGGAAGATCGAGGCGACGAAGATCCTCTCGCTCGGTGACGTCTCGACGAACGTCGCCGACATGCTCGTCCAGATCGACCTCAACGAGGAGACGCTGGACGAACGGTGGCCGACGGTCGACGATGTGAGCGCCGTGGCCGGCGAAATCGCCGCCGAGATCGAGGCCAATCTCGGCATCGAGACCGACCGTCCGGAACCGACGGTGATCGAGTTCGGTCCGGAGGAACCCTCCTACCGGGAACTCCTTCGACTCGTCGAGGAACTGCGGGACGTCGTCTTCAAGGGCATCGAGGAAGTCTCCCGTGTCGTCATCCGAAACGAGGAGTTGGAGACGGGCGAGGAGTTCGTCCTCTACACCGAGGGCTCCTCGCTGAAGGACGTCCTCGACATCGAGGGCGTCGACGCCTCCCGGACGACGTGTAACAACATCCACGAGATCCACAAAAACCTCGGGATCGAGGCCGCCCGTGAGGCGATCATCGAGGAGACGATGAACACCCTCGAAGAGCAGGGGCTGGACGACGTGAACATCCGGCATCTGATGCTCGTCGCCGACATCATGACGAACCGTGGCGAGATCGAATCGATCGGTCGCCACGGCATCTCCGGCAACAAACAGTCCGTTCTGGCACGCGCAGCCTTCGAGGTGACGGTCAACCACCTGCTGGATGCGGCGATCCACGGCGAGGTCGACGCCCTCGATGGGGTCACGGAGAACGTCATCGTCGGCAAGCCGATCAAACTCGGCACCGGCGACGTCGACCTCCGAATGGGTGCGACACAGACCGACGGCGGGACCGCAGACGACTGATCTACCGTGGCGGTCACACTTTCCGATGCGGCACGGCGGTATATCGCGCTGTTCGACGCACAGACGGATGTTACCCCGACGGACTGCATCGTCGACGAGGAGTTCGAGCGGGTCGTCTTCGTCGTTCCCTCGGGGTCGATGGGGCAGGCGATCGGTGCCGGCGGCGAACACGTCCGGGCCATCGAAGACGACATCGGCCGGGACGTCGAGGTCGTCGAGGACGCACCGGACGCCGAGGGATTCGTCGCGAACGCGCTCGCGCCGGCGGCCGTGTACAACGTGACGGTCAGCGGTGACGACGAGACGGTCGCCTACGCCGAGGTCGACGACGCCGACCGGGGTGTCGCGATCGGGGCCGACGGGCGGAACATTCGGCTGGCCCGACAACTCGCCGAGCGGCACTTCGGAATCGAAACCATCGAGTTGACCTGATCAGGGCTCCCCTTTTGCAGCCGAGGTCGTGTCCTCCGGCTCGGATCGTGGTGACTCTGCTTCGACGTAGATTCGATCGGCAGACGGCAGTTTTGCCCGGATCGTCGCCTCGACATCGTCGATTGTAGCCTCGATGCCGGCGGTGTCGAGGTCGTCCCGAAAGTCGATTTCGACGGCGACGAGCACCGATTCGGGGCCGAGATGCATTGTCCGGAGGTCGACGACGGACTCGACGCCATCCGTGCCGGCTATCGCTTCGAGGAGGGGCGTTCGTTCCCGGCGGGTGATGCCTTCACCGACCAGCAGCGCGCGATTTTCCCACGCTAAGGCGGCGGCAAACCCCATGAGGAGGAGGCCGATGAACGCCGACGCGGCGGCATCGAAGACGGTGTTGCCGGTGACTTCGGTGAGGTAGACGCCGAGAATGGCGGCGACGACGCCGACCACGGCGACGAAGTTCTCGGTCGCCGCCGTGATCAGCGGTGCGTCCTTGCTGCGTCTGAACGTTCCGA
>JARWGK010000115.1:0-23809 GCA_040409725.1 Natronomonas sp.
TCGTGTCTCAGAGTCCGTCTCCGGGCTCTCACTCTCATGACCCGTACCGATTATCGGCACGGTGGGCCGTTACCCCACCGTCTACCTAATCGGCCGCAGTCGCATCCTACAGCGGCGGACCATTTCCCGCATCCGCCAGTTCCGGGCTGGATGCAGTATTCGGGATTAGCCTCAGTTTCCCGAGGTTATCCCGATCTGTAGGGTAGCTTGACCACGTGTTACTGAGCAGTTCGCTACGGTAAACGTACAACTCGCATGGCTAAATCGGACACCGATAGCAATAGCCTCCGGCAGGATCAACCGGAATGTGTTCCCCGAACCTGATTCCCGGTTCGGGGAGGGTTTGGCGGGAACACACCCAAACAGGTGTGTTTCCAAATGTCTATCGGCGTTCGGCGAACTCGGACCGACCGAGTGTCACCGAACTGCCAGGGCTAACATCAGATCCCATCTGTACGGCGGACCGCAGGGGTGGAATCCTCATTTCTTTCGGACCTAACCGTAGCACACGATGGGTCATAAACCCTTCGCGTTCGGCCGGCCCGCGAGCGGAGTTCGGGTGAACGAACTCCGACCGCGCGTAACACAACCCAGCGCCCGGTTACACATAAGGGCGTCGGATTGCTCCCGGTGCCGGATTGCGATTTCCCGACATCGGGTGGCGTGCTGTCGCGGCCCGAACGATCGGACCGGACGGATCGAGACGACCCGAAGGGCCATCCCGGCGGGCCGTGTCTGCCCGCGCCATCTCCATCTCATCGAATGAGGCTGGATGTATTAAGCCCTCCGAACCAGATCCGCCGCGTCACGGGGTTTCACACCGCGTATGCCACGATTTGGGGTGTGAACGGTCACCACGTGAACCTGATTCAGAATACCGCGGCACAGCTCGGGCGCACACCGGATTCCAGTGCCGGATCATCGTGTAATTGTTCTGTTAGTTTGCGGGAGAAGCGGTTACCGAAGCGGTCTCGATGCGGAGCTATCGGGTGGATGCTGTTGCGCGGCCGGAAGAGAGACTCCCCACGGTTGCGCTTGTACGCACGTCGGAGCCTGTGAGAGCCGCGCAGACGACACTACGGGACGGAGCAGAATACGGTGTTGGTTCTTCGATGGAGAGCGGACGGAGCAGGACCGACCGGAAACACGCGAGGTGATCGCAAAGAAGCCTGCAGAGTCAGATCTCCTCGAGGTGTTTGATCCCCTTCTTCGAGACGTTCGCTTCGGTGATTTCGTCCTGTTCTTCGAGCCACTCGGGTGCGTCGTTCGGTGGCTCCTCCTTCCAGGCCCACCCCTCGTAGATGTGGACCTTCTTTTTGCCCTTCTCCCGGAGGCGGATCTCCGTCTCCTCGGCCTCCTGGCTGCTGGGTGCGGGCTCGAGCCGTCTGGCTGCCTTCAGCGCCGCCTGTCTCGGCGTCCGTCCGGAGAAGACGCTCGATTCGTCGCCGTTTTCCCGCAGCGCGAAGTTTCGTGTATCGCTATCGTCTGGCATTGTTGTAACCCCATGTGGATTCTGCACACACGTCATCATAAATATACTCCCCATTTTGGGGGCGATTCTCCGTTTCGTCGGGTGTTTTTTCGAAATTGCTCCGGCGGCGACCCGGAGTTTTCGACCCCTTCGGCAGCGACGAGCACGGTACACTTATGTGTCTCGTCCCGTCAGAGGGAACAAATAACGCGATGGTACGCAAAAAGAAGCTCAGCCCCAGCGGCGCCAAGGACGAAGACGGGGAGTATCACAACGTACACGTGAATCTTCACGAGGACGAACTCGCCGTCGCTGGGATGGACATCGGTGATGAGGTGTTCGTCCGCGTTCGGGACGGAAAGATAATCATCCAGAAGGCCGACCCCGAGGACGTCGAACACGACTTTTGAGCGGATCCGGACGGAACCACGCCGCTTATTCTCACTCGACGACGTGTATGGGATGATGGACGCCTACGACGCAGTGAAGCCGCTGTTGTTCCAGCTTCCACCCGAGGCGGCACACCGATCGATCCACACGCTGCTCGAAGCATCGGCCGAGACTCCGCTGCAGCGTTTCGTTGCCGACGCCTGCACCGTCGTCGACGAACGCCTCGCTGTCGACCGTTTCGGACAGCGGTTCCACAACCCGGTCGGCGTCGCGGCGGGCTTCGACAAAAACGCCACCGCGGTCGGCCCGCTTGCCGCACTCGGATTCGGCCACGTCGAGGTCGGCGGCGTCACCGCCGAGCCACAGGCCGGCAACCCCCGCCCCCGGCTGTTCCGACTCCCCGAAAACCGGGCGCTCATCAACCGGATGGGGTTCAACAACGACGGCGCGGACCTGATCGGGGAACGACTCGCCGACCTCGAGGCGTCCGTGCCCGTCGGCGTCAACCTCGGGAAGTCGAAGTCGACGCCGAACGACGAGGCCGAGTCGGACTACCTGTACACGTACGAGCGCGTGAGCGCGGGCGGAGACTACTTCGTCGTCAACGTCTCCTCGCCGAACACGCCGGATCTCCGGGAACTGCAGGCCAAGGACCGACTCGCCTCGATCCTCGGAACGCTGCAGGACGCCGGCGCAGAACCACTCCTGGTGAAGCTCTCACCGGATCTCACCGAGGCGGCGACGGCGGACGTACTGACGGTCGTCGACGACCTCGGCCTCGACGGCGTGATCGCAACCAACACCTCGACGGATCGACCGCCGGAACTTCGTGGTGAACACGCGGCCGAAGAGGGTGGACTCTCGGGGGCGCCGATCGAGGATCGAGCCACGGAGCGCGTTCGGTTCGTCGCCGAACGAACCGACGTCCCGGTGATCGGCGTCGGCGGAATCGCGGATGCGGAAGGTGCCTACGAGAAGATCAAAAACGGTGCGAGTCTCGTCCAGATGTACACGGGCATCGTCTACGAAGGCCCGACCGTTGCCCGCGACATCAACCGCGGCCTCCTCGAGTTGCTCGAAGCCGACGGCTTCGAATCGATCGAAGACGCCGTCGGCGCGAATCTCTGAGTTCTGTTATCTCCCGTCGAGTGCGTCAAGTCGGAACTCGAAGCCGGAGACCGGTACCTCCAGATCGTGTTCGACGAGGACGCGGGGGTGGAGTTCACCGATCACGCCCGCCGTCTCGCCGTCGATCACGACGGCCGCAGTTCGTCCATCGATGAACGACGGATGTTCCGTCGGCGGCGTTTCGACGTCGACGCCGAAGGCCTGCGCGAGCGCCGATAGCCGCGCCTTGGCCTGTTCGTACGACGCCTCCGGGTGAGCCACAACCGCAGCGACGTGGCGCGCTTCGGTGACGTTCGTCGGCTCGGTTTCGTCCTCGGCGGCGACGAGTCCGATCTCAGCGATATTCTGTGGATACGCTCGATGGGTGTTGTTCTCCAGAACCATCAGAAGCGACGGCAGCGCCCACGTCCGGACGACGGTGTAGGCCTCGCTGTAGGGCTCTGTGATCGTCGCCGGTTCGGCGGCCCCGAGGGCGTCCGCCTCCGGAGACAGCGACATCCGATCGAACAGTTCCGTCTCGTTCGTCAGATGGAAGTTCAACAGATCCTCGAAGCCGAGGCCGACGAGAGCATCCCGAGTGGCGTCCTCCAGCCGCGAGCCGTCGTTTCGCCCGCCAACGGTCGAGACGTCCGGGTATCGGGGTTCGAGATCGTTGAACCCGTAGGCCCGGCCGATATCGTCGACGAGGTCCGTCGGGTGTAACACGTCGACGCGGTAGGATGGAATCGACACCTCGTACGTGAGTTCGTCGCCACTGGCGGCTTCGTTCGCCTCCGCGTCCAGTCCCGCGCGTTCGATGAGATCCAGCACGTCCTCGCCGGCGATCTCGATTCCGAGGGTTCGCTCGATCCGATCGTGTGAGACGGTCTTCGAGCGGATCGAGAGATCCGGACGGTGCAGCGTCCGATCGTCGTACTCCACGGCCACCTCCTCGATTCTGCCGCCGCGGGCATCCAGCGCATAACAGACGATCGACAGCATTCGATCGATCGTCCACTGATCGGTGCCGGTCATCTCGACGAACAGATCCCGGCTGCCGGCCTCGACCTCCGTTCGTTGCCCGTTGATCACCGGCGGGAACGAAAACAGCCCGATCTCGTCGTAGATCGCCGGATACCGATCGAAATCGGCGACGAGGTCGCCGTACTCCTGTCCCGTCGGATGGGTCTCGAGTACTTCCTGTGGCGTCCGCTCGGCGTCGTCTTCGAGCGGGACGAACCGATCGCCGTCGGGGTCGACACCGCGATACTCGATCGATTTCTTCGCCTCGCCGTCGGCGGTGTGACCCTTCAGCATCGCCAGGTCGTGGACGCCGATTGCGCCCTTCGCCCGGCCGCGTCCCATCGTCGCGTGGAGTTTCTCCTGCAGTTGGATCAGCGACTCCAGTTCCGTCTCCTCGAGGTCGACGCCACGAACGACAGCACCGGTCACGTACGGCCGGCCGTCGGGCACCGAAGAGTCGACCCGAATCGTCCACTCGGCGTCGTTCGTGTCGGGAACGTACAGTCCGCGGTCCGTGCCGTACTGATACCGCAGCGAGCGGGCGATCCCCTCGACTGAGAGCCGATCCAGCCGATCCGGGGCGAACTCGAGTTCGAACTCACCGTCGTCGGTTTCGCCCTCGAACTCGAGACCCAAGGCGAACAGATCCGCCTTCAGTTCCGCGTCGGATTTCTCCGTCCCGACCAGCCGCCGCAGTTCCTCTGGATCGACGTCGACGACGGGCATTATCGCACCACCTCCACGTCCCGCAGCAGTTCGAGATCACAGAGCGTCCCGTGGACGTCCCGGATATCCTCGAAGCCGTACATCAACATGAGCAGACGTTCGAGGGACAGCCCCCACGCCATCACGTCGGCCTCGACGCCGAGTGGCTGCAGCATCTCCTCCCGGAAGATCCCGGAGTTGCCGACCTCGATCAACTCGCCGGTCTCGGGGTGGGTGCCGAACAGCTCGAAGCTCGGCTCGGTGTAGGGGTTGTAGTGAGGTTTGAACTCCAGATCCGTGATGCCGAACTGTTCGTAGAACTCCGTGAACGTGCCCATCAGATCCCGCACCGACAGCTTCTCGGCCATCACCCAGCCCTCGATCTGGAAGAACTCGAGGAGGTGTGTCGGATCGAGCGTGTCGTTGCGGTAGACCTTCTCGACGCTGAAATACCGGGCCGGCGGCTCGACATCGCCGACTGCCTCCCCGGAGAGATGCCGGGTCGTAAGCGAGGTGGTGTGGCCTCGCAGCGCGATCGCTCGGGCGAAATCCAGCGACCACGGCGAGTGATACCCCTCGCCGTCCTCGCCGACGCCGTTTCTGTGGGCCGACTCGACGCGCTCGGGCAGTCCGTCCGGCAGATCGGCGGCGTCCATCGGCGGCACGTCGAGTGCGAACCGGTCCCAGTGGGTCCGGGCGGGGTGGTCCTGCGGCATGAACAGACAGTCGTTGATCCAGAAGTCGGCGTCGGCGTGAGGGCCTTCCATCTCCTGAAACCCCATCCCGACCAGCACGTCCTTCACCCGATTTGCCGTCTGCCGGAGGATGTGTTCTTTCCCGCCGTGGATCGTCTCGGCGTCGGCGGTGACGTCGTACTCGGCGAACTCCACGTCGGCCCACTCCCCGCTCGTCAGCAGCTCGGGGGTAACGGCACCGACGGTCTCTGCGACCTCGATGCCCTCCATGAGCGCCGTGACACCCGTCTCCGTGAGCGTGACGCGGTGTGTGGTCGTCTCGGTGCGCTCGATCAGTCCGCGAGATTCGAGTCGATCGAGTACCGCCGGTTCGACGTACTCCGTCTCGCCGTCGGCGATCGATTCGAGTGCCACCGCCTCCGGATCGCTCTCCGGATCGGCCTCGGCGACCGTCACCCGGCCGTCGTCGATCGATCCAAGTTCCTTCCGGGAGAAGTTCGCGAGGGCGATGTCCACCGTCGGGCCGTCGAGACCCGCAGCCCCGATGGCCTCACCCATCTGTACCTCGCCGCCAGCCTCGGCGGCAGCCCGATAGAGCCGCAGCTCCGGCAGCCCCGCTTTCGTGTAGGTCTGTCCCTCTGCAGTCAGCGTGACCGTCTCCGCGGTTTCGGTTTCGACCGAGACGAGCCCCGACGATTCGAGTTCGAAGGCAGCCTGCTCGACGGCCGTCGGATCGGCCTCGACGTCGGCGGCAATCTCCTCGATCGACCGTTCGTCGGTCGCACTCGCCGCGTTCAAGAGGGCGACCTGCGTCTCCGGTAGTCTCATTCCTGTGTGGCCTTGGACGCGGCTGGCTGTTAGCGGTTCCGACTCCGTTCCATTCGTGCGGCGACCGACCGCCGCGTTTCTCGGCCCCTAGGTCCCGTGTCGCCAGCTATCCATGTATTCGGCCTGGGCGTCGCTCAGTTCGTCGATTTCGATCCCCTCCGCGGCGAGTTTGATCTCCGCGACCTCGCGGTCGAGTCGATCGGGCACGTCGTGGACGCCCGGATCGTAGGCCTCGCCGTTTTCGACCAGTTCGCGGACGGAGACGGCCTGAATCCCGAAGCTCTGATCCATCACCTCGACCGGATGCCCCATCGAAACCGGTGCAGCGAGGTTCACGAGCCGTCCCTCGGCGAGGACGTTGATCCGTCGTCCGTCCTCGAGTCGATACTCCTGAATCCCGTCGCGCACCTGCTGTTGGGCGACGGCCATCTCGGCCAGCCCCTCGAGGTCGATCTCGACGTTGAAGTGGCCGGCGTTTGCGAGCACGACGCCGTCGGACATCCGCGCTACGTGCTCCGTTGTGATGATGTCCCGATTGCCCGTCGTCGTCACGAACACGTCGCCCTTAGCCGCGGCCTCGTCCATCGGCATGACGTCGTAGCCCTCCATGTGCGCCTCCAACGCCCGCCGGGGTTCGACCTCGGTGACGATGACGTTCGCGTTCTGTCCGGCCGCCTTCTTTGCGACGCCCTTTCCACAGTAGCCGTAGCCGGCGACGACGAGGTTCTTGCCGGCGAAGGAGAGATTCGTCGTCGAGGCGATGCTCGAAAGCGACGCCTCGCCGGTGCCGTGGACGTTGTCGAACAGCCGCTTCATCGGCGTGTCGTTGACCGCGAACATCGGATACCGCAACTCGCCGTCGTCGGCCATCGCCCGCAGCCGGTGGACGCCCGTCGTCGTCTCCTCACACCCGCCGACGATCGAGTCGATCAACTCGGGGTAGTCCTCGTGGATGGCGAAGACGAGGTCGCCGCCGTCGTCGACCGTGATCGTCGGCTCGTGGCCGATGACGGCCTCCATCGCCTCGTAGTATTCGTCGTCGTCGACCCCGCGTTTCGCATACGAGGTGATCCCGTCCGTGGCGTCCAGCGCGGCCGAAACGTCGTCGTGGGTCGAAAGCGGATTACAGCCGGTGATGGCGACCTCGGCACCGCCCTCGGCGAGCACCTCGGTCAGCACCGCCGTCTTCGCCTCGACGTGCATCGCCATCGCGATTACCTCGCCGTCGAGTGGCTGTGCCGCCGAAAACTCCTCGGCGACCGCCGACATGATCGGCATGTGCTGTCTCGCCCACTCGATTTTCTTCCGTCCGGATTCACGGTGGCCCTCCCCGTCGAGACGGTCCGTGATCGTTCGTGCTGTCATACCAGCAAGAAGGGCCGAAGCGGGGAAAACGCTACCGAAAACAGGAGTTGCTCGATCGCTGTGAACTACGGCGGGCCACCGTTGCCGCCACCGTTGCTGCTTCCACCGTTGCTGCCACCGTTACTGCTTCCACCATTGCCGCCACCGTTACTGCTCCCACTCTCGCTGCTTCCACTCTCGCTGCTTCCGCTGTCATCGGAAGCACCCTCGTCGTCGGAGTCGGCGTCGTCGCTTTGCTCGTCGGATTCGGCGTCCTGTTCGTCTCCGTCCTCAGTGTCGTCGTGTGGTGGGCCAGCGTGCTCCGGTGGACCGCGCTCAGCGTCGTCGTCCGTGTCGTTCGTCGGTGGACCGCGTTCCGTCTCGTTGTCCGGCTGACCGGCGTCGGCCGGCGGTCCGGCGTCAGTCGTGTTGTCGGCACGGTCGGTCACGTTCTCCGGTGGGCCAGCGTGCTCCGGCGGGCCGGCGTGTTCCGGCGGATCGCCCGGGTTGTTTGCGGTGACGAAGTGTGCGACCTGCGGGCCGATCGTCACGTTATCCGGATCCTGGATGAGCTGCTGGAGGAACGAGGAAACCTCCTGTCCGAACGGCTGTGGGGCGTCTTCGTCTTCCTCGGTCTCCTCGTCTGCGCCGTCCAGTTCGACGGTGATGCTCGTCGTTCGATCGTCGTCGGATGCCGTGATGCTAACGGTCACGTCCTCCTCCGGCACCGGAAGTGAGACCGTCCCCTCCGCGTCCGTCGTGTAGGTGCCGACGCCGTCGTACTCGAATTCGTCGGATTCCTCGTCCGTCTCGTCGCTATCTTCTTCCTCAGTCTCTTCGTCCGTCTCGTCACCGTCTTCCTCTTCGGTCTCCTCGTCTGTCTCGTCGCTATCCTCTTCCTCAGTCTCTTCGTCCGTCTCGTCGCTATCCTCTTCCTCAGTCTCTTCGTCCGTCTCGTCGCTATCCTCTTCGTCCGTTTCCTCTTCAGTCTCTTCGTCCGTCTCGTCGCTATCTTCTTCCTCCGTTTCCTCGTCCGTCTCTTCGTCCGTCTCTTCGCTATCCTCTTCCTCAGTCTCCTCTTCAGTCTCGTCGCTGTCTTCCTCTTCAGTCTCGTCGCTGTCTTCCTCTTCAGTCTCTTCGTCGCTATCCGCTTCGAGTTGTTCGACGGTCACGTCCGCCCCCTCGACGGGACCGTCACCGTCTGTGACGGTGATGTCTACGCTCTCGTTCGTCTGTGTCACGTCGATCGACAGAGCCGTCGCGTCGTCGTCCTGTGCGACAGCGGTCGCAGGGCCGACGACCGACAGGATCATCAGCGCCGACAGCGCGATCGCGGTGAGTCGTTCTCGGTTCATTTCGTCCTGTTCGACAGATGCAACCCTCATAAACCGAGACTCTCGTTCAGTTCGTTCAGCGGCCGTCCACGAACGCCGAAACCGTCTGTAATTCCATTAGATGGTTCAAAACCGGTCTCTCGTCGTTTATTCGCTCACTGCGAGACCCGTTCGGTCGCCGCCGCCGCTCGCCGTTCGGCCGTCTCGACGACCGACGCCTCGTCGAGCGTCGTCAGTGTCCGATCACGCATCAGAACTGCACCGTCGACGACGGTGTGACGGACGTCACTCCCACGGACGGCGTAGGCGAGGTGACTCGACAGGTCGTGGGCCGGCGTGAGATGCGGCGCGTCCAGCGAGACGACGGCGACGTCGGCGTTTCTCCCCGGTTCGATCGCCCCGGAGTCGATGCCGAGCGCCTCGGCTCCGCCCTGCGTCGCGGCGGCAACGGCCGCCTCCGCGGGAACCGCAGCGGCGTCGTCGGCGGCGAGTTTCCCGACCATCGCCGCATCCCGGAGTTCGTCGAACAGATCCAGATCGTTGTTCGAGGCCGGGCCGTCGGTCCCGACCGCGACCGTCGCGCCCGCATCGAGCAGCCGCTGTACCGGTGCGATCCCGCTTGCGAGTTTCATATTCGAGGCCGGGCAGTGGGCCACGGCGGTCCCACGGTCGGCGAGAAGGTCGATCTCTGCGTCGTCGACGTGAACGGCGTGGGCGACGTAATCGTCGGCGGTGAGCATCCCGAGGTCGTCGGCGTACTCCAGCGGACGGACGCCGTGTGCGTCGACGATCGGATCGACCTCCTCGGGCGTCTCGTTTGCGTGATAATGGAGCGGGACGCCGATAGAACGCGCCTGTGGCACGTACTCCTCGAGGAAGGTGGTGTCGACCGTTGTGAGCGAGTGGGGCATCACGGCCGTCTGAATCCGGCCCGCCGCCGCGCCGTCGAACTCCTCGGCGATCGACAGCGATTCCTCGAAATCCGCCGACGCCTCGGCATCGTCCTTGCCGACGGTGACGACGCCGTGTCCGACGCGAGCGCGCAGTCCCGAGGCCTCGATTGCGTCGACCGCCGCCGGGACGTGGAAGTACATGTCGCTGAATGCGGTGATACCGGCCTTGATCATCTCCGCACAGGCGAGTTTCGTCCCGGCCCGGACGTCGGCCGGATCGAGGACGCCCTCGATCGGCCAGATGTCCTCCCGGAGCCACGACTCGAGGGGTTTGTCGTCGGCGTAGCCACGCAGCAGCGTCATTCCCGCGTGACAGTGGGCGTTGATCAGACCCGGGATCACGAGACACCCGGTCGCGTCGAGCGTCTCGTCGCCGCCGCCGGGGGTCCCGACGTCGAGGATCGTCCCCTCGTTACGATCGATCAACACGTCGGCGGTGTCGACCGTCCCATCCGGCAACAGCACCTCACCGCCGTCGATTCGGAGCGTACTCATACCGAGGGATGCGTTCTCGGATGGATTGATACTGTCGGCTGGCTCCCCACACAGCGACAACCCGAAGAGGCCGGGCGCTGAATCAGCGGGTATGCGAATTGCCGTACCCAACAAGGGCCGTCTGCACGATCCGACGATGGAGTTGCTGGAGCGGGCCGGCCTGCACGTCACAGACGGTGCCGACAGAAAGCTGTACGCCGACACCGTCGATCCGGACGTGTCCGTCCTCTTCGCGCGCGCGGCTGACATCCCCGAATACGTCGGTGACGGTGCGGCTGCACTCGGTGTGACCGGATTCGACCAGCACGAGGAGTCGGAGGCAGATCTCGTCGAGTTGCTCGATCTGGGGTTCGGCCGATGTCGGCTCGTGTTGGCCGCCCCAGAGGAAGGCGACATCGAGACTCCGGAGGAGCTCGCCGCCGGCACCGTCGCGACCGAGTTTCCGACGATCACCCGAGGCTACTTCGACGAACTCGGGATTCGACCGAATCTGGTCGAGGTCTCGGGCGCGACGGAGCTCACGCCACACGTCGACATCGCCGACGCAATCGTCGACATCACCTCCACCGGAACGACGCTGCGGATGAACCGGCTCCGCGTGATCGACGAGGTGCTCGAATCGTCGGTGCGACTGTTTGCCGACCCCGAACTCGCCGACGACCCGAAGGTCAAGCAGGTCACGACGGCGCTGCAGTCGGTGATCGCAGCCGACGGCAAGCGCTATCTGATGATGAACGTTCCGAGCGACTCGATCGAGAGCGTCAAGGAGGTCATTCCGGGAATGGGCGGTCCGACGGTGATGGACGTCGAAGGCGAGGAGGAGTCGGTCGCGGTACACGTCGTCGTCGACGAACGGAAGGTGTTCGAGGTGATCCCGGATCTGCGGGCCGCCGGTGCGAGTGACATCCTCGTCACCGAAATCGAGCGACTCGTCGAGTGAACTGCTGTTCGACCGCAGCGATCAGCTCAAAAACAGGTTTCCGAAGGCGAATCCGAGCAGTACGGCGATTGCGTAATGAAAGGTCGTCAAGAGCAATGCGGCGGACGTTTTGAGCTTGTAGATCTGTCTGATCGCGATCGCCGCACCGACGAACGTGAGCGGAAGGACGACGGCGAAGCCGTACGGTGAAAAGAGGATCGCAATCGCCGCCGGGACCGGAGCGACGGCGACGGCACGCTGGTGAGGCTCGTCGCCGAGCACCCAGAGGGCGGCCAGATGGAGGGTCACGGCATAAAAAAGCGTCGTCAGAAGGAAGGTGACGGCGAGGGCGAGAAGGCCGCCACCGACGAATTCGGCCTGCAACGGGAGCATATCGGAGATACGGTGCCGCGACGTGAGTAGTTGACGCTGTTATCCGTCGAGAAGCCCGAGTTCATCGAGTCGGGAGACGATCTTGTCGACGGCCTCTCTGGCGTCGTCGGGTTCCTTGCCGCCGGTGATGACTAGCTTTCCGGAGCCGAAAAGCAGCGCTACCACGTCGGGATCGTCGAGTCGGTAGACCAGACCCGGGAACTGCTCGGGTTCGTATTCGATGTTTTCGAGGCCGAGGCCGATCGCGATTGCGTTGAGGTTGAGGTTTCGCCCCAGATCGGCGCTCGTGACGATGTTCTGGACGACGATCTCCGGATCCTCGTCGACCTGAATCTCGAGGTCACGGAGCTTATCGAAGACGATCCGGAGCGACTGGTGGACGTCGTCGGTCGATTTGGCGCCGGTACAGACGATCTTGCCGGAACGGAAGATCAACGCGGCAGATTTGGGTTCCTGGGTGCGGTAGACGAGCCCCGGGAACTGTTCTGGGTCGTAATCGGCCCCTTCAAGATCCATCGCGACGCTCTGGAGGTCGAGTTCCTGTCCGATTCCCGTCGAGGCGACCACGTTTTCGATGTTGATTGTCTCCTTCGGATCCTGCATGTCTCGATTTAAAACACGTATTTAAGTCTTATAAATGTGGGTGATCGGGCAACAGGTCGGATCGATAAAACGACCGATCGTCGGCCGGCCGTCGTTTCCGACGGCCGGGTCGCCGGGAACCGACCGGGGTGTTTATTCGTCGAGGGCGACGAGTTCGGCCGTGTACCTGCTGGAGTTGGCGGGCGAAGACGACCGCTTCGCTCGGCGGGAGGCGGCGAGTCGCTGCTCCGACGTGTCGGCCCTCGGAACGGGACTCGCAACCGCCCGCGGCATCGGAGACGTCGAGACGCTCGCCTACACCCGTCGAGTCTCCCGGCTGCTCGCAACCTGCCGGCCGGAGATCGAGGACGCCATCGTCGCCCTCGAAGCGTCGTCGACCGACAGATCGGGGACGGTCGCGGTTCGAGCCGTCGACGTTCGCGGCGAGAGCGGCGTCGACACACAGGCGGCAGAGCGACGACTCGGAGCGATCCTCGTCGACCGCGGATTCGACGTCGACCTTGACGATCCCGATCACACGCTCGTCGCAGCCTTCGCCGAGACGGCCGCCCTCGGCTGGGTCGTCGCCGAGAGCCGCCGCGACTACGGAACTCGCAAGCCGACGAACCGCCCCTTCTTTCAGCCCGGGAGTATGGACCCGATCGACGCCCGGGCGCTTGCGAACATCGCCGGCGCGAAACCGGACGCCCGGATCCTCGATCCGATGTGTGGCACCGGCGGCCTGCTGATCGAAGCCGGGCTCTCGGGTGCGTCGGTCGTCGGCGTCGACGCACAGCGAAAGATGGTCGAGGGAACCAGACGGAACCTGGGGGCGTACTTGGAGGCGGGTGCGGTGCTGCAGGGCGACGCCACCCGACTCCCGTTCGACGGTGGCTTCGACGGCGCCGTCGTCGACGTTCCATACGGCCGACAGTCGAAGATCGCCGGTCGGCCACTCGATGAACTCGTCGAGGCGATGCTGTCTGCCGTCGGCGATGTCACCCCCCGAGCCGTCGTCGTCGGTGATCGTGACTACGACACGGTGGCCGAAGCCGCCGGCTGGCGCGTCGACTCCCACTTCGAACGCCGGGTGCATCGATCGCTCGTCCGGCACATTCACGTCCTCGAACGGCGCTGACGAGGACCGGTCTCCACCAGACATCGATTTTGAGCTACCCACGACTGAAGTCGTGGGATTCAGCGTGGACTCCCGTTCTGGCCTCAGGTGAGGCAGGAGAATAGCCTCCGTTCACGTTCATCACCCCGCTGTTCAAGCGCACGCCCAAGGGTGCGCCTCCATCGCCCCCAGTTTGGCTGCGACGGAGATACCGCAAGCCGATGTTCTTCGCGGCATTGTAGTCGGCGTGGTTCTCGTACCCACACTTCGGACACGCGAACTCCTCGCCGTCCCGGTTGTCGGGATGGGTGAACCCGCAGTGTGAGCAACGCCGACTCGTGTTTTCAGGGTCAACCTGCTCAACCGCAATATCGTATTCTTCCGCCTTGTACTCGACGTACTCGTACAGGCGGTCGAACGCCCACTTGTGACCCCACGACGCACCAGTCCGCTCACGAATATCGGTCAAATCCTCGAACGCAATCACCGAACACTCGTTTTCACGGGCTTCAGCGACGAGTTCGTTGCTGATGCGATGGAGCATCTGGTCGAATCGCCCTTCCTCTTTTCGTCCGACAGACTGGATGTTCTCGTGCGCCCATCGCGTTCCACACTGCTGGAGTGAGCCACGGCGTTTCTCGTATTCTCGTCGCCAGTGGTCGAACTCGTCACCTGTCCAGAACGTGCCCGTCGAGGCGACAGCGAGGTTGTTCACGCCGAGGTCAACCCCGAGAACCGTTCCGTTCTCAGGTGTTGCCTGTTCTGACGTGTCGGACTCCACCTCCATCTTGCAGTGGACGTGAAGCACCCAGTCACCGTCGTGATAGTGTAGTTCCGCACCCGTTGTTTCGTATTCGTCTGAAAATAGGTACTCCGAGTGCGGTGTGTCGCTATCCTCGCCGGGGAGCACGTAGTCGGCTTCGATGCGACCGTCTGTGGTGGCGAGGCTCACGTACTCGTCGTGGAAGGTTGCGGTGCGTTTGTCATAGACGATGTGCGGGCTGGTGAACGACGGTTTTGATGCCTTCTTGCCTCGCTTCCAGCGTGCGACGACGCTTTTGCAGGCTTCAGCGGCCTTGTTGCGAGCAGCTTGAACGAGGCCGCCGTTGAAGCCGTCCGTTTTTTCGCGTACATCGTCGTAGGTCTCATCGTCCAGCGTGGTTTTGCTGGTGGTGACGTACTCGTCTTGGAAAGCGTGGTCTACGACGTACTGCGCCGACCAGAGGAAGGTATCTACGGTGTCTTCGAGGAGTACGGCGTCGTCATTGTCCACGTCGAGTGCAACAGGGACGGTACGCCGCACCTTCATATGTTATACGTAGCACTGGTGCTTCTTAACCGATGGGGGAGTCGGCCTGCTACTGGAACGTGGTTTGATTCCCAGTCGTCGGCTTCATCCCACGGCTAAAGCCGTGGGTTTTCGCCTTGCATTTTCTATAAAACCATAACCCCGCACACGTTCTCTCCACTACCGCCCCAACTCCGCCAGCAACCGCCCCACGTGCACTCGGTCGCTCACTCGCAACCTCCCACACGTTCTCTTCCCTACCGCCCCAACTCCGCCAACAACCGCCCCACGTGCACTCGGTCGCTCGTCCCCTCCGTCAGTTCGAGATCGATCTCGCCGACGAGGGCGTACAGCTCCGCCAGCCGCTGTCCGTCGTACCGGCCGCGGGCGATCCGCAGCAGGTTTCGCAGAATCTCCTCGCCGTCGTAGGCGTCGTCGTACAGCAGATCGTCCAGTTCGCTCCGCGCGTCCTCGAAGTCGCCCGCCTCGGCGGCGTCGAGGATCGTCTCCAGTTGATCGTCGATGCCGACCTCGCCCAGAGCCTCGTAGGCGGCGGACATCGTCACCGCCCCGGCGTCGGTGTGGGCGGTCTGTGCGCCGAGGATCGCCCGGCGGAGGTTGCCGTCGCCGTAGCCGGCGACGTACTCCAGTCCCTCGCTGTCGTACTCGACGCCCTCGGCTTCGACGATCCGTTCCAACACCGCCACCGTCTCCTCGTGTGTCGGCGTCGGCATCGGAACCGGGAAACACCGGGATTCGATCGGCGGAATCAGCTTCGAGGGCTGCCGGGTGGCGATGACGAACTGGGTGGCCTCGTGGTGTCGCTCCATCACCCGCCGCAACGCCTGCTGGAAGTCCTCTCGGATCGCCTCGGCGTTGTCGAGAAGTATCGTCCGGTAGTCGCCGGACACCGGCGCGTAGGAGGCCTGTTCCTTCAGAACGTGGTTGATCATGTCCCGCTTCGAGAGCCGCGATCGGCCGCGCAGAAACGACGCAAACCGCGGGTCGTTTTTGATCTCCTTTTTGCTCCGATCGAAGAAATCGGAGACGTTGATCTCGACGAAATCGTTGTCCGAATCGGCGTGGGCCTCGGCGGCGAGCGCCCGGACGGCGGCCGTCTTTCCGACGCCGCGAGGACCGTAGACGACGAGGTTGATCGGCTCGGAGACAGCACCGGTGAGGTACTCACGGACGCTGTCCTGTGGCAACTCCGACAGCGTCGGTGCGTGGCGGTCGGTCCACAGCGGCGGATCCATACGAGGTGGTCGGGGTGGACGACTCAAAAACCCCGCCTTTCGGTCGACCGCCCGGGGTGTTTTTGAGGCTGGTTGTTCTCGGATGCGTATGGGCGAAGACGAGCAGGGAGAAAACGGTGGGGACGGAAGGTTCGACGGCGTTCGGTTCGGAACCGACGGCTGGCGGGTACCCGTATCGGAGTTCACCACGCCGCGGATTCGAGCGATCGGGCAGGCGGTCGTCGATTACCTCCGAGCGGAGGACGAAGAGGCACCGGTTGCGGTCGGCTACGACCCGCGGGCGGGCTCCCGTGCCGCCGCCGAGGAGCTCTCTCGGGTCCTGTGTGCCGGTGGGTTCGAGGTCGTCTTCACCGAACGGGACACCCCGACGCCGGTCGTCGCCCGGTCGATACTGCGACGCGGGCTCTCGGGGGGGCTGCAGGTGACGGCGAGTCACAATCCGCCGACCGACAACGGCATCAAGTTCCTCACGAGTGACGGTGCGCCCGCACCGACGGCGGTGATGGACGACATCGGCGAACGACTCCGGCCGCCGGATCCGGTCGACGAGACGCGAGGAACGGTCACGGAGACGGATCTGATCGGCGTCTACCTCGACGAAGCCGAGGCGTTTCTCGAGGCGGATCTTTCGGGTTTGACGGTCGCCTACGACGCCATGCACGGCAGCGGTCGCGGGGTGACCGACGCACTTCTGTCGCGTCTCGGTGCGGAGGTGATTCGACTCCGGTCGGACAGGGATCCGGAGTTCGGCGGCGTCCGGCCGGAGCCGATCGAGGAGCATCTCGGGACGCTTCGGGAGGTTGTCGTCGACGGTGACGCGGACCTCGGCGTCGCAAACGACGGCGACGCAGACCGTCTCGGCGTCGTCAGTTCCGCGGGGTTCGTCGATCCGAATCTGCTGTTTGCGCTGCTATACGACCACCTGCTCGACGGCGACACCGGCGGCGTCGTCCGGACGGTGTCGACGACGTTTTTGATCGATCGGATCGCCGCCGCACGCGGGGAGACGGTGCGTGAGACGCCCGTCGGCTTCAAACACGTCGCCGCGGCGATGGCCGAAAGCGACGCCCTCGTCGGCGGCGAGGAGTCGGGTGGCTTCGGACTGCGGGGCCACGTTCGGAACAAGGATGGGGTGCTCACGGCGGCGCTCGTCGCCGCCGCGGAGACGGGCGAATCGCTGGACGATCGGATCGATCGGCTGCGGGCCGAACACGGCGCAGTCGTGCAGAGTCGACGGAGCATCCGCTGTCCGGAGGATCGGAAGGCTGCGGCACTTTCGGGGCTGGAAGCGGCGATTCCGGAGACGATCGCAGGCGTCGAAATCGACGATGTCGTCACGCTGGATGGGTTCAAACTGCTGTGTGTGGACGGGTCGTGGCTGCTCGTCCGTCCGAGCGGGACGGAGCCGAAGCTTCGGCTGTACGCCGAGGGCGCCACCGAAGCGCGGGTCGAAGCGCTGCTCGACGAGGGGGAGTCACTCCTCGAGGCCGTCACCTGACCGCGGGAGTCGTCCCCGACAGCGTCCTGTCCCGTCGTCGGTGATCTCGAATCCGAGGGCCTCGTAAAACGGACGGACACTCCGGCGAAACTCCGCGACGAGGGGCTGCCGGCGTGTCGCCGCTGCAGCGACGAGCGCCGATCCGATTCCCTCGCCTCTGCGCCCCCGGCAGACGGCGACGGCAGCGATTTCGGATCCGTCGAGAACGAGCCCTCCGACCGGTCGGTCGTCGGCCGCAAGAAGCAGGAGCGAGCGATCGAGGGTTTCGGAATCGATCTCTAGCATCGCAACGTCGACGAGCGCCCGGACGGCCGCCCGATCCTCGTCGGTTTCGGCGGGTCCGATCGAGACGTCGGGTCGGCCGTGTGTCGGTCGGTGGGTGCCACCCTTGACGAGACGCAGGGCCTGGACCCGTCTGGCCTCGATCTGTTCGTCCGCCGGAACCGGCGACCCATCGACGAGAATCGACGCCTCCTGTGGAGAGAGCCCGATGGCTCCGAGGAGGTCGCCGTAGGTCCCGTCGCTCGGCAGATCGACCTCGTGTGTCTCGCCGCCGACCACCTCACAGGTGACGTGCACACCGATACTTCGGGGCCGGAGACCGTGAGTTCGTCGGAATCCTCGATCGAACTGCCGATGAAACGCAGCGTCTCGCCGTTCCGTGCGTGGGTCACTCGATTCCGCGGGAGCGCCACAGCGCCGCGGCGATGAGCGCGGCGACGAACGGGACGACCGCGAGCACGAGAAACAGCACCTGCTGGGTCGTGTAGGCGAGGACGGCTCCGCTGACGGCCGCGCCGACTGCACCGACCCCGAAGACGCCGAGGAACATGTATCCGTACGAGAGGCCACGAACGTCGGAGTCCGAATAGTCGGCGACGATCGCCTGCAGAAGGGGCTGTTCGCCGAAGAGGACGAATCCGAGCAGTCCGCTCACGAGCAAAAGCGCGATCAGTCCGCTGCTCGCCGCAGGGACGAACAGGACGCTGATAAGCGACAGGAGGGCAAAGGCACCGACCGCTGCCTTTTCCGGCGGCATCGCATCGCTCAACCTGCCGCCGACGTACTGTCCGGCCATTCCGACGACCAACAGCCCGGTGAAGACGTATCCGGACGGATCGACGCGCTCTCCGGCGACGGTTATCGGCGTGAGGCTCTCGTAACTCGCAAGCACGTTCGGCAGGAAGGTCAACACACCCCGGTAGAACAGCCCTTCGAGGATCAACATCGGGAACGCGACGAGGAATCCACCGGCGAATATCATCCGGGTGTCGGTGAGGACGCTCCGGAGAGAGGGTCCTTCGGCCGCCGAAAGGGCGTCGGTCGCTTCACCGCCGTCGGTGGGTTCCGATCCACCGTCGGTCGTCGCCGGCGAGGCGTCGTCGACGGCGGCCAGTTCCTCGACTGAGACGTACGTCGTATAAATCGCCCCTGCGAGTGCCGGAAGGGCCATGAGCGCCGCGACGACGCGCCAGTTTGCGACGACGAGTAGCGTCGCGGCGACGAGTGGCCCGAGGGCAATTCCGACGTTGCCGGCGATGCCGTGGTAGCCGAAGGCGGTTCCACGCTCCGTGACGCCCGTGCTGATGAGCCGCAGTCCGGCGGGGTGATACAGACTCGCCGCGAGCCCCCAGACCGCAAGCGCAAGCGTCACCCCCAAAAGACCGTCCGCAAACGCAAGCAGTCCGAACGAAAGCCCCATACCGAGCAGACAGACGACGAGCAACCGCTTCGAACCGTAGGCGTCCGTCCCGACGCCACCCGGGACCGAGCCGATGCCGTAGAGGGCGTATCCGATCGCGACGGCGATTCCGAGGGTCGCCGAGGTGGCTCCGAGTTCCGCGATCCAGACGGTGATGAAGATCGGAATGGCCAGTTCGTACATGTGGACCATCCCGTGTCCCAACATCGTGATCGAGAGGATCGACCGATCGTTGTCGTTCATTCGATCGAAACGTGGTTTTTTCGAATTAGCTTCGTCATTTTAAATACGTCGGTTGCAGTCGAACACCGCGTCGGTGTCGATCGGCTCTGCGTTCGGTGGCGTCGATCGGAGCAGTCCGGGCGTGTTCGATCGGCGGCGTTCAAATCGAGGTCAGCCCGCCGCCACGGTCGATCAACTCCCGGGCGGCGAGAGCGCCGAAAACCAGGACACCTGCACCGAGCAGCAACACGATGGCCCGGATCGCGATCCCGAGAAACGGGACCAATCCGAGCAGTCCCACGCCGACGACGCCGACGAGGAGGGCGAGATACCGGTTTTCGACGTCGGTGTACGAGAGGACGATCGCGCCAACGACGTACCGGCCGTAGATGGCCGCGACCCACGCTCCGACCGCTCCGACGGCCAGAAGCGCGACGGCGATCGGTAATCCGACGATCGTGATCGCAAACAGCGGAACTGCAACGCCGAGGGCCACGAGACCGGCGAGGCCGGCACCGCCGGTGTGGAGCGGTTCGGTGACGACCGTCTCCGTCGCCGCGTCGGCAAACTCGGGGAACAGCCGGAGGAGGATCGCCCCGAGCAGGAGGTTGCCGACGAACAGGAGTCCACCGGCGGCGAAGACGAAGGGCGCAAGCGGCGGGACGAGGGCGAGATCCTCGGTACTCTGGACCGCACCGTCGACGGTCGCCCCGCGGTCTTCGAGCGCTCCGGCGTAGTTCAGATTCCGGTCGATCGTCGCCGTCTCGGTGAGCACCGTCGATCCGGCGACGACGTTTGCGTCGCTGCCGACGGCGCCGGCGATTTCGACCGATCCGGCGACGGCACCGAAGGAGCCGTCGACGCTGCCCGATTCTCCGAGCGTGACGCTGCCGCCGTACGCCAGGGCGTTGCCGCCGACGGTTCCATCGATCCGGACATCGCTGCCGTAGGCTCTGACGATCCCCGTCACCTCGCCACCCTCGGCGATTCGAATCGTGCTTCCGTAGGCGCGGAGGTCGCCATCGACGGTCCCCTCGACGACGATGGTCCCACCGGTCGCGGAGACGTCGTCGGTCGTTTCGTCGGCCGCGACGGTGACGGTGCCGCCGACCCGCGTGTCGGCCGCGGCGAGCCCCGGAACGATCGAGACGACGAGCAGGACGACGAATCCAGCGACGAGGAGGCGGCGCATACACCCATCCAACACGGGCCACGACAAGTGTTTTTACCCTGTTCTCGGGGGGTTTATTGGCGACGACGGCGACCGCCCTGTATGAGCGAGGCTGCCGAAACCGACCGGGGCCGAGAGGTCTGGATCGAGAAGTATCGCCCCGAGTCGCTCGCGGACATCGTCGGACAGGAGGAGATCACGAACCGAGTACAGGAGTACATTAATCAGCAAGATTTGCCGCACCTTTTGTTCGCCGGTCCGGCCGGCGTCGGGAAGTGTGTCACCGGAGAGACACCCGTACTCACGAATCAGGGCATCAGACGAATCGAGGATGTCGTCGGCGAAATCGAGGGCTTTGCGGAACCAGATGCAGACCTCGAGATTGCGACGTACGACGAGTCTACAGGGTTTTCATTCGTCACACCGTCGGATGTTTTCAGTACGGAGGCAGAGACGCTCCGAAAGATCGAGACCAGAGACGGGAGTACACACACGGTAACACCGGGTCACAGGCTACTCGTCGTCGACAGAGACGGGTTCGAGTGGCGGAAGGCGACCAATCTCACCCCCGGCGATCGAATCGCCAGGCCACGGAAGATTCCTGTTGCGGAGAGAGAATCATTCGAACAGATCGACTGGATGAACGCACTCGACGGCGATCGGATTTTCGTTCGGGTGAGTGAATCCATCGCCGAGGAGTACGGGATTTCGACAGCAGACGACAACGTCGGAACGAAACAGGCGGTGTACAACCGTCTTCAGGACGGTGCAGATACCGATACGATCGTCGCAGAACTCGACGTTCCCCGGAAGACAGTCGAGTCGTATCGTCGACAGGCAGAATCACTCAATCTCGATGCGACCTCGACTGTGTGTTCACTCTCGACACTTCAGTCACTGAGCGATAGAACGGAACACCTCGAAAAAGAAATCGAGGCGATTCAGTACGTCTCACCGAACAACCGGCGCTGTGACCCCGTCGAACCACCGCAGACGATGACGCCACAGCTGGCAACGTTACTGGGTCTCGCGGTGAGTGAAGCGCGAATCAGCGACAACCGAATCAAGTTCTACAACACGGACGAACGGCTCCTGGAGGCCTTCGAAACAGCCGCAGACGAAACGTTCGGGATCGAACCGAAAGCAGGAATCGAAAAGGGAGTCGAGTACCGCTCTCTCAGCAACCGAACCGTCGTTCATTACCTTCGACGGTGCTTCGGTGTTCTCGAGGAGAATGTGGTCGGCTCTCGTCTCGTGTGTTGCGATGCGGAATGTCGCCGGGCGTTTCTCCGGTCGGTGTTCGATTCGGAAGGTCACGTAACCGAAGGCGGCATCGTCGAGCTGACTCAAAAGGACGGAGACCTGATCACGCTGCTGTCGTATCTGCTTGCCGCGGAGGGAATCCCTTCCCGGCGAAAAGCCCAAATGAAGGCCGCAACGAACGGTTCGGGGAGACAGCGAGAGTACCACACGCTGTATATTTCGGGTGCAAACGCGCTGTCTCGGTTTCGGGAGACGGTTGGGTTCGACATCCCAGAAAAGAAACAGCGGCTCACGAACAACGCAGACAAACAGCACAACCCGAACCACGATACCGTTCCAGCCCAGCGTGCCGTTTCGGAACTGTGTGATGAGCTGTACCTCCCGGCGGATGAGCTTTTGACACAGTCGCTGAACCCAGAGACGCCCGGCCGAGAGAACTACCTCACGGACATCGACCGCGTGCTGGATGCGGCAACCGATCGGCTCGAAGCGGCACAGGAAACCCTCGAAACACTCGACCGTCTCGAAGAACAGATTAGCCACCTCGAATCGGTTCCAGCGACGTGGATCAGACGACGAGCGGAACTCGAACCGCTTTCGAGACGGAAATCGCTGTCCGAGGCGACAGGAATCCGCTCCGACCGCCTGCTCGAGTACGCCGATGGACGCCGTACACCCTCCGGAGAGCGGGCCATGACCCTCCTCGAATCGATCGATGCGACCACTGTCCCGGACGTTTCCACGGTCCAGTCTGAACTCGAAGCCGCAATCGAGCGTCTCGACGTTCCGTACAATCATCTCGCGGATGAGACCGAGTTTCTCGGAACAGACATCATCAATCTCCTCCAGAACGAAGACCACGACGTTTCGACGATAGCCCGCTTCGGAACGGTCGTCGAGCAGATCCGCAACGTCGCAGGCGGGATGCTCACCGAATCGGTGCTCCGGAACATCCAGACGCTCCACTCACTGAGCCGGGGCGATTTGTATTTCGACGAAGTCGAAGCCGTCGAAACGGTCGACGAACCACAGCGAGTGTACGATCTCACGGTCCCCGGGAGTCGAAATTACGTCGCCGGGAGCGTTCCAACCGTGATGCACAACACGACGACTGCCACGGCCATCGCCCGCGAGATCTACGGCGACGACTGGCAGGAGAACTTCCTGGAGTTGAACGCCTCCGACCAGCGGGGGATCGACGTCGTCCGGGATCGGATCAAAAGCTTCGCGCGATCGGCCTTCGGCGGTTACGACCACCGGATCATCTTCCTCGACGAGGCCGACTCTCTCACTGACGACGCACAGGCGGCGCTGCGACGGACGATGGAGCAGTTTTCCGACAACACCCGCTTCATCCTGTCGTGTAACTACTCCTCGCGGATCATCGACCCGATCCAGTCCCGGTGTGCGCTGTTTCGGTTCTCGCCGCTGCCCGACGAGGCGATCGAGACACAGATCCGGGAGGTCGCGGCGGTCGAGGGGATCGACCTCACCGACGAAGGCGTCGACGCACTCGTCTACGCTGCCGGCGGGGACATGCGGAAGGCGATAAACGGACTGCAGGCGGCGGCAGTGATGGGCGAGACGGTCGACGAGGAGGCGGTGTACGCGATCACCTCGACGGCCCGCCCCGAGGAGATCGAGGCGATGGTGCAGACGGCACTGGACGGCGATTTTACCGCCGCCCGATCACAGCTCGATTCGCTCTTCACCGAAGCCGGGATCGCCGGCGGGGACATCCTCGATCAGATGCACCGGTCGGTCTGGGAGTTCGGACTCGACGATCGGCAGGCGGTCCGGGTCATGGAACGGGTCGGAGAGGCCGACTACCGGATCACCGCCGGAGCCGACGAGCAGATCCAACTGGAGGCACTTCTAGCGTCGCTGGCGCTGGAAAAATAACACAACGCGCCCACGAAGGAACCCGAAATCACGGGAGAGATCGACTGAATGCGAAGCTGTGCGGGACGGGGCGGGGTCGTGCAGTGCAGTGCAGGGCGGGGCCGTACGGGGCCGTGCAGTACGGAGCGGAGCGGTTGCGGTACACCGATGC
>JARWGK010000116.1:0-23644 GCA_040409725.1 Natronomonas sp.
ACGAGGAACACCCAGACGACGTCGACGAAGTGCCAGTACATCGACACGGTGCTGACGGAGGTGTGGCGTTCGGGGGAGTAGTGGCCGAACAGCGCCCGGATGAAGACGATGGCAAGCAGGACTGCACCGAGGGCGACGTGGAGGCCGTGGAGTGCGGTCATGCCGTAGAATGCGGAGGCGTAGGCACCTTCGGCGAGGGTGAAGCCCTTGAGAACGATGAACTCGTAGTACTCGTAGGCCTGTCCGACCATGAACACGAGGCCGAGTACGAGGGTGGTTCCGAGGAGCGTGATAAATCGGCTTCGGTTGCCTTTAAGCAGCGCGTGGTGGGCGTAGTGCATCGTAAACGAGGAGGCGATCAGGATCAGCGTGTTGACGATGACGAGCATGTTCAACACGTCGCCGGTGAGGACGATATTGGGGAGGTTGTCCCACGCACCAGCGCGGATGAAGAAGTAGTAGACGAATCCGGCGCCGAAGGTGGCAACTTCGGTGCAGAGAAACAGGATCATCGTGAGTCGGAGGCCGTCGCCGTGGCCGGTTTCGCCTTCCCAGAAGTTGACGATGAAGGCGTGGTACAGCCAGCCGTAGAGACCGGTGAGGAATGCGAAGGTACTCGCGATGAACACGAGCGGTCCGAATATCGGACTGATGATCGGGTCGGCACCCCGTCCGAGCACGAACAGGGCGGCACCGATGTAGTATCCTGAACCACCGATGGCGGTGATAAACGGCCACCAGGAGGCTTCACCGAATCCACGCGGCCAGTCCTCGACGGCCGGCAGGTGGTGGTCGTGGCCTCCGTGGCCCTCGTCAGTGTCGACGCTCATACCCGCCCCTTCGACTGCAGTGACAAAAACCCTCCCAATACGTCGCGGACGGTCGGCCGAACGAGAACAGTCGTCGGATCGCTACTCTTCGAGTTGCTCTGCCTTCCACTCGTCGTAGTCGTCGGGGTCCATGACCTCGACGACGCCGTTCATCTGTGAGTGACCGACGCCACAGTACTCTGTGCAGTAGTACTGGTATTCACCGGTTTCGGTCGCCTCGGTTTTGATCGTGTTGTACTGCTCGGGGAAGGCCGATTGTTTCAACCCGAGATCCGGGACGTGGAGCATGTGTAGCCAGTCCGTCGAGCGGATGTGGAGATAGACGGGCCTGTCTGCTGGTAACACGATGCGGTTGTTGATCGACGCATCACCGCCCTCGTACCGCGTCTCCCAGGCGTACCGGAAGGCGATCACTTCGATTTCCTCGGCCTGTCCTTCCTCTTCGGCGAGCGGTCCGGCAGCCCCCTCCAGATCCTCGGAGACGTCGGGTTCCATCCGGTCGGGATCGTCGGGGATCGGGTTGCCGATCTCCTCGACGGCCAGCACCTGGTAGGAAGCGAATCCGACGAACAGAAGAACGATTGCGGTTGCGATCGTCCAGGTGATCTCCAGCCGTCTGTTCTCCTGTGTCGGCTGTGGATCGTCGTTCTTGCGGAACTTGACGACGGCATAGATGAGAATCGCCTCGACGAGGATCGTGATCGGGATGGCGGCGTACAGGAGCGTTCGGTTGAGATCGGTGATCAACTCGATGTTGCGCGTCTGGGCGAGGGCTGGATCGACGGCGACGAAAAGCAAGACTAGGGCCGATAGTGCGGCCGTGGCGGTACGGGCGGGCCTCATTGGATCGGCGTTAGGAGTACCACGTTAAATAACTGCTGTCTCGCCTGGAAGCGCAGGGCATAATTATCCCCACGCCAAGGGTCAGCTATGATACGCCGGCCCCCAGTAGCGGCGACCATCGCGACAGCGGTTGTCGGCGTCTACGTGCTCGTCATCGTCGGTGCGACGGCCGCACTCGCGGATGCCGCTGCGGCGTGTTCCGGGTGGCCGCTGTGCGGCGTCAGTCTCGACGACCCGGCCACGATCGTCGGCGCCGTACACCGCATTGCTGCGGGTGTCGTCGGCGTCCTCGTCCTCACGGCGGCGGTCGTCGCCTGGGGGAGTTCTGCGCGGCGTGTTCGTGCGGCACTCGCCGTTGCGGTGGCGCTGTATCCGATTCAGATCGCCGTCGGTGCGTTCGTTGCTGGCGGCGTCACCGTCGGCCCGATCCATCTGCTGGTCGCGATGACGATCTTCGGGGCACTCGTCGTCGCACTGGCCTGGCAACTCGAAGCCGAAACGGGCACCGACGACCCCGACGCCGGTTCGGTCACGGGAACCAGTGGGCCGACGGCGGGAGCGAAGACAAGCGGTGTCGAAGCGGGCACGGCTCCGCAGATTTCGACGGAGACGACCGCGGGATCGCTTGAGGGGCTGACCCGCGTCCGTGCGATCGCGTCGGCGTACTTCCGGCTCATGAAACCACGGCTGATGTGGCTTCTGTGTCTCGTCGCCGGTGCCGGAATGGCACTCGCAGGGACACCGAGCGTCGGGACCGTCGTCGCGACCCTCGGCGGCGGCGTTCTCGCCATCGGAGCCTCCGGGACGTTCAACCACGTCCTCGAACGAGATGTCGACAGACGGATGCAGCGCACCGCCGATCGACCGCTCGCGAGCCACGAGATACCGATACGCAACGCACTCGCCTTCGGCGGCGTCCTCACCGTCGGGTCACTCGCAGCGTTTCTCACCGTGAATCTCCTCGCCGCGGCGCTTGGACTCGTGGCAATCACGTTTTACAGCGTCGTCTACACGTTGATCCTGAAACCGAATACCGTACAGAACACGGTTCTCGGTGGTGCCGCCGGCGCGCTCCCGGCACTCATCGGCTACGTCGCCGTCGCCGACGGATTCGGGCTTCCCGGAGTCGTCCTCGCGTGCGTGATCTTCCTCTGGACGCCGGCACACTTCTACAACCTCGCCCTCGCATACAAGGAAGACTACGAGCGTGGGGGGTTCCCGATGATGCCGGTCGTCCGCGGAGAAACCGAAACGCGGAAACACATCCTGCTGTATCTGGGCGGGACCTTACTCGGTGCGAGCGTCCTCGCTGCACTCGTGGACTTCGGGTGGCTGTACGGCGCAACGACCGTCGGAGTGGGCGCCGTGTTCCTTTGGATGGTCGTGCGGCTCCACCGCGAACAGACTGAGGCGGCGGCGTTCCGTGCCTTCCACGCGTCGAATGCGTACCTCGGTCTGTTGCTCGTCGCGATTATCGTCGAGGCCCTCGCAGTATGAGGACACGGATGCTCCACTCGGCCGCAGAATCGGTTCGATCGCTCGATGAAGACACCAGACGGGGCGTCCTCTATACGGCCGTGGTCGCGAACACGCTCCTGTGTTTACTCCTCGTTTTTACCCTTCGTTCCGACACCTCGCCGACGACGCACTGGCTGTTTCCGCTCGTGTGGATCACGGTCGGAACGTGGGCGCTGCTTCGGGCATCACCACCCGCCGCAGATCGACGCCGACGGTATCTGGCGTCGACGGTCGCGGTCGGATACTTCGTGTTACTGTGTGTCGTCGGAGGGGTGTTCGGACCGACAGGCGGCGTCGCAACCGGCCTGACGGTCCAGATAACCGATCTGCCACCGGGATGGAATCCGGCGATTCTCTACGGTGGCGAGGTCGTCCGATTCGCCGTCATTCCCTTCACCACGTTCGGATACGCCGTGTTGGCGTATCTGGTGTACGTGACAGCCCTCGACGCGAGCAGCATCGCTGCCGGTGGCCTCCTCGGGGTGTTTTCCTGTGTCTCTTGTACGCTACCGGTGATCGCGTCGCTTCTTGGCGGCTTCATCGGCGGTGGATTGATCGGCGTCGCAAGTACACAGACGTACACGATCGGAACGTTCGTCTTCGTTCTCACGGTCGGGTTGTTGCTGTATCGTCCAGGCGGATCCTGAACCCCTCTGCGGCCGCCACCGTCGGTCTCCAGTAGTTGCGTCGAAATCGCCAGTGAGTCGGGTGTCGGCGGTCGCGTCCGTCCCGGCGGCCGGAACGTACCGACGGCCACGCGTCACCGACCGGGAGGGCGGTCGACAGCAGATATATACGCATTGTGTGCTATCAACAACCATGACATCGAAGGATTCCGGTATCGCAGGGTTCGGATCGACCGATCGGGGATCGGACTCGATGGTTGGGATCGTTTTCGACGGGGTGATCGGCGCGGTCAGTGGTGCAGTCGGGATGGCGGCGATGACCGTCGTGTTACTCGTCGGCTCCACCGTCGGAGGCTTCGAGATGACATCGCTTTCGCTCATCGTCGAGTTGACCGGACTCGCAGGGGCTGTTCCGGTGGATCCGGTGGCCGCCGGCTACCTGCTGTTTCTCGCAGGCGGGATGGTGACGTGGCCGCTGTTTTTTGCTGCAATCGGGCGATACCTCCCGGGAGAGACCTACGCCCGCAAGGGTGCATTCTTCGGATTCATCCTCTGGACCGGGTTCGTCCTCGCATTTTACATCGGATACACCGGCCTCGAGGTCGTTCTGTACGTCCTGTTTACGCTGACCGGCCACCTCGTCTACGGGTTCAGCCTTGGCGCAGTGTTCGACTACCTCAGCAGTCGCGATGAGACTCTCGTTTGAGCCGGCGGCGGGAAAGCGGAGTCGACAGTATTAGGCCCACACCGATCTGGGGTGTAGTATGGCGATTCGCGTCGAGAACGTCCATCGCCGCTACGGGAAGTCTGTGGCACTCGACGGCGTGTCGCTCTCCGTGGACTCCGGCGAGGTGTTCGCACTCGTCGGACCGAACGGTGCCGGAAAGACGACGCTCGTCCGGGCCCTCACGGGAACGACGGACGCCGAGGGAACCGTCGAACTGTTCGGTGACTCTCCGAGAGCCGTCGCAAGAGAGCGGATCGGACTCCTGCCACAGGAGTTCTCGCCGGCGGAGCGACTCACAGCGAGGGAACTGCTCTCGTATTACGCCGGACTGTACGACGAACATCGTTCGGTCGACGCCGTCCTCGCCGATGTCGGCGTTGCCGACGCCGCCGAAACGAGCTACGAGAACCTCTCCGGCGGACAGAAGCGCCGCGTCTGTGTCGGGACGGCACTCGTAAACGACCCGGAGCTTCTGATCCTCGACGAACCGACGACGGGAATCGACCCGACGGGACGACAGGACCTCTGGGCGTTGATCGAGCGATTGGCCGACGGCGGGACGACGATTCTGCTCACGACACACTACATGGCCGAAGCGGAGCGACTGGCCGACCGCGTCGGCCTCCTCGCCGACGGCCGAATGGCCGCACTCGGCACGCCGTCGGAGCTGATCGAGCGATACGGCGGCGACAGCCGTCTCGTGATCGAACCACACGACACCGCGAGTCGGGAGGCGGTGATCGAGACACTCGAAGCCGCCGGGTACGACCTGCTCGAAACGAGCGGCTCCGTCGCGGTCGGCGGGATCGCCCCGACGGCAGTCGGCCGTGTCGCCGAAACACTCGATGCGGCAGCGGTGGCCTACGACGGCTTGATCTGGCGACAGCCCGATCTGGAGGACGCCTATCTCGCCGTGACCGACGCCGTCCCCGAGGACGAGTCGCTCGAAGGTTCGACCCCGTCGGTGGAGCCGATCTCGGAGGAGTCGCCGTGAGTCGGATCGGTCGCGTTCGCGCCGAGGCTGCGGCCGCCTACCGCGCCTTCGTTCGCCGACGCACTGCCGTCTTTTTCACCTTCTTTTTCCCGGTGATCATCGTCCTCATCTTCGGCGTGCTCGTGAGCACCGACCCGACCGGCGGCGGGCTGTTCGCCGAACCGGCGGGATACTACGTCGCCGGGTACCTCGCCGTCGTCGTCCTGTTCACCCCGCTTTCACGAATCGGTAGCGAGGTCGCCAGACACCGCGACGGCAACCGCTTCGAGAAACTGGCCACGACCCCGCTTTCGCGAGCCGAATGGCTCCTCGCACAGACGCTCATCAACGTCCTGATCATCGGCGTCGCAGCGGTTTTGATCCTCGTTCTCGTGCTCTCGGTGACCGACGCAGCCTTCCGGTTTTCGCCCCTGCTCGTCCCGTATATCGCCCTCGGCGTCGCGCTGTTCTGTGGGATCGGCGCGCTTCTCGGTCGACTCGCCGACTCACAGGACGGGGTCGTCGCCGCCGCAAACGGAATCGGACTCCCGCTTTTGTTCCTCTCGGAGACGTTCGTCCCGCCCGAGATGCTGCCGTCGTGGTTCGTCCCGCTGCTCGACCTCTCGCCGCTGACGTACTTCGCCCGCGGTGTCCGGGCGGCGACGTACGTGCCCCCCGACGCTGGGGCTGCGACCGGAACCGGTGGCGACCCGTATCTCGATTTGTTCGTCCTGTCGGCCCTCGCCGTCGGGTTCTTCGTCGCCGGTGCCTACGCACTGCCACGGACGGACTAGATATGCTCCGACGGCTACAAGACGACGGCCGCTGAGAAACCTGCCATGGGCGAGGAGTTCACCGCCGACGTTCGGTTCGACGTACCGATCAGGTTCCGTGACCTCGATCCGATGGGGCACGTCAACAATGCAGTGTACGCGAGCTATCTGGAGCAGGCCCGGGCGCTGTTGTACGAGGAGCAACTCGGGATCGATCTCAGCACCGCCGACACGGTGCTTGCGAGCCTCGAAATCGACTACCGGGCACCGATCGAACTCGACGACGACGTGACCGTCGGCGTGTCGATCGGCGACCTCGGTCGCTCCTCGATCCCGATGGACTACGAGATTCACACGGCGGAGACGCTCGCAGCGACCGGCCACACGGTACAGGTCGTCATCGATCGTGAAACCGGCGACGCGGTACCCGTCCCCGAGTCGTGGCGGACGGCGTTCGATCGAGAGACGTGAGGCATCGACTCGGACGAAAAAAAGACGGCCTTACTCCGTGCGCAATCGACGCAGGATCGGTATCTCGTCGATCTTCGCCGTCGGAAGCGCCGGCCAGTCGATTCCGGTTGGCTTGTCGCCGGCATCGGTCTCGGTCGTCCGTTCCGGCGTGCAGACGATGTCGATCGGAACGTCGTGTGGGGACGCCTTCGGCATCGTTTCCGGGTCGATAACCTGGATCTCGTGGACGGTCGTCGCCGTCGTCGTTTCGTCGTCGACCAGCCCGAACTCCCGAAGCATGGCAAACTCCAGATCGCTGTAGCCTTCTCCCTTGCCGATCCGCTGGCCGTCGGGCGTGACCGCGACGCTGCCCGAGACGATCAGGTCGATCGGCTCCATCGACTCCGGGGCGACCGCGTCACCGAACTCGGAGATTCCCGAGACGGTGGTGGCGTCGTCGATCGCGTCGATCGAGTCCGGATCGAGGCGGAGAAACGGCTTCGGCTCTGAGAGCCGCGGAACGGCGACGAAGAGTGTCTTGCCCGCCCGCAGCGCCGCACGGCGAACCGGAAGCTGTGGGGCGTCGGGGTTTGCCTTGACCGTCTCCGCGTTCTCCCAGGCCGGGGTCGCACACAGCCGATCGGCCGCCGTCGTCGCGTCGGCAAAGTTCGGGATCCGCCCGTGTGGCGGGAACGGAAACCGGGCCTGTCCGCATTCCTCGAGTTCGTCCCAGATCCGCTCTCGGATGTGTTCCTTGTCCATTGGCCATCAAGCCATCCCGCGGACGAACTCGATCTGTTCGGGGCCGTAGTAGAACGTCAACATCAGGTAGGCGACGACGCCGAGGACGAGGCTCGTCAGCCACGTCGAAACGGCGATTCGGCCGACGGTCTTGTGGGCAGTCTCCTTCAGTTCCGTCGGGGTATGTGTGAGACCGAGCGTGATCGCGTACAGCACGAACGGAACGGCGACGACCGAAAGCAGGATGTGGACCGCGAGCATGCCGAGATACAGCGACCGAAGCGGTGCGCCGGCGAGGATCTCCTTTCGGCCGCCGCCACCGGTTTTTAACAGGTACAAAACGAGGAAGATCAGGATAAGGGAGAAGGCGGCGAGCATGGCCGCACGGTGTTTTTCGACCTCGTCGTTGCGAATCCAGTAGATGCCGGCGAGAAGACAGCCGATCGTGAGCGTGTTGATGACGGCGATCGCGTGGGCGAGCAGATCGACGGTCGATTCGGTGATCGTCGGATAGATCGGCACGTCCGTATACAGGGTTCCGATCACGACGACGTAGCCGACGACCGTCAGAATCGCCGCGAGTGCCCTCGGGTGTTCTCGCGCCAGCCGTGGCCCACGTACCGTCGACATACCCACCCGTACGTGTGGGGTGCCTATGGACGCTTCGCTTCCGGCGGGGTCTGGTACGTTCCGTCGGCAGGACCGACCTCACCACTCGCTGCCGTCGGCGAGATCGACCGCACCGTCGAGCTTCGAGGACGGACAGATGTCCTCCAGGACACACTCCGCACAGTCGGGGTTGCGGGCGGTGCAGGTGTCTCTGCCGTGGCTGATAAAGAGGTGTGTGAACTCCCGCCAGTCGGATTCGGGGACGATCCCCATCAGATCCGTCTCGATCGCCTCCGGTCGCTTCTCCTCCGTGAGACCGAGCCGGCGGGAGATGCGCTGGACGTGGGTGTCGACGACGATCCCCTCGACGACGGCGTGGCCGTGCTGAAGGACGACGTTCGCCGTTTTTCGGCCGACGCCTGCCAGATCGGTCAACTCCGACATCGTGTCGGGCACCTCGCCGCCGTGTTTCTCGACGATGTCGCCCGCGGCAGAACGGATGTACTCCGCCTTGTTGTTGTAGTAGGTGATCGAGTCGATGTCCGCTGCGAGTTCGTCCTGTTCGACCGCCGCGTAGGCCTCGGGGCCGTCGTACTTCTCGAACAGTTCTGCGGTCACCCCGTTGACCCGTTCGTCGGTACACTGCGCCGAGAGGATGACGGCGACGAGCAGTTCGAATCGCGTCGAAAACTCGAGTGAAATCTCCGGTTCCGGATACTCGTCGTACAGTCGATCGAGCACCTCGATGGCTTGCGCTTCGCGTGTATCGAGCGGCGTTCCCATACCGAAGCCGGAGGCCGCCGAACCCTTTGTCCTGTCGAGTCAGCCTCGCCGTGGCGCTACAGGATGCCCGTGACTGTCGCCGCCTCGACGGCGGCGTCCTCGTCGATCCCGTCACCGAGAATGGTGTAGCGATCCCGGATCGTGTGTGCCGTCGTCGTCGCCTCCAGAAACTGCTCGCCGTCGATTCCGAGCTCCGCCGCGGTCGTCGGCGCGCCGATTCCCGCGAGGGCCGTCTGCACCCGCCGCCAGTCGCCGCCCTCGCCGCTGTGGAGGTATTCGGTGAAGATCGAGGCGACGCCGACCTGGTGGCCGTGTAGCGCCGCATTCGGGGCGATCCGGTCGAGTTGGTGTGAAATCAGGTGTTCAGCCCCCGACGCCGGACGCGAGGATCCGGCGATCGACATCGCAACTCCCGAGGAGACGAGCGCCTTGACGACGACCCACGCCGACTCCTCCAGACCACGTTTGATCGACTCCGAGCGATCGACCAGCATCTCGGCCGTCATCTGTGAGAGCGCGCCGGCGTACTCGCTGTAGGGAACGTTTTTCAACCGATGTGCGAGTTGCCAGTCCTTGACCGCGGTGTAGTTCGAGACGATATCGGCACAACCGGCGGTCGTCAGCCGCCACGGTGCCCCCGAGATCACCTCCGTGTCGGCGACGACGGCGAGCGGCGGATCGGCGGCGACGGAGTGTCTCGTGTCTCCCTCGGGAACCGACCCTCGACCGGAGACGATGCCGTCGTGACTCGCTGCGGTCGGGACGGAGACGAATCCACAGTCGAAGCTGTCGGCGGCCATCTTCGCGATGTCGATCGGTTTGCCACCGCCGACGCCGACGATGAACCCTGCCGGAAGCGCCTCTGCCTCCTCCATCACCTGCTCTACGGCCGCAAACGAAGCCGATTCGACGACGACGACGGCCGGATCGAACCCCGCCTCACGGAACTGGGCTTCGAGTCGATCGGCTGCGAGCTCCCGCGGCGTCGGCGAGGTGACGATGAGCGGCCGACCGTCGAGGTACAGTTCGTCGACCGCCTCGATCGTCTGGGACAACACGCCATGCCCGACGACGACGTTGCGGGGGAGCCGAATCCACGTCGACTTCTCGAACATACAGACGGTGTGTGAGGCTCTGATAAAACCGTTTGGCATCGACCGATTCGAGACGATCCGGCCGAACGGCGGCGGAAGTTTGACAGAAACAGCTTCACCGGATGGCCGCTCAACATCTACATGGTCGTCGTGATGCTCTGGTCCGGCGTCTCGTTCGGGTGGTTCCTCGGCGGTGAAGCTCCGGCCACATTTTTCGTACTCGGATACGGGTGGCTTGCGATTGCGGGCTACGGAGCCATCCTCCTCGTGGGAATTGCGGCGACTCACTCGGAGGCCGTAGCGACGGCTGTCAACCCAAACGAGGAACTGGAAACCTGATTGGCGCGGCGTGGGAAACGAACCGCGTCACATCTACCCGACGGTCTCAAGCACGTCGAGCAACCGCTCGATCGTCGGGCGGTCGGGGCCGTCGGTGCCGTCACCGCGGTCGCGCGCCGCTATCGTCGTTTCGAGTGCCTCTTCGAGGGGTGTCGAACGCCAGCCGAGGTCACGAAGACGTTCCGTCGAGAGCAGGAGTGGTTCGGTTCGGTACAGCGGAAACGCCGCGGGATCGACGTCGACGGCAGCTAGCTCCCGGCGACTCGCGGTCACGACCTCGATGTCGGTTCCGAGGGCGGCGCCGATTCGATCGATCCACTCGGTGAGCGACGGCGCGTGGCCGTCTCCGACGTTGTAGGCCGCTCCGGCCGTCCCCGATTCGGCGACGACGCGAACGGCGGTCGCGACGTCCTCGGCGAACGCCAGATGGCCGAGGGCCGTCTCGGCCGGAACGACGATCCGATCGTAGTCGGCGACGCGATCGATCCAGTAGCCAAATCGGCCGGTGTAGTCGTGTGGACCGTAGACGATCGGCGGTCGGATCGACATCGCCCGGATGCCGCGGTCGGCGGCGGCGGAGACGGCCCTGTCGCCCTCCGCCTTGCGCGGACCGTAGCTTCCGGCGGAATCGTCGAGTGCCTGCTGTGTCGTACACGCACACAGCGGAGCCTCCGACTCGCGGGCCGGCGTTCGCGTTTCGCTGTACGCCGCCGCAGAGGAGATGTAGACGTACGCCTCGACGTCAGCAAAGACGTCCGCCGCGACGCGGACGTCCTTCGGCCGGTAGGCGACGCAGTCGACGACGACATCGGGGTCGACGAGCGCAGCCCGCCGGAGTTCGCCCTCGACGGTCCGGTCGCCCTCGCGATGCTCGACGCGGTCACCGAAGGGGTTGTCGTGTTCGCCGCGGTTGAACAGCGTGACGTCGTACCCCGAATCGAGGAGGTGTGAGACGACGTGGCGGCCGAGAAAGCGTGTGCCGCCGATGACGAGGGCGTGGGTCACACCTCTACTGGCGGCGCGGCGGCGAAAAAGGTGTCTGCTCGACTCGCCGATCAGTCGTCGCCTGCGACGCCGTCGGCCGCCTCACCGGAGACGGTCGGGGCCGCAGACTCCGGCGGCGAGTTGCGAACGTCGGCCTCCTCGCGTTCGGCGATGACGTCGGCGTAGGCGTCGGGCATCACCTTGATGAAGGAGTCGAGTTCCTCCTCCCAGTTGTCGAGGACGTACTGGGCGCGGTCGGAGTCGGTGTAGGCGATGTGGTTTTCGATCATCCGCTGGAGCATCCGACGATCCTTCTCGTCGAGTTCGTCGGTGGTGGAGACCATTCCGTGGTTGACCTTCTCCTCGAAGTCACCCTCGCGGTCGAGGACGTAGGCGACGCCGCCGGACATCCCGGCGGCGAAGTTCTTGCCCGTCTTTCCGAGACAGACGACGACGCCACCGGTCATGTACTCACAGCCGTGATCGCCGACGGATTCGACGACGGCCTTGACGCCGGAGTTGCGGACGGCGAACCGCTCGCCGGCCATCCCATTTATATACGCCTCACCCTGGGTCGCACCGTACAGCGCGACGTTGCCGATCAGGATGTTCTCCTCGGGTTCGTACGGGGCCTCCGCCGGGGTGTTGAGGATCAGCTTTCCGCCGGAAAGACCCTTGCCGACGTAGTCGTTTGCGGTGCCGGAAAGCTGCATCGTCACGCCGTCCTGCAGGAATGCCCCGAAGCTCTGTCCCGCGATCCCGGTGAAATCGACGGTGATCGTATCGTCCGGCAGCCCGGTGGTGCCGTATTTCTCGGAGATGCGGTGTGAGAGCGTCGCGCCGACCGCGCGGTCCTCGTTGCCGATTTCGGTGTCGACGTACACCGGTTCGCCGGAGTCGAGTGCCGGCTCTGCGGCCTCGATCAGCTCCCAGTCGAGCTGTTCGTCGACCTCGTGGGTCTGTGGCTCGGTCTTCGTCCGATCGTCGCCGACCGGTTCGGCGAGAATCGAGGAGAGATCGAGTTTGCGGGCCTTCTCCTGTTTGACGTCGTCCCGCTGTGAGAGGACGTCGACGCGGCCGACCATCTCCTCGACCGACCGGAAGCCGAGTTCGGCCATGATCTCCCGCAGTTCCTGTGCCATGAACGTCATGTAGTTGATGACGTGCTGTGGCTCACCCGGGAACCGGCTTCGAAGCTCCTCGTCCTGTGTCGCGACGCCGACCGGACACGTGTTCTCGTGACACTGCCGGGCCATCACACAGCCGGAGGTGACGAGCGGTGCCGTCCCGAAGACGTACCCCTCCGCGCCGAGTGCGGCGGCGACCGCCACGTCGCGACCGGTTTTCATCCCGCCGTCGACGGTGACCTCGATCCGCGACCGGAGGTCGGTCGAACAGAGCATCTGATTCGCCTCGGCGATGCCGAGTTCCCATGGAAGGCCGGCGTTTTTGATCGACGTTTTCGGCGATGCGCCGGTACCGCCGGAGTGTCCGGAGATGTGAACCACGTCGGCGTTTGCCTTCGCGACGCCGGCGGCGATGGTGCCGATTCCGGCCTCGCTTACGAGCTTGACGTTGATGTCGGCCGTCGGATTCGCCGCCTTGAGGTCGTGGATCAGCTGTTTGAGATCCTCGATCGAGTAGATGTCGTGCAGCGGCGGCGGCGAGATGAGTCCCACACCCGGCGTGGAGTAGCGGACATGGGCGATCATCTCGTTTACCTTCTTGCCGGGAAGGTGACCGCCTTCACCGGGCTTCGATCCCTGTGCCATCTTGATCTGGATCTCGTCGGCGTTCGTCAGGTAGTCGCTCGTGACACCGAACCGCCCGGAGGCGACCTGCTTGATGTTGCACTCCTTTTCGGTGTTGAACCGCTCCGGTGGTTCGCCACCCTCTCCGGTGCCGGATTTCCCGCCGAGTCGGTTCATCGCGATGGCGTTGTTCTCGTGAACCTCCGGCGACAGGGAGCCGAGACTCATCGAGGCCGTCGCAAAGCGCCCGACGATGTCCTCGACCGGTTCGACCTCCTCGAGTGGAACCGACTCGCGTTCGTCGGTGTCGAACTCGAGGAGTCCACGAAGCGTCTGCAGCCGCTCCGTTTGATCGTTCATCAACTCGGCGAACTCCTGATACTGCTCGTAGTCGCCCTGTCGAACGGCCTTCTGGAGTGTGCCGACCGATTCGGGGTTCCACTCGTGGTAGATGCCCGAGGATCGGTGTTCGTACTCGCCCTGATGTTCGAGATCCGGATCGTCGCCGAATGCGACCTCGTAGCGCTTCCGCAGATCCGCCTCGACGTCCTCGATGTCGATGCCTTCCGTCCGGGCGGTCGTCCCCTCGAAGTACTCGGCGACGAAGTCCGAATCGAGGCCGACGGCCTCGAAGATCTGTGCGCCCTGATAGGATTCGACGGTCGAGATGCCCATCTTCGACATCGTCTTGAGCAGGCCGTCCTCGACGGCGTGGATGTACGCCTCGATGGCCTTCGATTCGTCGGCCCCGTCCGGCCCGGCGACGATGTCGGAGATCGACTGGTAGGCGAGATACGGGTTGACCGCTCCGGCTCCGTATCCGACGACGGTGGCAACGTGGTGGACGGCACGCGGATCGGCCGACTCCAGGACGATCCCGACGTGGTTTCTGAGCCCGTTTCTGACGAGGTGGTGGTGGACGCCACCGACGGCCAGAAGCGACGGGATCGGAATCGCATCCGCACCGGCGTTTCGGTCGGAGAGGACGAGGATGTCGTGTTCCTGTGCTGCCGCGGTCGCCTCCGCACGAACGGCTCTGACCGCTTCCTCCAGATCGGTGTCCGGATCGTAGGTGATATCGATCGTCCGCGAGGACAGCCCCTCGGTGCCGTCGAGTTCCTTGATCGCCCGCGTTTCGGCATCACGCAACACCGGCGAGTCACAGACGAGCTGGTTTGCGTGTTCCGGCGTCTCCTCGAGGAGGTTCCGCTGGTAGCCGAGTCGTGTCTCCATCGAGGTGACGAGTTCCTCGCGGATGTAATCAAGCGGCGGGTTCGTCACCTGAGCGAACAGCTGCTTGAAGTAGGTGAAAAGCGGACGGTTGAACTGTGAGAGAACCGAAAGCGGCGTGTCGTCGCCCATCGATCCGACGGGATCCTTGCCGTCCTTGGCCATCGGTTCGATGAGGTGGTTCATCTCGTCGTGGGTGTAGCCGTACAGCGCCTGCTGGGATCGGAGCCGGTCGGTCGAATCCAGCGGCGTCGGATCGCTCTCGGCGATGTCTCCGAGTGAGAGCTGCTGGGCGTCGACCCACTCACCGTACGTGTCGTCGGTCAGGTCGGCGAAGACCTCCTCGTCGGGGATGATCCGGCCTTCCTCGGGGTCGGCGAGGAACAGCTGTCCGGGCTGTAGCCGACCGCGTTTCTCGATGTCGCCGAAGTCGTTTTCGAGCGCACCGGCCTCGCTGGCCATCACGAGCGTGTTGTCACTCGTGACGTCGTACCGACAGGGGCGAAGTCCGTTTCGGTCCAGAACGGCCCCGACGCGGTCGCCGTCCGTCGCAGCGACGAGCGCCGGTCCGTCCCAGGGCTCGACGAGCGAGGCGTGGTAGTCGTACCACTCCTGTCGCTCCTCGGAGACGCGGTTTTCCGCCTCGCGCCAGGCCTCGGGGATCAACATCCGGAGGGCGTGTGGCAGTTCTCGACCGCCCTGGACGAGCAGTTCGAGGGCGTTGTCGACGCTCGCCGTGTCGGACTGTTCCGGGTCGTTGATGATCGGCTGGAGCGTCTCGATCGAATCGCCGAAGTCGGGCGATTCGAGGTCGCTTTCGCGTGCGCGCATCCAGTTGATGTTGCCCTGAATGGTGTTGAACTCGCCGTTGTGGATGATGTTCCGGTAGGGGTGGGCCAGGTGCCACGCACCGAGGGTGTTCGTCGAGAACCGGGCGTGTACCATCGCAAACGTCGATCGGAGCCGATCGTCCCGCAGTTCGGGGTAGTACTCCGGCAGCTGTTCGGCGGTCAGGAGGCCCTTGTAGACGACCGTCTCACGGTCGAGAGAGCAGATGTAGAACCGGTCTCCGCCGTCGGGATCGCGGTCTTCGACGGTGTTTTCGAGATCCCGTCGGGCGACGTAGAGGGCGCGATCGAACGCCTCGTCGTCGAGGTCGGATCGGACGAAACACTGGACGACGTTGGGCTCGGAGTCGACGGCCGTCTGACCGAGGGAGGAGTTGTCCGTCGGCACCGATCGCCACGCGAACACCTCGAGATCGTGGTCGGCGAGAACCCGTTCCGTGAGATCCTGGAGCCCGGCAGTTGCCGATTCGTCCTGCGGCATGAAGATCGATCCGACCGCATACCGACCCTGTTCGGGAAGGTCGGAAACCTCGTCGGTGAAGAACTGGTGTGGGGTCTGCAGGAGGATGCCGGCTCCGTCACCGGTGTTTTCCTCGGCGCCCGTCGTTCCCCGATGTTCGAGGTTTTCGAGCAGTTCGAGTCCGTCCGCAACCGGCTCGTTCGTTGTGTTTCCGTCGAGGTCCATTACGACACCGACGCCACAGTTCGCCCGAAACTCCTCCGGATCCGCGAGCCCGGCCTCGCTCGCAGACGGCACGTCTCTCTCTGACATTGTTCACGATACGGGCAGCGTCCAATAAGAGGCTTCTCCTCAATGACTAGAGGAGCATTTATTCCATCTAGTCCAATATAAGGAAGCGGCATTCAAATAAGTATTTTTCTGTCCTAGCGTCTTTCTCTTATTTATCCACTTCTCCGTTTTCTTTATCAAGCTTTCTATGTCCGTACGTTTGGTAATATGAGTATTCAAAAAACAGGTAATTATCGTCGGGGATCGGCACCACTGCGGAGCGGTTCGTCGGACGCAGACGGCTTCGGGGTCACTCGACGCTGAACGGACTGTCGGTCTCGGTCCATCCCCATCCGGGAAGTCGGGTCTGGAATCCGGCGGCGAGTGCCGCATCGAGGTCGTCGGCACCCGCCGGTTCGGCGTCCGGCGAAGCCGCCGTCTCGCCGGTTGCGACTGCCACGCCGCTTGGGCCGTCGTCGATATGAACGTCCGCGAAGTGGAAGGTCGCCTCGGCGAGCAGTCCGCGCGGTTCGCCGCCAGCGATCGTCGCAGCGAGCTTCCGGCCGAGGAACTCGTCGACGACGAATCCGGGATAATCACCGGCGCAGTCGAGGCCTTCGAGGAGACGAACGAGTGCGGTGACGTTCACCGCCCGATCGCCGTCGGCGAAGACCGTCTCGACCTCGGAGCGGTACTGTTCGTGGCTCACGTGATCGACGGTGACGTCGAAGCATGGACCGAGTCGGTCCCGAACGTCGTTTATGAGTACCGGGATCGTGTCACGGTTTCGGAGCTGATCTCGCTGTGCGGCGACCATTTCCGGCGTTATGCGGAGATGCATAGGTGTGTTTGCGAAGGATTTTATATGAGTGATGGGTTAGGTTCGACCACGAGCGGGTTTTCCGGTAGCTTCCGTGGCCACCGTCCGTCGGTGCCGATGCTGTTTCGATACCCGACGGGCAACCCCTGTCAGACCGCGGTGCCCGGATCCCACAACTACACATATATGAGCGCAGTAGAGCAGCAACTCGAGGAGATCAAGGCAGAAATCGTCAGTGAGGTTCCGAGTCACGTGTCGGTGTCGGACGTGACCTACGAGGGACCGGAACTCGTCGTGTACACACGTGATCCGAAGGAGTTTGCCGGTGACGGCGACCTCGTTCGGCGACTCGCATCGAAGCTTCGAAAGCGCATCACCGTTCGCCCGGATCCGGACGTTCTGTCACGGCCATCGGAGGCCAAGGAGCGAATCATGAACGTCATTCCCGAGGAGGCTGGGGTGACGGATCTGGATTTTCACGACGACACCGGAGAGGTCGTGATCGAGGCCGAGAAACCGGGGATGGTGATCGGTCGACACGGGTCAACGCTGCGGGAAATCGCCCAGCAGGTCGGCTGGACGCCGGAGGTCGTTCGAACGCCACCGATCGAGTCCTCGACCGTCTCGAACGTCCGAAACTTCCTGAAACAGGAACGACAGGAGCGACGCGACATTCTGGAGCGAATCGGCAGACAGATCCACCGCGAGGAGATGTCCGACGACGAGTGGGTTCGAATCACGACGCTCGGCTGCTGTCGTGAGGTCGGACGTGCCGCGTTCATCCTCTCGACGCCCGAAACGCGGGTGTTGATCGACTGTGGCGACAAACCCGGGGCCGAGGGTGAGGTGCCGTATCTGCAGGTGCCGGAGGCACTCGGCGCCGGCGCAAACACTCTCGACGCCGTCGTGTTGACTCACGCCCACCTCGATCACTCCGCGTTCATTCCGCTTCTGTTCAAATACGGCTACGACGGTCCGATCTACTGTACGGAGCCGACGCGGGATCTGATGGGGCTTTTGACCCTCGATTACCTCGACGTCGCCGCCAAGGAGGGCCGCGCTCCGCCGTACGAATCGGAGATGGTTCGCGAGGCGATCAAACACACCATTCCGCTGGAGTACGGCGACGTGACCGACATCGCACCGGACCTGAAGTTGACCTTTCACAACGCCGGACACATCCTCGGGTCGGCGGTGTCACACTTCCACGTCGGCGATGGCCTCTACAACGTCGCCTTCTCCGGCGACATCCATTACAACGATACCCGCCTGTTCAACGGTGCTGTAAACGAGTTCCCGCGCGTCGAAACGCTCGTCTTGGAGTCGACCTACGGCGGGCGAAACGACTACCAGACCGATCAGGAAGACTCCGAGCGCCGACTCAAGGGAATCATCGGAGAGACGATCGACGACGGCGGAAAGGTCCTCATCCCGGCCTTCGCGGTCGGTCGATCACAGGAGATCATGCTCGTCTTAGAGGAGGCGATGCGAAAGGGAGAGATTCCGGAGGTCCCGGTGCATCTCGACGGAATGATCTGGGAGGCGACGGCCATCCACACGACGTATCCCGAGTACCTCCGGGACGACCTCAGAGATCGAATCTTCCACGACGACGAAAACCCCTTCCTCGCCGAGCAGTTCAACCACATCGACGGCGGCGAGGACGAACGGCAGGAGATCGCCGACGGCGGTCCGTGTATCATCCTTTCGACCTCGGGGATGGTCGAAGGCGGTCCGATCATGTCGTGGCTCAACCACGTCGGCGGCGAGGTAGATTCGACGCTCACCTTCGTCGGGTATCAGGCACAGGGAACCCTCGGCCGGCGGATCCAGAACGGCTGGGACGAGATTCCGATGAACGACCGCACGAGTGGACGTGGCGGAACGCTGTCGCTGAACATGAACGTCGAGACGGTCGATGGCTTCTCCGGCCACGCCGACAGACAGGGGCTCGAAAACTTCGTCAGGACGATGAACCCCCGCCCCGAGAAGGTGCTGTGTGTTCACGGCGACGAATCCTCGGTACAGGACCTCTCCTCTGCGCTGTACCACGAATTCGACATGCGGACCTTCGCGCCGAAGAATCTCGAAACGTTCCGGTTCAAGTAATCAGCCGAGTGCGGATCGCAGTATCGCACCGAATCCGGTTGCGGCGATGCACAACGAGACGAGGCCACCGATTCCGGTCAACGCGAGGCCGCCGCTCATCGCTCCCGCGAGCAGAAGGGGTTTGAGCCAGCCGTCCTCGTGGCCGATCAGTTTGTCTGCGATGGCCAGATAGCCGATTGCTGCACCGATCGCCCAGACGAGGGCTATCAGGAGCAACAGCGGGATTGCGAGCAGGATTCCGACGATCGTGACGAACAGGAGTATCGTGACGACGACGAGAACGAGGACACAGACGATCCCGTACGCGAAACAGCCGATCGGTCTCTCGAGGACGGTTCCCATCCTCGCCTCGGTGTAGCCCGGAGCGACCGCGATCAGAATGGCCGCGACGACAAGTGTCGTCACGAACGATCCGATCGCGCTGCCGATCAGGCTCGTTCCGGGATCGACGCCAACGTCGGGCGGCGGTTGTATCTGAGCGAGGATCGAAACCACCCACAGAGACGCCGATCCGACGGTCCCAGACACAGCATCGATTGCTTCGGGATCGTATATAAAACCGGGGTTCGCGTGAGATCTCATCGCCGCCGTCCGGCGATGTTTTCCTCGACGGTGTCGGCTGCGACGACCTCGTACAGCACCGCCCGGGAGCCGTCGTCGTTCGGACGAAGGATCCGCCCGAGTCGCTGTGTGAACTCCCGCTTGCTGCCGGATCCGGAGAGAATGACGCCGACGTTCGCATCCGGCACGTCGATCCCCTCGTCGAGGACGTTCGCGGCGACGACGCGGGTGTACGTGCCGCGCCGAAACCGATCGAGGATGTACCGTCGTTCCTCGGCCGCGGTTTCGGCCGTGATCGGCGGAATCAGGAACCGCTCGGCGACATCGTAGACGACCTCGGTGTGTGCGGCGAAGACGATGATCCGTTCACCACGGTGGCGCCGGAGAATCTCCCCCAAGGCGTCCCGTTTTCGCTCTGCGGATAGCATCACCTCGCGGGCGCGCTGTTTCGCCAGCAGCGCCTCCCGTGCCTTCGGATCTGTGCCGGAACGCTTGACCAGCTTCTGGTAGTCGCTGCCGCTTTCGAGTCGGAGCCCCGAGGCAGCGAGATAATCGGTGAAGGTCTCTTGGTGGCGCTCGTATCGCCGTCGTTCCTCGTCGGTTAGCTCGACTTCGATCCGTTTGATGTCGTAATCGGCGAGGTGCTCGCCGGCGAGGTCGTCGGGATCGAGCCGATACACCACGTCTCCGAGCAGGTCGGCGACGGCCTCGTGGGCTCCATCGGGGCGTTCGAAGGTCGCGGTGAGTCCGAGGCGTGCGGGGGCGGCGGACAGCCGGGCAGCGTCGCGGTATCCCTCACCGCCGAGGTGGTGGGCCTCGTCGAAGACGAGGAGCCCGAACCGATTGCCGAGTTCCTCGGCGCGGAGATACGCCGAATCGTACGTCGAGACGGTGATCGACTCGATCGTCTGGGAGCCGCCGCCGAGACGACCGATCGGTTCGTCGAACTCCGCTTCGAGTTCGGCGTGCCACTGTTCGAGCAGATCAACTGTCGGAACGACGACGAGCGTCGGCGTCGAGAGCCGTTCGATCGCAGCGATTGCGATCACCGTCTTGCCGGCTCCCGTCGGGAGTTCGACGACGCCGCGGTTGTCGGCGGCCAGCCAGGCGTCGAGTGCCGACTCCTGATAGGACCGGAGTTCGTACGTCGAGTGAAGCGGTCCGACCGACTCGAGCGACAGGACCTCGTCGGTGACGGAAACGCTCGCCGATTCACACGCCGTGACGATCGCCGGATAGCGGTAGGCAGGGGCCCGGAGCGTCTCGGAGCGGTCGTCCCGCTGTGCGCCGTGGCGTTCAAGCAGGTCGGCGGCGACGGAATCGGCCTCGATCCGAAGTGTTCCGTCCTCGTACCGGAGCGTGACCACACGACCGTTTGTTCGAGCGGGCGGTTAACTACTCCGGCGGCGTGGATACGGAGGCGACCGTCCCGCCTCCGGGGCGTTTCTCAATTCTTTTACCCGCGGAACGGCTTCGTTCGGATATGAGCGACGACGAGGGTGCCGTCGGGGGACGCGGTGAGGCGAGCAACGGCACCGACGCCGATCGGACGGCCGAAACGGACGACGGGTCGACCGGAGGCACCGAGACCGAACCGATCGAATCGATCGCAGATCGGATCGCTGCGAACGACCTCGAGGAGACGGCAAGAGAGATCACGAGCCTCCGAAGCCGGTGTGAGGAACTCGAACGGAAGACCGAACTGCTGGCCGAGGAGCGGAGTGAACTCGAAGAGCGGCTGAAACGGAAGCAGGCGGAGTTTCAAAACTACAAGAAGCGACAGAAGAAGCGTCGCGAGGAGGAAAAAAAGCGGGCGACGGAGGAGTTGACCGAACGGCTGCTGGAGGTTCGTGACAATCTGGATCGGGCGCTGGACACGGAGGAAGACGCCGACATCCGAGAGGGCGTCGAGGCGACGCGTCGGTTGCTCGACGACATCCTCGATGCCGAGGGTGTCGAACGAATCACACCGCAGCCGGGGGCAGAACTCGATCCACAGCGACACGAGGCCCTGATGAGAGTCGAAAGCGATCAGCCGGCGGGGACGATCGCCGAACTCCACCGTCCGGGGTACGAACTCGGTGGAAAGCTCCTGCGGGCGGCACAGGTGACGGTCAGCGCCGAGGAGTGACGAACGGGACCGGATACGTCGGTCGACGCACCGGATCGACAGAATGCGCTTCTGTTTATATCCCCCGATTCGTGGAAGCTACAGCCAATAAAACCGCCATAAGAAACCCAGAGACGGCAGTTCGTGGCGACGACTATCTAGCAACTTTTAACCGATTCTGACCGATACTGTTGGATAACATGGCGAGTAACAAGATCCTGGGTATCGACCTCGGGACAACCAATTCGGCATTCGCAGTGATGGAGGGTGGCGACCCCGAGATCATCGTAAACGGCGAGGGCGAACGAACGACACCGTCGGTCGTCGGATTCACCGAGGATGGAGAGCGGTTGGTCGGCAAGCCGGCGAAGAATCAGGCGATCCAGAACCCCGATCGGACGATTCAGTCGATCAAGCGCCACATGGGGGAAGAGGATTACACGGTCGAGATTGATGGTGAGGAGTACACGCCGGAGCAGATCTCGGCGATGATCCTTCAGAAAATCAAGCGGGACGCCGAGGAGTATCTCGGCGACGACGTCGAAAAGGCGGTCATCACCGTGCCAGCGTACTTCAACGATCGCCAGCGGCAGGCGACGAAGGACGCCGGTGAGATCGCCGGCTTCGAGGTCGAACGGATCGTCAACGAACCGACGGCGGCGTCGATGGCCTACGGCCTCGACGACGAATCCGACCAGACGGTGCTCGTCTACGACCTCGGCGGCGGAACCTTCGACGTCTCGATTCTCGACCTCGGTGGCGGCGTCTACGAGGTCGTCGCGACGAACGGTGACAACGACCTCGGCGGCGACGACTGGGACGAGGCGATCATCGACTATCTCGCCGACGACTTCGAGTCCGAACACGGGATCGACCTCCGGGACGACAGACAGGCGCTGCAGCGGCTGTCGGAGGCCGCAGAGGAAGCCAAGGTCGAACTCTCGAGTCGGAAGGAGACGACGATCAATCTGCCGTTCATCGCGGCGACCGACGAGGGGCCGCTCAACCTCGAAGAGAAGCTGACGCGGGCGACGTTCGAATCGCTGACGAAGGATCTCCTCGACCGCACCGTCGGGCCGACGGAGCAGGCGCTCGAAGACGCCGGCTACGAGAAGAGTGACATCGACGAGGTCATCCTCGTCGGCGGCTCGACCCGGATGCCGCAGGTCCAACAGAAGGTCGAGGAGATGACCGGACAGGAGCCAAAGAAGAACGTCAATCCCGACGAAGCCGTCGCTCTCGGTGCCGCGATTCAGGGCGGCGTGCTCTCCGGTGACGTCGACGACATCGTTCTGCTCGACGTGACGCCGCTGTCGCTCGGAATCGAGGTCAAAGGTGGGCTGTTCGAGCGACTCATCGACAAGAACACCACGATTCCGACCGAGGAATCGAAGGTGTTCACGACGGCCGCCGACAACCAGACCTCGGTGCAGGTCCGGGTGTTCCAGGGTGAACGCGAGATCGCAGAGGAAAACGAACTGCTCGGCGAGTTCCAGTTGACCGGGATTCCGCCGGCGCCGGCCGGAACACCGCAGATCGAGGTCTCGTTCAACATCGACGAAAACGGCATCGTAAACGTCGAGGCCGAGGACAAAGGCTCCGGCAACAGAGAGGAGATCACGATCGAGGGCGGTGCCGGCCTCTCCGACGAGCAGATCGAACAGATGCAAGAGGAAGCAGAGGAACACGCAGAGGAAGACGAAAAGCGGAGACAGCGCATCGAGGCCAGAAACGAGGCCGAAAGCGCGGTCAACCGTGCGGAGACGCTGCTCGAAGAAAACGAAGAGGAGATCGACGACGACCTTCGGGCCGACATCGAGGCGGCGATCGAGGACGTAGAGGAGACGCTCGAAGACGAGGATGCGACGACCGAGGAACTCGAGTCGGTGACCGAGGCGCTGTCGAGTGAGCTACAGGAGATCGGCAAGCAGATGTACCAACAGCAGGCTCAGGCCGGTGCCGCAGGCGGGGCTGGTCCCGGTGCGGGTGCGGGTGCCGGTCCGGGCGCTGGTGCCGGTGGACCCGGTGCAGGGGCTGAGGACGACGAGTTCGTCGATGCGGACTTCGAAGACGTAGACGACGAGGAGGAGTAAATCGCCTCGGGTCAAGTGGTTCGAGACGCGGAGCGTCTCGTCATCACGGAAATCACAGATTTCCGTCCGACCCCGAGGCTTTCGCGTGGACTCCCGTTCTAT
>JARWGK010000117.1:0-5014 GCA_040409725.1 Natronomonas sp.
TCACCGTCGGAACGATGGCCGCCATCCCACTTCTGGACAGTATCCTCCTCGTCATCGTCGCCAACGCCATCCTGTGGCTGGGCTTTGCGGCCGCGATTCCGGTTTTGACGCTCCTCGTCGTCTCCGGCGAACCGGAGGAAAACTGGAGCGGATTCATCGCGAAACTGAACAAGTACCAGGGTATCGGGTGGGCGGCCGGACTCGCTATCGGCTTCGTCGTCATCGCCGCGATGTCACGGGTCTCGGAGTTGATCGTCGCACAGCGGCTGTTTTTCTTCGTCTGTGCGGCCTGTGCCGGAATCGGGTTGCTCATCGGACTCCGGACGCTGCCGGCGGATCCGGCCCGTGGCGCGGAGCCGACACAGCGCAGACTACAGCGGTTCACGGGGCGTGCCCAGCGGTTCAATATCCGTGGCGCGTCGTTTCCCTTTTCGCCGTCGCGGTTCGATCCCCGGGGGCTGCATCCGCGGCGATTCGTCGAGCGATTCACCTCACAGCTCGCGACGTACTTCCTCGCGGTGTTTCTGGTCTTCACCGGATTCGGCGTGTTTTTCGCGCCGCTGCCGGCGTATCTCTCCGACATCGGCTACGGCTCCGACGGGATCTTCGCCCTGTATCTGGTGTTGAACGTCGGTGCAGCCGTATTCTACGGACAGGCAGCCCTGCTCGTCGGACGGTTTACGCTGATTCGAACGCACGTGGGTGGCCTCCTCACCAGAGGGGTGGTGTTCCCGACGATCGCGGTGGCCGGAGCCATCTTCGGCAGGACGGTACTCGGAACCGGCGTCGTCACGCTCCTGTTTTTCGTTCTGGGACTCACCTGGGCGGTGATCGCCGTGACTGCCGCAACGCTCGTCACCAAACTGACGCCGGTCGTGATCCGCGGCGAGGCACTCGGCGTCTACGGCGCACTTGTCGCCGTCGGCGGCGGCGTCGGCGGACTCCTCGGCGGTTCGCTCGCGTCGCTCGGATACACGGTCGTCTTCGGCGTCTCCGGGGGGCTGGTTTTGTTCGGCGTCGGCGTCGTGTTCGTGCTGTCGCGGCGGCTCTCACCTGCCTCGACGTTCGGAGAAACGCCGGTCTGAGACCCCCAAAGCGGTCTGTACCGGCCGCCGGCCGTGGTGTGCGGAGACGCACGGTGTGTCCCGGTGGACGCAAGGCATTTGCACACGCTCCTGATAAGGAGACCATGAGACTCTACCGCGCTGTCCGGGCCGTAACCGACGCCGACGGCGATGGGCCGGTCGACTGGAGCGCCGCCGGAACCGCGGCGAAAGCCGCCGTCGAGGCCGGCGATCTGACGCTCTCTGCGGGTCAGCGTGACGGGTACGCGACGGACATTCGTGACGCCAGACAGGCCGTCCGGAGGACCGCCGGAGTCGACTTCGACCTTCCGGAGACGGTGCAGGTACAGCACCGACACCACTGGATCGACGCCAACGTCGCGACGTTCGAACGGCTGCTGTCACCGATCGAGAACCGAACGGCGCTCGTTCCGGATCTCGCCCGATCGATGAACACCGCCTCCGTGGCGGTCACGCTCGGCTTCCTCGGCAACAACGTACTCGGACAGTACGATCCGCTGTTGCTCGCCGACGGCGACCCCGAACTGTACTTCGTCCACCCCAACATCGAGTCGGTTGCGGCGACGCTGTCCGTCGACCGAGACCGGTTCCGTCGCTGGATCGCCTTCCACGAGGTGACACACGCCGCCGAGTTCGGTGCTGCACCGTGGCTGTCGACGCACCTCGAGGAACGGATGCAGAGCGCCCTCGAAGACCTCACCGACGGGCAGTTCGATCGGTCGGCCTTTCAGGAGCTCAACACGACGATGACGGCCGTCGAGGGGTACGCCGAGTTGCTGATGGATCGGGCCTTCGACCGCGAGGCGAGTGACCTGCGAGCAAAGCTCGACGAACGCCGGAACGACCCCGGCCCGATCGCGGGGCTCCTGCGTCGGCTCCTCGGATTCGGAATGAAACGCGAGCAGTACGAACGCGGCAAGGCGTTCTTCGACGCCGTCGCCGACGAACGCGGCGTCGAGGGGGCTGCTGCGGTCTGGGAGCGACCGGAAAACCTGCCGACGGACGCCGAACTCGACGATCCCGATCTGTGGCTCGCCCGGGTGTGACCCGACCGCCGCCTCGGTTCGGCCAAAGTAATAAATATTTCGATTGCGTACGTCCACGTTGAGTCATGGACTCAGTCGCTTTGATCATCGCCTTCGCCGCGGTGTTCGCGCTCGTCCATCTCCTGCTCATCGGCTATCTCTACCGGAAGGGCAAGGTGGCCGACGGAGTCCCTTCCGTTGAGGAAGCCATAGACACGGATCCGGACGTAGGGTTCGACTCCGACGTAGAACCCACGGAAACGGGGGGCATCGAAGCCGGAGACGAGATCCGCTGTAGCACCTGCGGGTGCCCGAACGATCCGAGCTATCAGTTCTGCAAGCAGTGTGTGAGCGAACTCGGGCCGGAGATGCCGATGGGTGGCGCCGACGGCGGCACCGGTCGGCCGGAAACCTGAGCCGTCTTCACTCGAACCGTCGCCGCTTGTCGTCGTCGGGCGAGAGATTCTGGAAGTCGGGGAACAGATACCAGACGAGGACGACGCCGAGAAGCAATCCGGCACAGACGGCAGCGACGAAGACGAGCGGCGACGGATCGCCCTGTGTCGTGATGAGTCCGGCTGAGGCGCCGACGAGCAACACGAAGCCGATCTTGATCCACCTCGTCGTCCGCTTTCGATCCTCGTCCCCGACCGGGCCGACCATCACTTCCCCTCCGTGGAGACGTGCATACAGGCGAATCGCCACGGTGTTTCGAGCCGATCGTCGGGCCGCAACTCCAGGGTTCCGCTCCATCTGGTGTCGAACTCGTATCGAATGTTCGACTCCGTGTCCGTCCACGCCATGAACACGTCGTCCGAAAAGTAGGCGTAGCTGTCGCGTTCGACGACTGCGAGGCGACTACTCTCGATCACCCACCCTTCCGTGATCTCCGTCTGCGTCCTGAGTCCCGTTTCGATCGCCTCGTACCCCGTCAGACGCTCGCCGATCCCGAACTTCACCGTCGTCGGTTCGCACAGAAAGTACGGCGAAAGCGGCCGTCCCGTCCGAACTGCGTCGTAGTACGATTCGATCGTCGCTTCGGCGTCCATACCGCACCGTCGACCTCGATCCTCTTACCGCTGCTGGAGTTACGGTGAGTTCCGAGAGTCGCTGCGGCATCGACCGCCTGAGGTCGGTCGACCTGATAAACGGTCGGCGTGATTCCGATAGAAGAACCGCGAGCCGTCAGTGGAATCCGCGGTCGACGTTCTCGGCGTCGATGAGGTCGTCCAGCTCCGAATCGAGCAGCGATGTGGCCTCCTCGAAGGTCTCCGACAGCGTCCCGAGGTCGTCGGGTCGGCCGTGGGAGTCGTACTCCATCGGCCCGAAGGCGGGGCTATCGAGGGCGTCCATGACGTCCTCGAACAGCGCGTCACCGGTCGTCGGTGCGTCTGCGTGTGTCTCGATGACGGCTTCGAGTCGCTTCGCCGTCGTCTCTGCCGCCGATTCGTCCTCGATCGGCGTGTTGACGCCGAATCGACCGCCGGCATCGTCGCCGGGCAACAGCGGATCGAGGTCCGCGTCGACGCGCCGGGCGACCTTCGTGCCGACTCCCTGCACCTCGAAGGGATTCTTCGCGTACGTCTTCAGCCCGTAGACGCCGACATCTGGGTGACCGAGGAACATGTCCTCACCGATGCCGTCGGCGCGATCACCGGCAATTGCTCGCCAGTCACTCGCCGGCGCATCCGCCTCGACGACCTCCTGCATGATATCCTCCCAGTCTCGGATACGCATGGCCGTTCGTAACATTGGATGCAGAAAGAAGCTAACGGCTCGCCGCGGTGTCGGTGGATATCGATCGGCTCCCGTCGTTTTTGTGCTCGACGGCACCGACAGCGTTTTGCCGTCGTCTCCGTTTTCTGGGGTGTGAAGCTGCGCGGTCCGGTCGTCGAGGTCGAGTCGTCCCGAACCGTCGAGACGAGTCACGGCGAATCGGAACTCGCCGAGGTCGTGATTCGCCCCGACCGCGGGGCGGGGGCGCCGACGACGGTGACGCTCTGGGGAAAGTGGACGGAAACGGCCGAGATACTGGCGCCGGGAATGGAACTGCTCGTCACCGACGCCTCCGAGTCGACGTTCGACGGCGAAACGCAGTATTCGACGACCGGCGACTCCTTCGTCGTCGTCGAACCGGACTTTCTCGTCGACGTGACGGGCATCCGGGGCTGGGTCCAGTGTCCACGGATCTACTATTTGAACAAGCTCACCGGTGTGCCACTGAAATACCCCGTCGTCAAGGGAACGATCGTCCACGAGGTGTTCGGAGACCTCCTCCGTGGGCGTCCGCTAGAGGAAAGCATCGAAACGCGGGTTTCGGAAGCGGCACTCGAGGTCGGGCTCCTCGGCGAGACGGCCGAGTCGGTGGCCGAGGAGGTGCGGGAAAACGCCGCCGCAATCGAGGGCTGGCTCGAACAACAGACCTTCGGATCCGACACCTGGCGCTCCGAGCAGACCCTCATCTCCGAGCGATTCGGGATCAAGGGCCGGGCGGATGCGATCCGCAACGGCGTCCCGGTCGAACTGAAGACGGGCAAGAACCTGAAGCGGGAGCCGCGGTTTCAGGACAAGGTGCAGGCCGCCTGCTACGGACTGTTGCTCGGTGAGGGGAGCGCGGAGACACCGGACACCGGGACGCTTCTGTACACAAAAAACGGTGCCGTCGACCGCGCCGAGGCCGACGGCGACCTCTCGCCGGCGAAGGATTTCTCGATCGGCCCTGGATTCCTGAAGTACGTGATCCGGACCCGAAACGAGATCGCAGCCGCCGAATTCGATCACAGCGTTCCGACCGGATACGAGGCGAACGCGAAGTGTGAGTACTGCTTCGAGCAGGACACCTGCATGGCGGTTGCCGGGAAACTCGATCAGGAGTCGAAGGCCGGAAGCCTCGGAACGCCGGTT
>JARWGK010000118.1:0-4973 GCA_040409725.1 Natronomonas sp.
CCAGGTGTCGACGACGGGGCAGTCCTCGCCGCCGATGTGTTTGTAGTACCACTTCCAGGCGCGGGGGTTGATCGGCTCTCCGACCGTCCCGAGCAGCCGCAGACTCGACAGATCGTGCTGTTCGGGATACTCCTTGCCCCACTTCATGAACGCACGGATCGCCGTCGGGGCGGTGTACAGCTGGTTGCAGCCGTAGCGTTCGACGATCTCCCACAGTCGGTCCTTGTCGGGGTAGTCGGGCGTTCCCTCGTACATCACCGTCGTCGTGCCGAGGGCAAGCGGACCGTAGACGATGTAGGAGTGGCCGGTGATCCAGCCGATGTCGGCGGCACACCAGTAGGTGTCGTCGGCCTTGACGTCGAGAACCGCCTGCGACGTCCAGGTGACGTACGACAGGTACCCGCCGGTGGTGTGTTTGACACCCTTCGGCTGGCCGGTCGTGCCGGAGGTGTACATGAGAAACAGCATATCCTCCGCGTCCCGGGCGACCGGTTCGACCTCGGCGCCGTCCTGTTCGGCGACGAGGTCGTCGTAGTCGAGTTGGTTGTCACGAAGGTCGTGGTCGAGGTCGTCGCCGAGTCGATCGACGACGACGGTGGTCGTCTCGTGTTCGACGCCGTCGAGGCCCTCGTTTGCCTTTTCGATGTGGTTCAACGCATCACCGCGGCGGTAGTAGCCGTCACAGGTGACGAGAACCTCCGAATCGGCACCGTTCATCCGGGTTGCGAGGGCGTCGGCCGAGAAACCGGCGAACACCACCGAATGCGGCGCCCCGATCCGGGCACACGCCAACATCGCGATCGGCAACTCCGGGATCATCGGCATGTACATCGTCACCACGTCGTCCTCTTCGACGCCCTGTGCCCGCAACGCGGCGGCGAACTCGTTTACTTCCCGGTGGAGTTCCTCGTAGGTGAACTCTCGGGTGTCGCCGAGTTCACCCTCCCACTGGATGGCGAGTTCGTCGCCGCGGTCCTCGAGGTGACGGTCGAGGCAGTTGTGTGAGGCGTTCAACTCGCCGCCGACGAACCACTCGTAGAACGGTTCGTCGTCGTCGACGAGTACCTCGTCGTAGTCGTCGTACCAATCGAGGAGGCCGGCGGCCTGCTCCCAGCAGTCCGGCCAGTTCTCCTCGAACTCCTCGTAGATCGACGGATCGGAAACGTTTGCCTGCTCGACGAACGATTCGGGTGGTTCGAACTCCTCTTGTTCGGCCAGTCGTGCTTCTAACTCTACGTCCTCCGGTTCGGACATGCCAATTGAACCGACGGAGACGAGTACTAATAAGCGGGGAATCTAATCATTCCAAACAATCGTTGAGGAAACCGACGCCGTGGAAAAAATCGCGGGAATCGACAGGGATCGTCGTCGATTCGGTCGGCGGTCGGCGACACTCGATTTCGAGCGAAACGAGGGAGAACGGTGTCGGAGGCCCCTGCGTTTCGGTCGGATCAGTCGGTGCCGGTCGGCGAGACGCTGCCGGCGTTCGCCGGGTCCGTGCCCCCGCCGACGTGGCCGGCGTGTTCGAAGAAGACGGTCAACAGTTTCCGCTGTGCCTTCCGGAGGTGGTTGTGCAGGGTCGGCGAAGAGACGCCCATCGATTCGGCGACCTCCTCTGCCGTCGAGCCCCGTGGCCAGTCGAAGTAGCCGGAGAAATACGCCGCTCGCAGCGTCGCCTGCTGTTTGTCGGTGAGTCGGTCGGTGAGCGACCGGCGGAACTCACCGACCGTCTCGACCGGTTGCTCCACGGCGTGTTTTGCGACGAGCTGTGTTCCGGAGAACTGATTCTGCAGGCCTTCGACGACGGTCCGAACGTCCGAATCGGCAGAGATCGTCACGGAGACGGTCTGGGTTCCGTTTTCTGCGACGGCTCCGGAGATGCCCGCACCGAACTCCGTCAGGGCGAGTGCGGGGGAGTTTCCCTCGGCTGTGAGTTCCAGAAGCGACCGGTCCTCGTACTCCCGAATGTATCTGCCGTCGACGACCCCGTCGGCGGCGGTGGCGGTGTCGAGGAACGGATCGGGGCGGGCACCCTGTACCGTCACGTAGAACAGGAGCGATCGCTCCGAGACCGGAACGACAGCCTCCAGCGTGGCCGTACAGTCGTGTTCCCGTGTCGCTGCGACGAGGAAGGCGTCGTCGTCCGTGCAGCTAACCTCGAGTTCGATCACCGTATCCGCAAGCAGGAGGTTGTGTCGTTCGATCGCGGTGACGGCGTGGCCGATCCGATCGGCGAGGTCGTTCAGCAGCGTCCGCTCCCGGTCCCCGAAGGCGGTGTCGCGGTCGGTGACGGCGACGAGGACGCCGTAGGTGGTCTCGTCGTAGGCGATCGGGACGGCGGCAGCGGCGCGGGCCGTCTCGACTGCGGACCGCTCGAACGGACCGACGACGGCACCGGTGAGTTCGCCGCCGGTGACCCAGATGTCACCGTCGTCGATGGCCGCCGCAAGCGGCGTCGATGCCGTATCGATTCGACCCGTTTCCGTCGCCGGAAGTCCGCTCCGTTCGCTCGGAACGACCTGTGTGTCGCCGGGGTCCGTCCGTCCGATCCACACGCCGGTGTAAGCCCCGCTGTCCGCCAGCGACTCACAGACGGCGGCTTCGATCTCCTCCCGCGTGGAGGCGTCGATCAGCTCCCGTCCGGCAGCGTTGATGTCCGCGACGAGTGCCTCGAGGGTTTCGAGTGCGTCACAGCGACTCGCGAGTGCGCGCTCGCGGCGAACCTGTTTCGTGATGTCGGTGCTCGCGGCGACCGTGAACTGGATCGTTCCGTCGTCGACGATCGGGGCGACCGTCTGCGTGACGTGGATCCGTTCGCCGGTTTTCCGCCGGAGCGTTAGCTGTCCGCTCCAGGTGTCGCCGTCGAGGATCGTCTCCCGAACCGCCGACTGGAATTCGTCGGTTCCCTCACCCGGGCTGAGGAGGTCTGCCGCCGGGCGGCCGACGGTCTCGGCGACGGTGTATCCCGTCAGCGACTCGAAGGCGCTGTTTGCGTATTCGATCGTGCCGTCCGTGTCGACGAGACAGATCGGCTGTCCGGCGTCGTCGATCGCCCGACGGAAGGCGTCGGGTCCGAACTCCGCCGTATCGGAAGCCGACCGCAGGAGGACCGTGAAACCGTCGAGTGAGCCCTCGCTTCGACGGCGGCAGACGAGTGCGGTCAGGCGGGTCTGTGATCCGGACCCGGTCCGAAACCAGCAGTCGGCTTCGGTCGTCCCCTCGCGTTCTGCGGTCGCAAGCAGCTCTCCCGGGCGAACCTGCTCGGTTGCCGTCTCGGCAAACAGCTCCGCAAACGAGTCTCCGACGAGTGACTGTCGGTCGAGAAGCGACGAGGCGTCGTCGCCGGTGCCGATTATCCGCCCGTCTCCGTCGAGTTCGAGCGTCGTCACGGCGTCGACGGCGGACAGCGACTTCGCCGATCGAGAAGGAGGCGAAGCGGCGAAGGCCGCTGCGATCGTCGCGTCGTCGACTCTCGTGTCCGTGTACGGTTCGAGTGCCGCGAGACGATTCCAGCCGCCGATGGCGGCGACGACTCGTGGATCGATCTCCTCCCGGGAGAGCAGCCGCCTCGCAAAATACTGCCGGAGGTCGCTGCTCGAGACGGAGCCGATCGACTCGTCGGCGCCGCGGGCGCGATCGGCGACCTCCGAAACGAGCATCTGAATCCGACGGGGCGTGACGGCCAGAAGCCGGCTCTCGGGGTCGGCTTCGATCCGTGTCGCGTACTCGGCGACGAGTCGCTGGAGGTCAGTCGGCAGGTACGTCCGACGACACACCGTCTCGTCTTCCCCCCGGACGGAGAGGAAGTGGTGGTCGACGCCGTCGAATCGCCGTCGCTCGACGTCACCCGGTCTGATCCGGGTCTGCTCACTCGGGCGAAGCCCCGCCTCGCCGGCGAGACGTACGACGAGACGCTCACGCTTCGTTTCGGTCGCTGCCAGCAGGTGTTCGTATGCCGTGCGGTCGAGGCCGTCGGCTCCCATTTCGGTATGACCGACGAAATGCGAAATCATAGTGGTTGGGATTCGCACAATGTGGACGAACAGCACGGAACGGAGCCGACAGACCGGCGTTAAAACGGCCTCCAGACTCCTCTATCACCACCACGAGGCCACGATTTCGTATCTTTGAACTGTCCCGAAATCTCACTCGTCGGGGTCGAGGTACGTCCGGGACGTTCCCTCGATCCGGGCACGGAGTTCGCCGACGATCTCCGGATTCCGGAGTGTGCTGATGTCACCGAGTTCCGCCCCCGAAGCGATGTCCTCGAGGAGTCGTCGCATGATCTTCCCCGACCGCGTCTTCGGCAACTCGGGGGTGAAAACGAGGCGATCGGGAACGGCGACGGGACCGATCGCCGCCCGGATGCTCTCGACGACCGCGCGTTTCAACGCCGCGTCGTCGGCGTATCCTCGTTGTGTACAGACGTAGGCGTGAATTTCGTCGCCGGCGTCGACGACAGCAGCCTCAGCGACACCCTCGACACCGACGATGGCGGATTCGATCTCCATCGTCCCGAGTCGGTGCCCGGAGATGTTGAGCACGTCGTCGACCCGGCCGAGGATCGTGATGTAGCCGTCGTCGTCGATCTTCGCCCCATCCTCCGGGACGTACACCCACTCGTCTGTCTCGGGATCGTCGTCCTCGTCGGATCGCCGCCAGTGGTCGGCTACCGGTTCTCCATCGTCCGCCCCTCGCAGCATACCGGGCCACGGTCGATCGATCGTCAGGTAGCCGGCCTCGCCCGGAGCAGCCGCGTTACCGTCGGCGTCGACGACCTGTGCGTCGATGCCGGGCAGCGGCGGTCCCGCAGACCCCGGCTTCATCTCCCCGACCCCCGGCAGCGTCGTGACCATTATACCGCCCGTCTCCGACTGCCACCAGGTGTCGACGACGGGGCAGTCCTCGCCGCCGATGTGTTTGTAGTACCACTTCCAGGCGCGGGGGTTGATCGGCTCTCCGACCGTCCCGAG
>JARWGK010000119.1:0-23403 GCA_040409725.1 Natronomonas sp.
CCGGCAAGCGGCGGACTGTCGAATCGCGGGAACACCGAATCGGCGTGTTCGACGGCCGCATCGTGGGTCTCGAATCCAACACCGGCCTCATAAAACAGACCCAGTTGCGTCTCGGTATCGAGACCTTCGATGGTCGCGTTCAGATTGTACCGACTTCGCCCGGAATCGACCTCGACGACGGCATCGTCGCCGTCGACTTCCGCCGTAGGGCTGTCGTCGACCTCGACGTCGAGTCGCTGTGTCACGACCTCGATCGTCTCGTCTCTCGTCACGTCGTCGACGGCGATGTAGTACCCACCATCGGCGAGCCCCGTCGTCTCGAACCGAACGAACCGCGTCGGCGCCTCGCCATCCGCGAACGTCTCCGCGGCCAGATCGTCGCCAAAGGCCTCGACCGACTGCTCGCTCACGAACTGACTCGCGCCGACGGCGTCGCCGTCGAAGGACTCGATGGACCGCAGTTGGATCGTCTCACCGACCTCGTGGTCTTCGATCGCCGCCCCGACCACGACGGCGGACTGCCCGACGTAGAACACCGATCTCTCGCCGCCGTCGGCGTCGGAATACCGAAGATACTCCATCGATTCGTCCCCGTCGTCTTCCTCACCGCCATTCTCGTCGTCCTCTCCATTCTCGTCCTCGTCGTCCTCATCGTCTTCGTCCTCGTCGTCCTCATCGTCTTCGTCCTCGTCGTCTTCTTCAGCGATGATCTCGAAGGAGTCGGTGTCCCCGCCACCGGATTGGATCGTGGTGTCGATCCCGTCGTCGGCGTTCGTGAGTGCGTCGTACGTCGTCTGTGCGTCGTCGACCTCGGTCGCATCGACGGACTCGACGTTGAATTCAAACGTCGCCGTCGTCACGTCCGCTGCAGCGTCGAATTCGACGCGATACAGCGTCTGTTCGCCCTGAACGACGGTCGTTTCACGGAACTGCTCGACGTCGGCGTGGTCGGCGGCGTCGGCGACGAGCGTCGCCTCGTCGAAGGTCACCCCCGCTTCGACGGCCGCCCCGACGTCAATTTCGGCCGTGACCTCGTCTTCGCCGACGCTCTGCAGCGGTATCTCGACACCACCGACCGCCTGCTTTTGCTCGCCGTCCTCGGCGTCGAGGTCCCCGACAGTGATCGCCTCGCTGTCGCCGTACGCGGGCAGTTCGTCGGCTGTGAAGCCGTTGTTTTTAATATCGAAATTTACCGTTTCAAAATCGGGGCCGACAGGACGACCATCATTGTCATTATCAATCCTATATACTGCATCATTCTGAGTGGTCTCCGTTTCAATGATGGCATCAATTTCAATGTAGAGTTCAGTATCTTCTTCGTCAATATCATCTTCTTCGTCAATGGTGACTCGAAGTGTGCTATCATCTATTTGTTCCGCATAAATGATACCATCCTCAACGTACGTATTTGAGTCACCAGTACTGCTCCCTTCAACAGATATCTCGACAGGTTCATCTGCAAAATCAAGCTCTGGTGCATTCTCGCCGTCAATCACATCGATCGTGCGGACTGAATTGCCTGTTGCAGATGGATCATAGTCAGTTTGGTCAGCAGTGAATTCGATACGCTGCTCAAACCTTCCAGCATTATCTAATTGATTAATATCAACGTCCTCAGCGAATAGTCCCTCCTCAGAGATTGCCCCAACACTTCCAGCAAACACGACTGTTCCCGCGAACAGCCACAGGATCATCAGCGTCGATAGGAAGACGGCGCGTGTCGTCGTTCCGGCGTCGGGCGGTGTCATGGGATGAGTATAGGCTGTCGGGCCGGGTTCTGGTATAAAAACATTCGGGCCAAGCAGGTTTTGCCAAGCGCCGTTCGAGGCGGTTTCGACGGCGATTGTGCCGTTTTCGTCGTCTGTCGGTCGAAAGAAACTGACCTCCGGTTCAGGCGACCGACGGCGGAAAAAAGTTGTTTACACCACGAGAGGAGGTTTATTTACTCGGCGGGAACGCGAACGAAACTCAGGAGTCGTCGCCGCTGTCGCCGGCGCCGTCGAGTGCTTCGCGGGCCTCCGGCAGCCACTCGGGTTCCTCGACGGCCGCCGATCCGATCTCGGAGATCGACAACTCGACGTCGAGCGTTTCCGGTTGCTGTTCGTTCTCGCCGCTCAGCACGAAGCCGAGGAGAACGCCGTCGGCGGAGATTCGAAGTTCGCCGTCGATGTTCTCGATGGCTGTTTCACCCGCCTCTTCGAGGAATCCGTCGACCGTGGTGACGTACTCGCCGGCCTCACCGTCCCACTCGACCGGGGCGAAGTCGATGATACCCGCGAACTGCTGGAACTCGATGAGAACCGTATCGACGGCCAGCGGATCGAGTTCCTCGTAGGTCTGGGGCGTCGGTTCGTAGCGGATCTCGCCGCTCTCGTCGAAGCGAGAGAGACCTTCCTCGGGCGTGTAGTAGGCGTCGAGTCGGCCGTCGTCGACCTCGGAGCCGCCGAGTTCGTTGATGAACGTCGCCGCCTCCTGCTCTCGGTCGAAGCGAAGGGAAATGAGTTCGGAATCGAGCACGGTCTCGTCTTCGGTACTCGACTGCGAGCGGTCGAAATCGAAGTGATACGACTCCGCGTTCAGCGTCTCCTCCGTGGTGTTCAAAAGGGTCTGCAGATCGATCTCTCCCTCGTCGTCGATCCCGTCCGGCGGTTCCTCCGGCTCCGGGGTCGTCTCGTCGCCGAGTTCCGAACCGCAACCGGCGATAGCTGTCGCAGCGAACACGCTCCCGCCCAGACGGAGGACCGTTCGTCGTCGCATACCGCGGAACTCGGGTTGAGCGACGGTTAACGCTGTCGGCCCGTCGATTCGTTGGCCTCGATTCGAACCGTCGCGCCGCCGTCGATCCTCGACAGCGGGCCGGTGTCGTCGATCTGTGCGACGACGGCAACCGGCGAGGCCGCCCGTGGTTCGTCGGCCTGACTCGCGGGCGTCGGCCCCCAGAACAGACAGATCGCGTTGCCCTGCGGCCAGTAGGCGACGGCCCCGACCGGAACCTCGGTTTGGGTGTCCTCGGGATCGATATCGACCGGTGTTCGGAAGTACAGTTCGTCACCCCACCGCATCGCGTCGCCGGACAGCGGCAGCTGTGTCTCGATCGCCCTTCGCGTCTTCTGGTTTGTCTCGGTCCACGTCGCCGAAAGGTCGGCGCCGTCGACGGTGATCTGGAGATCGGTCACAGCGACAGCACGAATAGAGTCGAAAAAAATGGTGATGGTCTGGGCCTACCCCCGGGCCGTCACCCGAGGATGTACCGCAGCTGTGGGACGCGGTCGACCAGCCGCTTGCCGCCGACCTCGACGTTCTCGATGTAGGCGTCGAGGCCGTAGATTCGACCGGCCGCGAAGGCGCCCAAAGCGAGGAACAGGGCGCCGTAGATCAGCGTGGAGTCGAACAGGGCGAGAAGTTGTCCCTCCCAGCCGCCGAGGTAGAAGGCGAACATCTGGAGTGCACCGCCCAGGGCGGCAAGCCGGACGAAGGCGCCGGCGATCAGCGCGACGCCGATCAACACCTGCGTGACCGGGATGAGGACGTTGATCGCCTCGACGAGGACCGGGGAGGCCGCCATCGCCGCGTACAGCCCGCTGACGGGGCTTGCAGGATCGACGTTGGCGAGGTAGCCGCTCGCGTCGAACGCCTCGCCCGCGATGGCCTCGAATTTCCCGAGTCCGGCAAAGAGGATCATGCCGCCCAGGAGCAATCGGAGCAGGGCAACGAACGGCACCGCAAGCGGATGCGTCGTCTCCTGTAGTGTTATTCCGCCAAATTCGGTCTGACCCGTGTCGGTGGTCTTCGTGGACATTTGTCTTCTCCTCACCCGACTGTAGGGAGAACGACCGGATAAACGGGTACTCTGAGTCTCATGAGACGAGACACGGGCGGAAAAATTGCCAGTAACGGTCGGGGGGCGGTGACGGCTGCGGCGATCGGTCCGTCACCGGTACAGCAGGAGGTAGCCGACGGCCCCGAGCAGGAAGGCCACGCCGAGGTTCACCACGAGGCCACAGACGCCGATTGCGACCACGAACGGAAGGTGCTCGGTTTTTTCGAGGCTCGTTCGACCGAGTTGGAGGGCGACCACGCCGAGGATCACGCCGAGCATCGAAACCGGATAGGCGGCGACGATGCCGGCGGCAAAGACGGCAACCGCGACGTATCCGATGCCGAGGATGACGTTCGAACCGGCCGTCCGGGCACCGAAGGCGTACTTTCCGGCGACGCCGCCGCTGCCGTGACACATCGGAAGCGACCCGAAGGGAACTGCCACGAGGTTCATCACACCCATACTCGAGGAGAGGTCGTCCGCCGAGATGTCCCGATCGAAGTAATCCTTGAGGAGCAACGACGTGGCGAGTGCGGCGTTTCCGACCGACATCGCCAGCTGTGCGACCGCCGCCTCGGCGGCCGGTCTGGTCAGGTCGCTCACACCGAATGCCAACACTCCGTCGGTCGTCGGAGCCGTCGGTGACGGAAGGCCGGCCGACGCGACGGCGACGCCGCCGCCGAGACACAACACGAGAAGGGCGCTCAGGTTACCGTAGCCGAGTGCGATCACCGCGACCGCGGCGACGGCTGCAGCCCCGGCGAGTCGGAGGTCGGCGCCGGCCAACCGGACGCCGGTTTCGAGCAAGACGAGGGCAACGGCGAGTTGGACCCCCCGCACGACCGGCGATCCAACGTACGAACTCACGCGATCGAGTGACCCGGTCGCACCGATTGCGAGCAGCGCTACACCGACGAAGAGTCCGCTGAGAAGAAACTCGCCGGTCGTGATCGTTCCTGCCAACACGAGTGCTGCGAGCGCCTTCATCGGCTCGACTGACACCGGTGCCCCGTAGTACAGCCCCCAGACGATCTGGAAGACGCCGAACCAGACGAGCAACGACACGAGCGAAAGCTCCGTCAGAACCGCAACCGAAACGACGACCGGGAGGACCGTAACCGAATCTCCTATCGCCCCCGTCCACTCGTTGCGGGAGAAATCGAGAGATCCACCGCTGTCGTGGGGGAGACTCACGGCCATTCGTACCGTCTTTTTGCGGCCGTATATAAAAGTCGTTCCAGAAACCGAATTCCGGCACCTATTCGCTACGTGTAACTGTTTTTAATTACTCCCGCAGCGCGTCCTCTCGTTCGGTCGCCTCCAGCGTCTCCTGTTCGATGTCGGTCGCCACGACGGCCGGCTTGTAGGCACCGCCATCGAACAGGTCGTGTTCGCCGACGCTCGACTCGACGTAGCGGCTGAACGCCCGCCGCTCCGGCGGTAGTTCGCCGTAGTACACCTCCTCGTCGACGAGGTCGTAGACCGGGATGCGCGGCGTCAAAAGGGTGTTCTCGCCGACGACGCTTCCCTCGCCGACGACGAACCCCGACGTGACACGGCACCCGGCACCGAGGGAGACGTCGTCCTCGACGACGACAGGGGCGGCCTCGACCGGTTCGAGGACGCCACCGATCAGCGTGTTCGCCCCGAGTTTGACGTTTGCTCCGATCTGTGCGGCCGACCCGACCGTGTCACAGGAGTCGACGAGCGTCCCGTCGCCGACGTAGGCGCCGATGTTGACGAACGACGGCGACATCATGATGGCGTCGCTGCCGATGTACGCACCGCGGCGGATGACCGTTCCGTCGGGGGTGTTCCGTGTGCCGCGCTCCGGCAGGTCGCCGGTGTCCCGGAGCGGCAACACGTCGTGGTAGCCGACGCCGCCGTAGTCGTGGCGTTCGATCGATCGAAGCCCGAAGTTCAGGAGGATGCCTCGCTTGACCCAGTCGTTTGCCTCCCACTCGCCGTTTCGTTTCTCCGCGGCCCGTACGTCGCCGGTTTCCAGCGCGTGGAGAAATTCTTCGAGAAGGGCAGCCTCGTCCTCGCCGACCGCCTCGGCCGAGAGGCCGTCGTCGTAGCGTTCCCACAGCGTCTCGATGTCGGTTTCGAGCGTGTTCGTGCTCATACCGGGTCGTCGGTGGGGAAACCCATCAAACCGTCTCTTTTGGCTTCGGGTGCCCTCGTCTCAGATCGTCTCCGAGAACCGGTATCGCCCCGGCTGTCTGTCCTGGATCCACTCGGCGGCATCGACCGCACCCGCAGCGAAGACGCGGCGGGATTCGGCCCGGTGGGTGAGCGTCAGAATCTCGTCGTTGTCGGCCAGCATGACCTCGTGTTCGCCCCGAACGGTGCCCGCGCGTCGGACGTGAACCCCCACCTCCGATTCGTCTCGGAGATGTTCGCCCTCGCGGCCGTGGGTGCGGTCCAGTTCCTCGCCGCGGGCCGAGTCGACGACATCGAGGATCGTCTTCGCCGTCCCACTCGGGGCGTCTCGCTTCCCATTGTGGTGGGTTTCGGTCAACTCGACGTCGTAGTCCGGAAGCGCCTCGACGCCGGCCTCGACGACCCGCAGCAGGGCCTGAACGCCGCGAGCGAAGTTCGCCGCCTGCAGGATCGGCACCGACTCGGCTGCCGCATCGAGTGCCGCTTCACCGTCGGCCCCGAAGCCGGTGGTGCCGACGACACAGGGGACGCCGGCCTCGGCAGCAGCCGTGACGAACTCCCGGCTCGCCTCGGGGAGCGTGAAGTCGATCAGAACGTCCGCATCCGAAAGCAGCGTCTCGATTCGATCCGCCGGTTCGACGGTGATACCGCCGACCTCGCCGCCGGATCGAGCGACACCGACGACCTCGTGGCCGCGTTCGGCCGCTTCCGTGAGCACCTCACTTCCGGTTCGACCGGTCGCACCGGTGACGACGACGTCGAGGCCGGTCATGCTGGATCAGCTTCGAGCGGTTCGAGCGCCGCGAGCGTCTCTCGGAGCTGTTCTCGGAGTTCCTCGCTGCTTCGGTTCAGCGGCGACCGCATCGTCGCCTCGTGGTAGCCCCGAATCGCCATCGCCTCGTTGATCGGAATCGGGTTCGTCTCCGCGAACAGCTGCCGGAACAGGTCGCCGAGTTCGTACTGCAGTTCGCGGGCACGACCGAAGTCGTCGTCGAGTGCAGCCTCGACGAGGGCGACGACCCGATCGGGTTCGACGTTTCCGGCGACGCTGATACAGCCGGTTGCACCCTGTGCGATCATCGGTAGCGTCAACGCGTCGTCTCCGGAGAGGACGGTGAAGTTCTCCGATCGGGTTCGCTCGATGACCTCGTTCGTCCGGTTGAGATCGCCGCTTGCGGCCTTGTACCCGACGATGTTCTCGTGACCCGCAAGCGAAACCGCCGACTCGACTGCGATGTTTCTGCCCGTCCGACCGGGAACGTTGTAGATGATCTGTGGCAGGTCGACGGCGTCGGCGACCGCCCGAAAGTGACGCTCCATGCCGTCGGGTTCGGGGAGGTTGTAGTACGGCGAGATGAGGAGCAGGCCGTCTGCGCCGGCGTCGGCAGCTCGTCGTGAGAGTTCCAGCGCCTCCCGGGTGTTGTTCGAACCGGAGCCGGCGATGACGGGAACGTCGTCGACGGCGTCGACGACCGTGTCGATCACCGCGATGTGTTCGTCGTGGCTCATCGTCGCCGATTCGCCGGTCGTCCCCATCGGAACGACGCCGCCGACGCCGGCTTCCTCCAACCGCCGAGCGTTTTCGGCAAGCGTTTCGTGATCGATGCTCTCGTCGTCCTGAAGCGGCGTGGTCATCGCAGGGAACACGCCGGTAAATGTGTCGTGTGTCATGTGTGTGGTTTGCGTGGTCGTCTTCGAACTGGTCGTATCCGGGGCCGACCCACGACGGGGATGCCACACCCGCCGCGGATCGTCTCACAGACGCTTCTGCTTGCGCTTGGGCGCTGCCCCGAGGGCAGAAATGACGGTGCGGCGACGCAGGGACCGCCGGCTCTCGCTTTGCTGCGGACTGATCCCTGATCGGCCACTCATACGTAGTAACGCGTCGGCACCCAACTTATCGTTTATGTTCGAACGCGGTGTCGAAAAAACGGCCGTTCGGCCGACGATCGAGGGGCGTCAGACATCGATACCCGATATGCGTGTCGCGTGGCAGTACACGTGGAAGGACGACGAAGTGGTCGTCTTCCGGGGGCTATCCGTACGTCCACAGCCCGAAGATATTCTTATTTCACTTTCATTATGTTGAACGGATAATTCAACTACATATATGGAAAGATATTTTATTCTGCCGTACGTTTGGGCTCGTATGGCGAAATCAACTGGAACATCACCCGTTTCATCACACACGGAGTACACGCGCGGTCGTCGTCGCTGTCCGTTCTGTGGCGGCTACGTCACCGCCGAGCAATCGAGCGGCCGCCGGTGTCAGAACTGCCGGGGCGAGGCGAGCGCCGACTGATGTCCTACGGCACCGGTCGGTTGCAGTCGTCGGAGGGGAAAGGCGGGGTCGGCCTCACCGGACGGTACGACGATCCGGATGATCCGACGGAGCTGACGGTCTTTCCGCCGGATTCGGAGGCGGTGACGACGGAGTGGCTGACGGTCGATCCTGCGGCTGCAGTCCCTCTCCCGGAAATGCGGTGACCGGATCTCGAAGGGGTGTCCCGACAGTCTAAAGAACTCGCCGTCGGTCGAACCTGTATGGAGTATCACGAGGCGGCGTCGAGGCTGTTCGGGCTTCGACGATACGGCATCCGTCCCGGCGTGGAGCCGACGCGACGGCTCCTCGAGGACCTCGGGGAACCACAGACGGAGCTGCGGGTCGTCCAGATCGCCGGCTCCAACGGGAAGGGCAGCACCGCGCGGATGCTCGAATCGATCCTCCGGGAGGCGGGATACGACGTCGGGCTGTACACGTCGCCGCATCTCGACGACGTTCGGGAACGAATCCGGATCGACGGTCGGATGGTTTCCAAGCAGGCGGTGACGGAGTTCTTCGAGGCGGTCGAACCGGCCGTCTCGCGTCCGGCGGAGAAGCCACCGACGTTTTTCGAGGCGACGACGGCGCTTGCGGTCTGGGCCTTCGCGCGGGCTGGCGTCGACGTCGCGGTACTGGAGGTCGGCCTCGGTGGCCGACTCGACGCCACGTCCGCGGTCGATGCCGACGCCGCCGCGGTGACGAACGTCACGGTCGAACACGAGGACGTCCTCGGCGATACGGTCGCCGAAATCGCCGGTGAGAAGGCGAGCGTCGCACCCGGATCGCGGCCGCTTGTCACCGCCGCGACTGGAACGGCGCTTTCGGTGCTCGAAGCCGAGACCGACCTACACCGCGTCGGCGACGATCCGGCGTGTGACACCGTCGTCACAGATCGGGGACGGGACGGAATCGAGCAGGTCGTCGATATCTCCGGCGACGGGTGGAACACGTCGACGCGTCTGTCGCTTCTGGGGCGGCACCAGTGTCACAACGCCGGCGTCGCGGCGGCGCTCGCAAGACAGATCGGAGCCGACGACGGAACTGACGGTTCGGAAATCGACGACGAGGCGACCGTCTCCGAGACAGACGACGAGACGGCTGTCTCCGAGAGCGACATCGCACGAGGGCTTCACAACGCGGGGTGGCCGGGGCGGTTCGAGGTGATGGGTCGGGAGCCACTCGTCGTCCTCGATGGGGCACACAACCCCGGCGCCTGCGAGGCGGTGGCGTCGACGCTGTCGACGTTCGACGCCGAGGACTGTCACCTCGTCTTCGGTGCGATGTGTGACAAGGATCACGCGGCGATGGCCGATCGACTCTCCGACGTGGACCGGGCGTACCTCTGTCGGGCGGAATCCGATCGAGCCGAGGAGCCGTCCGTGCTCGCCGGCCCATTCGAGTCGGTCGGTGTCGACACCGTCGAACACGAACGCGTCGAGGCGGCACTGTCGGCGGCCACGGAAGCGGCCGATCCGACGGATGCGGTCGTCGTCACCGGATCGCTCTCCGTCGTCGCCGAGGCCCGACAGCGCTGGACCCGACGTGTCGTACACAGACGGCTCCCGGACCGGGAGGCGGCGACCTCGATGCTGGATCAGATCGACGTCTCCGTCGACCGGCGCGAAGCGATCGCGGACGATGCCGTCCGGAGGACGGTGACCACGCGGCTCAGACCGCAGACGGCGGCGCGTCTCGAAGGAACCTTCGGGAAGGTCGGGGGAACGGTTGCCGTCTCGGACATCGGCGGCGAGGACGAACTGCTTGACGTGGTGCTTTCGGGAACGCTGTCGCAGTTCGAGGAACTCGTGGCGTCGTCCGGCGAGACGTCCGTCGTCGAGACGGTACGGAAGCAACTCGACACCGAGGCGACACGGACGACCGGGTCGGCGTATCCGTGGCAGGAACCCGAGACGGCCGTGATGGGCATCCTGAACGTGACGCCGGATTCCTTCCACGACGGCGGGCGGTACAACACGCTGTCCGATGCCGTCGAGCAGGCGACGGCGATGGTCGATGCGGGGGCCGACATCGTCGACGTCGGCGGTGAGTCGACCCGGCCGGGAGCCGACCCCGTTCCGGTCGAAGCGGAGATCGATCGGGTCGTTCCGGTCGTGGAGGCCGTCGTCGACACGGACGCCCTCGTTTCGATCGACACCCGGAAGGCGCCGGTTGCGGAGGCTGCACTCGACGCCGGCGCGGACATCCTCAACGACGTCTCGGGCCTCGAAGACCCGGAGATGCGGCACGTCGCCGCGGCGTACGACGTTCCGGTCGTCGTGATGCACTCCATCGAGACCCCCGTCGATCCGGACGTCGACACCGAGTACGACGACGTCGTCACCGACACGCTCGATGCGCTCACGGAGCGGGTGCTCCTCGCCGAGAAGGCCGGATTGGATCGGGAGCAGATCATCGTCGATCCGGGAATCGGATTCGGCAAATCCGCCACGGAAAGCTTCGAATTACTCGATCGACTCGGGGAGTTTCGGTCGCTGGGCTGTCCCGTGTTGGTCGGCCACTCCAGAAAGTCGCTGTTTGGCCTGCTCGGCGAGGAAGATTCCGAGGAACGGCTGTCGGCGACGGTCGCCGCGACGGCACTGGCCGCAGAGCGCGGTGCCGACATCGTCCGCGTTCACGATGTCGCCGAAAACGTCGCGGCAGTACAGACGGCAGCGGCGACAGCGGATCCGGATCGACTCGACGAGGAGTAGGCGAGGTCAGCCCTCGACGCCGTTTCTGCGGAACACGTCGAGATACCGCTCGGCGACAGCCTCGTGGTCGAACTCCCGGTACTCGCCGTCGATGTCGCTGAAGGAAAGCGCCTGTGCGTCCGACAGCGATCGGGTGAGGTCCTCCGAGTCGGTGACGCGAATCCCGCGCTGTCGGCGTTCGACGAGTTCGTGTGCGCTCGATCGACTCTGGTACTCGACGACGCCGACGCAGCCACAGGCGAGCGCCCAGAGCAACTCCTCGGCGAATCGTTCCCGGCGTGCGGTCTGGACGAAGGCGTGTGCACCCCGGTAGAGTTCGATCCGCCGCTGTCGGTCGACGTTGCCGAGGAAGGTGACGCGGTCGTCGATTCGGAGGTGTTCGGCCTGCCGCTCGTAGCCGAAGCGTTCGGGGCCGTCGCCGACGACGGTCGCGGTCCACTCGGCCTCCCGGCGTTCCGCGAGGGCGAGAAGCAGGCTCTCGAGGTTGGCGTCGGCGTCGAGTCGTCGGGCGTACGCGAAATCGACCGGACGACCGGGATCGGTCGATTCGACGAGCGAGAAGTCGATGCTCTGTGGCACGACGACCGTGTTCGTCTCCGTCGCGCCGCGTTCCCGCAGCGCCGTCCGGGCGAGTTCCGACGGCGTGACGTTGGTCGCCGGAAACCGAAACAGCGGCCCCGGAATCCCCTCCGTGTCCGCCGGTTCGTCGCCGAACCAGTCGACGACGAGCGGTGCCCTCGACAGGGCCGCGCCGAGGCGGGCCGTCGAGACGACGATCGGCGGAGTCGGCGAGGCGAGAACTGCATCGGGCCGGATGCCGGCCAGTCGGGTCGTCACACGGCCCAGGAATGTTCCCATCGCGCCGGGGACGGCAAGCGCCTCGTACTCGACGCCGTTTCGCTCGACGACGTCGTCGCGCGTTCGCCACCACATCGAACAGAAGACGGTGACGTCGTGACCCAACTCGGCGAACGTCTCGGCGAACCTGACGAGCCGAGACGCGCCGTCGCGGCGTGAAATCGGTGGCGCATCCGACAACACGACGACGATCTGCATGTCGGGGAAACGGAGAGGGGGTACAAAAATTGATCCACTGCAGGCCCCGGTATTATTGCGGTTGGACCACGAGAGGTGGGTATGGAAGACGTCTCACTCGAGATCCCAGACGAGGTACTGCGATTGCTCCCACAGGACGGCGACGACGCGGCGAAGGACATGCAGCGGGCGGTCGCCGGCTTCGAGCGAGCGATAAACAGCTCGATCGAGGTCGGCGACGACGAGGGTGTCGAGACGGCCACGGACGTCGTCGAACGGCTCCAGACGCGAGCAGAGACGTACGACGACTTCGTTCCCGAACTGCGGGCGTGGGGGCAGTCGCCGGCCTACGCCATCGCCTGGCGGGACCTCTACGTCGATCTCGTCACACAGCTGTACGAACACGACGAACTCGGCGAGCGACTCGACGAGGAGCGAAACTACCGCCTCGTCGAGGACGGGATCCGACTGCAGGATATGTGAGCGACCCAGGGTCCTGCGGGTATTTATATCCCTCCCGACAGTATTCGGAGTATGCAACTCGAACTACGGTTCTTCGCCAGCTTTCGGGAGGCCGCCGGAAGCAAGACGGTCGAGTGGGAGACGAGGGACGGACTCACCATCGGAGAGTTGATGCAGGACCTCACGGACGAGTACGGGATGGACCTCTTCGAGGAGGACGGCGAGATTCGGGACTTCATCACCGTCATGCGGAACGGACAGGACATCACCCACATCGACGGACTAGAGACGACGCTTTCCGACGGCGATCGGATCAGTGTGTTCCCGCCGGTCGCGGGAGGCGGAGCCGATCAGCAGCAGTAGATGAAGGGATAGATCAGTCCGATCCGATCACCGTCTTCGAGTTCCGTGTCGAGTCCGTCGAGGTGTTCGTTGAACGTCCCGTTGACCGTCACGCGGGCGTAGCACCGTGTCTGTTCTCCCGTTGGATTCTTCGCGTAGTTGTTGCCCGGTAGCTCCTCCATCTCGGGGGCCCACCCGCGCGTCGAGGCCTCCGCCTCGGTTTCTGCGATCAGCAGATCGCGAACGTCGTGTTCCGAAAACAGCGCTTCGAGAAACGCCCGAAGCGTGGTTCCCTCGAAGGTGTATTCGAAGGCGCCGGTTCCGATCTCGGTTCGGACGTGGCCGGTCGGTCGCGCCTCGACCGTCGTCTCTACCGTCTGTCGGACTGCCTCTGGTTCGGCCTGTGTGCTCATACGGTACAGAGAGATAGAGAGGCGCAAATCTATTGTCGGGAATATATTCGGGGTTTCTGCATCTTTTATATATCCCGTGGTCGGACGACGGCGACACCCGGATGCAGGGACTTTAGAAGTACTCCGGTTCTACAGACGGTATGGAGAAAGAACGGAGCTATCGTGGCATCTCGGCTCGGGCCGCCGTCGGGTATCTCGAACGGCTCGGCGGCGAGGCCGTCGACGAACGGACCGTCGAAGGCGACGGGTGGCGGGTGAGACTCGAAGAACAGAAGGTCTCCGTCGGGGCGACGCTGAAGCTCAACGAGGTGACGGTCACGTTCGAAGGCGACGAGGCGGTGCTCGAACCGCTCATCGAACGGTTTTCACAGAAGGCGATCCGAGCAGGCGGATAACGTATGGACACCCCGATCGAAGGCCAGATCGTGCTTCTGGCGGGCGCGAAGGCGAGCGTGACCGTCGAGCGACTCTTCGAACTCGTCGCCGACGCCCAGGAGACGATACGGGAGCGACGAGAACGCTACGAGCGGCGCTACGAGCGGATCGAGGGAACCGACAATCGGGTGTACTACCTCGTCGAACGGGACCACTGGAAGGGGTTGTGTGCCGACCTCGACCTCGGAGAGCGGGAGTGTGACTCCCTACAGCGGGCTCACGCCGAGCAGTTCCGTCGAGATGGCCGGCGACTCGACCGGGCCGAGGAGTTCGAATCGGCGCTCGACCTCCGGGCGGTCGTCGCCGTCGACGACGACTGATCACTCCCCCTGGTCTACGGTTTCGATGCTGTCGATCACCTTCTCGGAAAACTCCGTTTCCGTGAGTTCCTCTTCCTGAAGGGCGGCGAGCCACTCCTGTTCGACGTGCCACCGACCCTGTTCGTTCCCGTCGAGGTCGGTCGCAACTCCCTCGAGTTCCGCGCCGCGCCAGTCGTCGTCGTGGAGATCCAAGAAGACGTTTATGACCCGCCCCACCTCCCGGTGTGGGACGACGCCCTTGTCGGCCGAGATCGATTCGTACTCGACGCGATACCCGGCTTCCGTCTCTGCTACGGTGTCGACGTAGACACCGTGGCTCGTCAGTCGGGATTCGACCTGGAATTCGAAGTCACGCTCGTCGTCCATACAGTCCCGATCGGTGACGACGGATAAAAATCCGTGGCGTCGACCACAGGTGACCGAAATCGCTGATTTTCGTCCCGATCCGCCCGTGGCGGTTGCTGCGTCCGTCGGGCGCGGCCACAGGAAGGCGAGGGATTTTGTCTCGCGGCGTCGTATCGACCGCCGTGTCTAGTGAGTACGATGTCGACCGATATCTGAACATTCGGAGCGCTTACGGGGCGGATTTTGCGCCCGACGGGACGCTCGGCTTCCGGATGAACACGACCGGGACGCCGCAGGTGTGGACGCTGACCGAACCGGGTGCGTGGCCGACACAGCGAACGTTCTTCGACGAACGGGTGACCTTCCTTTCGGCCGCTCCGACGAGGGCGGAGTTCGCCTTTGGGATGGACGAAGGCGGCAACGAGCGGACACAGATCCACCGCCTCGGGGCCGACGGAGAACTCGAGACGCTGACGCCGGTCGATGCGAAACACCGCTGGGGCGGCTGGAGTCACGACGGAGACCGGTTTGCGTTCGCCTCGAACCGACGCGACGAGTCCGTGTTCGACATCTACGTACAGGAGCGGACGGAGACCGAACCGCGGCGGGTTCACACAGGCGACGGCTGGCTTTCACTCGCCGGCTGGAGTCCCGACGACAGCCGATTGCTCGTCCACGAGGCTCGCTCTAGCTTCGATCACGACCTCCACGTCCTCGATATCGAAGCCGAGACCCTGCGACAGCTCACGGACGACGACGGGACGGTGCGGTATTCGAGTCCATCTTGGGGCCCCGACGGCGACGGTGTGTACTGCTGCAGCGACCGAGGCGGCGACACCCTGTCGCTGGTACGGTTCGACGCCGACGGCTCCGCCGCGGTCGTCGAGGGTGGCGGCGAGTGGAACGTCGATGGGATCGCACTCGATCACGACACCGGGCGACTCGTCTACTCCCGGAACGTCGACGGCTACACCGAACTCACGAGCGGGCGACTGCTCGGTGCGACCTCGATCGAGACGTTTCCGACCCCGGATCTCCCCGACGGCGTCGCCGGCGGCGTGAGCTTCGACGACGACGCCGAACGGTTCGCGATCACCGTCACCGCCGACACCGTCAACACGAACGTGTTCGTCGTCGATATCGAAACCGGCAACGCGACACGGTGGACCCACGCCGCGACCGCGGGGATCCCAGAGTCGACGTTCGTCGAGAGCAGCCTCGTCCACTACGGAACCTTCGACGACCGGGAGATACCCGGGTTTCTCTCTCTGCCCGAGACGGTTCCGGACGACGGTGTACCGACGGTCGTCGACATCCACGGCGGCCCCGAGAGTCAGCGACGGCCGTCGTTTTCGCCGGTCAAGCAGTATCTGTTGTCGACCGGGTACGCCGTCTTCGAACCGAACGTTCGAGGATCGACCGGGTACGGTCGAGCGTACACCAAACTCGACGACGTGGAGTTGCGGATGAATTCGGTTCGGGACATCGAGGCTGCCGCCGAATTCCTCGGAGACCACCCTGCCGTAGACGAAGAGCGACTCGTCGCCAAGGGTGGGTCTTACGGCGGATTCATGGTACTCGCGGCGATGACGGAGTACCCCGGTCTGTGGGCCGCCGGGATCGATGTCGTCGGGATCGCAAACTTCGTGACGTTTCTGGAAAACACCGGCTCCTGGCGGCGCTCGCTGCGGGAGGCCGAGTACGGCAGTCTCGAGGACGACCGGGCGTTTCTGGAGTCGATTTCGCCGATCAACACCGTCGAATCGATCGACGCGCCCCTGTTCGTCCTCCACGGAGCGAACGATCCCCGTGTGCCGGTCGGCGAGGCCAGACAGATCGCAGAGAAGGCCGGAGAACACGTTCCGGTTCGAACGCTCATCTTCGAGGACGAGGGCCACGGAATCTCGAAGCGCGAAAATCGGATCGAGGCCTACACAGAGATCGTCGACTTCCTCGACGAACACGTCTGAGCGTCGATTCGACCCGTCGTCACACCGCGTCTCGCAGCGACTCGAACGCCTCGGGATTCTCGATCGAGGAGGTGTCGCCGATGTCGCCGCCGGTGTGGACCGCCTGAACCGCCCGACGGACGATCTTGCCGGACTGAGTCATCGGGAGTGCGTCGGTGAACCGCACCTCGCGCGGACGGAACGGCTTGCCGAGCGTCTCACCGACCTGACTCCGGAGTTCCTCCCGGAGTTCGTCACTCGGCTCTCGGTCGGCCTCGAGGACGGCGTAGACGACGACGGCCGTTCCGGTGGTGTCGTCGGGGACGCCGATGGCCGCCGCCGCCGCGACCGCCTCGTTCTCGACGACGGCTCCCTCGACCTCGGCCGGCCCGACCTTCCGTCCGGCGACGTTGAGCACGTCGTCGGCCCGGCCGTGGAGATACCAGAAGCCGTCCTCGTCGACCTGTGCCCAGTCGCCGTGGTCCCACATCGGCGGATCGCTGAACCGCGACCAGTACTCCGACAGGTACCGTTCGTCGCCACTCCAGAGCGATTTCGTCATCGACGGACAGGAGTCACGGGCGACCAGATACCCTCGCTGGCCGCTGTCTTTGATCGACGTACCGGTCTCGTCGACGATGTCGATGTCCATGCCCAGGCCCGGACCGCCGAGCGTACAGGGTTTCAGCGGCTGGATCGGCATCGGCATCAGGAAACAGCCACAGATCTCCGTGCCGCCGGAGATGTTGATGATCGGCGTGTCGCCGCCGCCGACGTTCTCGAAGAACCACAGCCACGACTCGGGATCCCACGGCTCACCGGTCGATCCGAGCAGTCGCAGCGACGAGAGGTCGTACTCCTCGGGCGCGACGGCGGCGTGTTCCCGGAGCGCACGGATCGCCGTCGGAGAGATGCCGAACTGCGTCAACCCGTGGTCCTCGATCAGTTCCCAAAAGCGGTTGGGAGTGGGATGATCCGGGGCCCCCTCGTAGACGAACACCGTGCCGCCGAAGGTGTGCGTCCCGATCAGCGACCACGGACCCATCATCCAGCCGATATCCGACACCCAGAAGAACCGATCCTCCGGCCGAACGTCGAAGCCGAAGTACAGTTCCTTTGCGATCTGCATCTGTGCGCCGGCGTGTGTCTGGACGATCCCTTTCGGCTGTCCGGTCGTTCCGGAGGAGTACAGCAACATCGCCGCCGCGTCGCTCGGAAGTGACACCGTCTCGAAGGACTCCGGACGCGACTCGACGCCGGCCGCGAAGGTCACGTCACGGCCCTCCTGCCACGGGACGTCGGCCCCGAGTCGCTCGTAGACGACGACGTCCGTGACCTCGGTGTCGGCCGCCTCGATGGCCGAATCGAGCGTCTCCTTCAGTGTTATCTCTGAGCCACGGCGGTAGAAGCCGTCGCCGGTGTAGACGACGGTAGCCTCGGCGTCCTCGAGTCGCGTCGCCGTCGCGTCGACGCCGAACCCGGAGAAGATCGGGACGGCGATCGCCCCGGCCTTGAGACAGCCGTACAAAATGGCTGCGACCTCCGGAACCATCGGCATGTACAGCGCGACGGTGTCGCCGACCTCGACGTCGCGGGCACGGAGGTCGTTTGCGACCTGATTCGAGAGGCGGTGGAGTTCGCCGTAGCTCACCTGTCGGACGTCTCCGGGTTCGCTCTCCCAGAGAATCGCGGTGTCGTCGGCTCGATCCTCGGCGTGTCTATCGAGCGTGTTGTGTGCGATGTTCAGTTCGCCACCGGGGTACCAGCGGCTGAACTGCGGGCCGTCGCTGTCGTCTCTGACCGCGTCGTACGGTTCGTAAAATTCGATCCCGAGGTACTCGACGAGTTCGTCCCAGAACCACTCGACGCCGGATTCGGGACCGGGCTCGCCGGTGGTTCGTTCGATCAACGCCTCGTAGTCGTCGATACCGTAGGTCTGCATGAACTCGTAGATGTTCGTCGATTCGACGAACGCCGAATCCGGTTCGTAAACGACCCTTTCGTGCTCCGGATCGAGTGACATACAGATCGTACACGAGAGAGTTATATACCATTTTGGCAACGGGCGATGTACCGTTCAGTCGACGAGCGTGATCGAGTCGTCGCCGGTCGGCACCGCACAGAGGAAGGCACCCTCGGATTCGCCGGGGTTGTGATACCAGTGGACGACGCCGGCCGGTATCGAGACGACGTCACCCGCCTCGACCGTGTACTCCTCGTCCCCGATCCCGACGACGTAGCCTCCGGAGAGGACGTACTGCTGGTGTTCGATCTCGTTTGTGTGTCTCGGCACCTCGGCACCGGGGTCGAGGGTGAATCGCCGGATCGAAACGGAGTTGCCCTCCGCCGGACCGACGAGGATGCCTCTGTTCAGTCCCGGGGCAGCCGACACCGATTCGTATTCGATCTCCTGACGGCGTTTGACGAACGGCTCCATACACGCTACTGCTTGCCGGAAACCAAAATATCCGCTGCCGAATCCGTGGCGTCCCGAGCGGACGAACTCGGGCGTGACTGGCTTAATGAACCTCCGGAGCGTGGTTCGGGCATGAAGAGTTTCCGGATCGGGAGTGCATTCGGCATCCCAATCAGGCTCGATCTCACCTTCCTTCTGGTGCTTCCCGTGTTCGTCTACATCATCGGGTTCCAACTCGGGGAGGTGGTCGTCCTCCTCGACGACGCCGCCGGCATCGAGATCGACGCCGATCTGCTCACGACCACCCTGACGACGCGGTACGGGATCGGAACGGCCGCGGCGATCGGGCTGTTCGTCTCGATCGTCTTTCACGAGTACGGCCACTCACTCGTCGCTCGTCGCTACGGCGTGCCGATCGCGTCGATCACCCTGTGGCTGCTCGGTGGCGTCGCCCAGATGGAGGAGATTCCCGAGGACTGGAAACAGGAGTTCAACATCGCAATCGCCGGCCCGATCGTTAGCGTCGTCACGGGCGTCGTCTCCCTCGGTCTGTACCTTCTCGTCCCGCCCGGCGGGTTCGTCCTCGAGGCGACACGGTTCGTGCTGATCTATCTCGCGATCATGAACGTCGCCCTCGCCGGGTTCAATCTGCTCCCGGGGTTCCCGATGGACGGCGGACGGATTCTCCGTGCCCTCCTCGCTCGAAACCGGCCACACGCACAGGCGACCCAGCAGGCCGCTCGGGTCGGGCAGGTGTTTGCCATCGGCCTCGGTCTCGCCGGAATTATCGGGTTCAACGTCTTTCTCGTCCTGCTCGCCTTCTTCGTCTACATCGCCGCCGCCTCGGAGTCGAAACGGACGGTCATGAACGCCGCCTTCGAGGGAATCACGGTCGCGGACGTGATGACGCCGCGTGAGGAACTGAAGGTCGTCACCCCCGATACGTCGGTCGCGGAGCTCACACACCGGATGTTCTCCGAACGACACACCGGCTATCCGGTCGTCGAACGGGCAGGGACGCGAGGCGAAAACGACCCTCCGGGGCCGGAGGACCGAGTCGTCGGCATCGTCACGCTCACCGACGCAGAGGAGATCCGAGAGGTCGAACGCGACGCGTACCGCGTCGGCGACGTGATGTCGAGGGACGTCCACACCGTCGCCCCGGAGACGCCGCTCGTGGATGCCTTCGAGACGATGCAGGAACACGGCATCGGTCGATTGCTCGTCGTCGACGGGGCGAACCGCCGCACCGATAGACGGAAGCCGGCCGCAACCGGCGTCACTCCGATCGGATCGACGGACGCCGGCGGCGAGACCACCGTTGGCTCCGATGACCCCGACGACATCGACACGCTCGTCGGATTGATCTCTCGGTCGGACGTGATGACCGCACTGGAGATCATCAAATCGAGCGGCTCCGTCGAATCGTTCGGAACCGAGGAAGGCGTCGAACCCGACTCCGAAACCGGAGCCGACCCGGATATCGATCGGGGCAAAATCTGAGAAGATGGATCGACGAGGTGGCGGCGTACCGGTGAGTCAGGCCTCGAGTTCGGCCGGGTCGGTGACGACGTCGATTCGCTCGGAGAGATACGCGATCGCGTTTTCCAGGGCCGTCTGCTCCGTCGCAGATATCTTCAGCCGGTTGTGTCCGGCATCCCGATCGGGGTAACAGCCGACCATCACGTCGAAGCGGTCTCTGACCGCCGTGAGCGTCCCGACCATGTTCGCCTCCGGTTCCGTCGTATAGCGGAACCGGGAGACGATGTCGCCGTGGAACGCCTCGGCGATGGTCCCGAAGGTGGCTTTCATCTCGCCGGGGATCCCCGGCAGAACGTACACGTTTTCGATCACACACCCCGGCGAGAGTCCGGCGGGATTGTCGATCGGTCGGCCGCCCTCCGGTAGAGCGGCCTCGGCGTCGATATCGACGTCGATGTCCAGATCGGGTCGCTCCTCGAGGTAGGCTTCGAGCGTCTCCTCGACGGCCACACGTGCCTCCTCGTGAACCACCATCGGCCGATCGAAGGCCGCGGAAACGCCATCGAGGGTCACGTCGTCCGGCGTTCCGCCGAGACCGCCCGTGACGACGACGGCATCGTACGTCTCGGCGTAATCGGCGACGATGTCTGCGATCACCGCGACCTCGTCGGGGACGACGAGTATTCGACGGACGTCGACGCCACGGTCGGTGAGTTCCCCGGCGAGCCACGTCGCGTTGGTGTTTTCGGTATCCCCGTCCAGCAGTTCGTCGCCGACCGTCAGAAGTGCCGCATCCATGGACGACGTTCGGGCGATGGGAAGGTAGATTTTCGGGATTTGGGACGCTTCAGCGTGAGCGCTTCGGTGGGAGGTTGGGTTCGAGAAGTGAGACGAGAAACAGTCGGAGGTCCGGGTGCGGGAATCGAACCCGCGTCGTAGCCACCACAAGGCTACAGGATGCCATTACCCCAACCCGGACACGCAGATACAAGTACCGCGCTGTGTTTGAAATACGTTTCGTTCCGTGCGTCGGCCCGAAAAAAAAGCCGCATACCGTCCGGTTCTCGAAGCTTAGAACAGCGCCGGGAACAGGACGTAGGAGAAGACCATGGCGATGACTCCGACCATCAACGAGTAGTAGATGAGCGGAATCAGGTTCAATCGCATGATTCGGCCCTCCTGACCGACGAGACCGACGGTTGCGAGTGCGGCAACGACGTTGTGGATGGCAACGAGGTTACCGATGGCACCACCGACCGCCTGTGCACCGACGATGATCTGCGTCGGGAGGCCGAGTTGCTGCGCCGAGACGAACTGGAAGTTACCGAACGTGATGTTCGAGACGGTGTTCGAACCGGCCATCGCCGCACCGAGTGCGCCGATCAGCGCCGAGATGAACGGATAGGCTGGTCCGACGATGTTCGCTGTCGTGATTGCGAGCGCCTCAATCATGCTGACCGGCTGCTCGCTGCCTTCGACGACCATCGTCGGAATCTCGGCGACGACCTCGGCGTGGGCTCCGGACTGCAGCATCACCTGAACCATCGCAATCACGAACACCAGTGCGACGAACGGTGCTGCGATCTTCTGGGCCGCTTCGGTCCAGGCGTCTTTCACCTGCTGGCCGGACATTCCGTACAGCGGAATCGCAACAAGCGCGCTGAGGATGAGCCAGAATCCGGGTGCGTTCGCCCACCCGATGGCACCGCCGAGGGTCGTTCCGAGGATGTTGTTCCACTCGGTGACGAAGATGCTCCGATTGATGAAATCGGAGATCGGTCCGACCGCCCGCGTGATGACGAGGAGGACGACGAGAAGGATGTACGGCGACCACGCCTTTGCGAGAGACATCGACTGACCGCCGTCGGGTGCCGGCGTCTTGCCGTTGGACTGTCCGGGTTCGATGGTGCCAACCCAGTGATCCGGCCACTCCTCCTGTGGCGGGAACTCCCATTTAGAGTCCGGGAGCAGGTATCCCTGACGAAGCACGGCAACGGTGATCGCACCGCCGACCATCGATCCGATCAGAGCCGGGAATTCCGCCGTGAGGAACCACGCCGACGCCCAGTAGGGAATTGCGAATGCGATGCCGGCAAAAAGACAGAGTGGGGCCACCTCGAAGGCGGCATCGAGACTGCGTTCGTCGCCGCCGAAGAAGTAGACGACCATTCCGACCGCGAAAAGCGGCATGATGAATCCGACGAGCGCGTGGTACGTGGCCGCCCACGCCGCGACCTGAACGGCGTATTCGGGGACGGTGAATCCGCCAGCTTCGATCGCCTCTCGGGTCGAGGCGACCGAATCGAGCGGCGTTTCGATACCGACGATGATCGGTGTGCCGACGGCACCGTAGGTGACGGCGATGATGTGACCGATGATGGCTGCGATCACCGCAGCGAGTGCCGGGAATCCGAGTCCGAGCAGAAGCGGCGCGACGACGGCCGCCGGCGTTCCGAACCCGGCCGCACCCTCGATGAACGTCGCCATGAAGAAGCCGAGCAGGACGATCTGGACGCGTCGATCGTCACTGACTGCGGCGAAGCCACGGTTGATCCGATCGAAGGCACCGGCCTGCATCAGCGTGTACAGCAACACGAGCGCTCCGAAGACGATCCAGAGAATCTCGAGAGCTGTCATCACACCGACGATCGACGCCGCTGCGAGCCAGTCCGGTGGCATATTCCAGACGACGAAGCCGATCACGAGCGCACTGATCCAGGCAATCGGCATGGCCCGGGTTGCCGGCCAGAGGAACCCGACGAGAAGTACACCGGCGAGAAGAAGCGGAACCGCCGCGAGTAAGATCTCGACTGCACCGATCTGTACCGGGGCTAACGTGTCTATCATTCGATACCCCCGGTGTTATACCGTTCGGTTTTGCTCCGATCCGCTGCCCTGTTTCTGTGTATGTGCCACATACTTCGGTCACGATTTTTTATGCATGTGGCTTAAAGGTAGTCATAGAGGCAGTGTAAAGATACGGTTACATTATTTGCCAGCCGAATCTGGCCGTCGTTCCGTGTCGAACCCCCGATTGTTCCGGTGTATACTAAAAGTATCCGTCACTTTGGTATAAGTTAACGTAGGCATCCGGTCGCGTGTCGGGAGAGCAAAGTGTAATAGTTCACCATCCGAAGACGAGGGTATGAGTAGTGATACGGTCGAGACCTTCGCCGAGTCGGCGCGG
>JARWGK010000120.1:0-22608 GCA_040409725.1 Natronomonas sp.
CAGGCACGTCGCTTCGCGAAGTACTACGTCTACGCCGAACGAGGCTACGACACGGTCAAACACGTCGACAATCCCGACTACATCGAGGCCGTCCGCCAGGCGATTGCCTCACTGTCGAACGACGAATTTGCGCAGTTTTTCAGCCCGGTCCACCAGCAACTGCGCAGCCATCACGATTCGACCGTCGAGCGCCCACGACCCCTTCCGTCGGCCGTTCGGTATCCCGACGACGTGATCTACAAACAGGACCTCTATCTGGGGATCGATCCTCGAGAGACCGACGTCGCCGAGGATGCGCGGGCGATCGCCGCCGACCACGGACTCGACCTCGAGGAAGGAATGGCGTCTCGAGCGCTCGCGAATATCTCAGCGAGTGACCTCGAGAAATGGCAGGCGTTCACCGACGACCTGGCCGATACGATCGACCCGGAAACCGTCGATGCCGAGGTAGGGCTCGAGGACGGTGCCGTCTCCGGAATCCACGTCTCTTATCCCGACGAATACGGCGAACTCGTCACCGACTACGCCGAGGATCCACTGGATCGAGAGCCCGACGCCCGCCTCGAACTGTTGACGGCCGATCCTGGCAGTCTCGAGGAGTTCAAATCGTACCTCGACCACCACCTCAAGTGCCAGGTCCGTGATTGTCTCGTCGGAATGGGGCTGACCCCACCGGAGGAGTTCCGCGTCCTCGGCCCCGGCAAGTTCATCTACAGCCGTCGATACAACCACTACGACATGTATCCCGAACTCCACAGCAGTCGGTCCAATCCAGCGCAACTGTTCGGCTAAGACATCCAGCAGCTCCTTGCCCTCAGCGTGTCATAGAATACGACTTACACCCTCAACGAAGTGATTGTGATTGCTACATCTCATGTCTGATTCAGGGAAACACCGCATTTCAGGTTCTATTCAAAGATGAACGCGCGAAATTGACCGGTTGAGAACTATTGTATGACACGCTCCGTTCGTCGAGACCGATAAGAGCTGACAGACGACAGACCGACGGCACATCTATCTCCGTGCTTTCCCGGCCAGATTCGGAGCGAGACCTTGATCTATAACTGGAGGGTGAGACAGACAAGATCGCCGACACCCAGATTCACGTCCAACGATTCACCGGTACCGTCGAGAATCAGCCCCACCGCCACAAGTCTCGAGCGAGCGGCTTACCCCTCGTTTGCGCCACTCAGGTACGTGTTTCGCCCGAGCGTCGCCTCGCCGAGCGAGAACGATTCCGTTCCGAGTCGCGTATTGGCTCCCAAGAACGCTGCCAGTCCCAGCTCGAACTTATGGTTCATCGTATAGACTGTCGCATCGACGTGTGCTGGCGTTTCGGTCTCGACGATCGTCTCGACCGCTTCCTCGTGAGTCTGAGACTCGAATGGCCCACAGAAGACGGCAACCGATCGATCCGTCGGTACCAGTGAATCGTAGCTTCCGTCGCCCGTGTCGTCGGTTCCCCGTTTGATGTCTCCCGGTTCGAGGAAGAACAGCCGGTGACCGGTCGCCGTATCCCCGGTGCCAGAACTCGTCCCACGCGACTGTTCGTCCGTGGCGTGACGAAGATATAGTTCGATCACCTCGCGTAATCCGGCACGCGTTCCTCGCTTTTTGTAGAGTTCAGGTGCTCGAGCCAGGTATTCCCGGCGTGCACTTTCCGGCCACTCGCGGTATTCGTCGGCGGCGAGCCACTCCTCGAGCCACTCGAGCGAGTCGCTTGGGACGCCGTGTGGATCGAAATATCGGCTGATGGACCCGATCTCTGATTGGACGTCAACGAACGACGTCTCGAAGATCGAGAGGAACCGCTCGAGGAATTTCGCCGATCCGTTGTCTTCTTGATACAGCTCCGGCATGTACCGGAGGTACGACTGCCGCGGACAGTACGCCGTCACGGTATCGACGAGCGGCGACGCCGTCGGCGTCCCCACGAGCTCGAGGGCGACGTAGAGATAGCGGCCGGTCGCGGCGTGAAGCAGTATATCGGGGCTATCATCTATTTCGGTAACCGTCCACTCGGATTCGGCGTGTGCTTCGAGCGCGTCGAACGCGGTCCGTTGCCATTCCCGAACCGTCTCCAGGGATGGGGCCGCCTGACGCGTGGCGATCCGCTCGGGATCGGCCCGCGCCAGTTCCAGACCGGTGGTAACGCCGGACGCCTGTAGCGGTTCACGGACGGATGCCGGGCGGAGTTCTGTCAGTTGACCCGTCGATTCGTCGGCCGAGTCGGAGACGGTCTCGTCGGTGGCGGCTTCTGTCGGCCCTGGTTCCGCTGTCGCCGCTGGCCTCGAGGCGACTGCATCGAGTGACAGGAGCGGTTCGTCCGTCGCACAGTAGCGAACGCGGACTCTGGTGTTTGCCGGAAAGCGAGTGAAATCAATCGTAAGTCGATGCCATTCGAGTTGCTCGGTTCCGGAGTCATACCGCGTCACCGCGAGTCCCGCATGTGTGTTCCGGCCCGCCCGTTCGAGGTATTCGACGCGTTCGGTCAGCGCCAGACACCGGTCGTACTCGTCGACTGCGTAGAACGACCGCGTTCCGTCCTCGGACTCGGTCCCGGCAAGCGCCTCCACCCGGGCCTCGTTCTCGAGGGTTGTGAGGTGGGACAGTTGCTCCGTACCCGACTCGTACTCGAAGAGAGCGTACTCGTCTCTATCTTCGACGTGACCGGCGAGGACGATTGTATCCCCGGCACCCGCTATCGCTGTCGGTGTGAACCGACTGTCTCCGTCCACGGGTGTCTCAGGTGAGAGGGATCCGTCGCGATCGGTTTCGTCTCTGCCGGACTGGTCTTTCCAGATCCGATATCCACCCTCCGTCGCAGTCAACACCACGAGCCCGTCCGATACAGTCGCCACGTCGATCATCGATCCCGGCGGTTTATTCGTGTCCTGCTCGTCTCCGCGGATCGAGACGAGTGTCTCCGACGCATCGATCATGTATAGCGTTTCACGGTCGTAGATGCTCGCGACCGGGTCGTCAGCGAGCGTCTCGACCGGTTCGGTTTCCCGTCGAGTCTCGGGAACGATGGCGGCGGTTTCTCCCCCTTCGCCAGTGATGAATACACGGGAGCCACCCGTCGTAATCGAACGCGGCCGCAAGCCGTCGCGGGACGTCCCGTCTGTCAACAGCTCCCGTGTATCGGCCGCGACGTCGTATTGGTATACCTCGCCGTCGGTCGTGAGCACGTAGAGGATGCCGGTTCGATCGACGGTGACGTCGACGATCGATTCGCCGATCGTTCGCGAACGAACTTCGGTCGTCTCGGCCAGAGCGACGCCACCGTCGGTGATCTGGACATTTCGGGTCGCCCACTCGTGCCAATCGGCCTCGCTCGTGGTCACCGTATACGAAAACGTCACGGTCGTCCACCTCGCTGTGTGGACGGGTGCATCTCGACTGTCACCCGTTCGACCGAAAACAGCGCTGTCTCGTCGACCGTCACTCGATCGCCGGTCTGTGTCCCGCCATGGGCGGTGACAGAGAGGTCCGAAACTCGCGCAACAGCATCGACGTTCTCGATCACCTCGCGCAATTCGTCGATTCCGAGCGGACGGCCGAGCGGCCACCCCTCCCCGTCGAACCCGTAGAGTGGATGGAGATACGACTCGACCGCATCGGTGATCGTGGATTCGAATCCGCTTTGGGCGTATTGCTGCCGGACCTGACCGCTGACCGTAATCTCGAGCCGGACGTATTGTGGTCCAGTGACAGTAACTCGATCGGTCAACAGCGTCCGTGCTCGCAGGTGCTCGCGAACGGTATCGAGAAACCCCACACTTGGTTCGGGACTCGGAACATCCTCGGGCGCGTACGGGATCACGATCACGGCCGTTCGCTCGCTGTCGACCGTCACGTGTGTACGGCCGATCCTGAGATCTGGTGTCCGTGCCGCGAGACGCCGATAATCCGCCGCCGTCACTGCACGGGCCGGTCGGTCGAGGTCCCGCCTGACGCGGTGTAACGCCTCGGTAACGGTTTCGCCGTCTTCGCCGCCGGTTGCTGGTCCAAGCGGTGTAACGTCGATCGAGTCGGTTGAGATTTCGGGCTCGAACGTAGCTCCCGGATCGACGAGTTGCCAGTTCGCTGCCGCCGACACGTTACCGCGTTCGCCGCCGCCGTAGACGTACTCTGCAGTGACCGTCGCGTCTGTCGGTGGCACCGTACCGTTGAATCCGTCACCGAACGTGACCTGTCCCATCGTGTGTTCGAGCACGTAATGACGATCGTCCGGCCCTGACGAGTCGAAGTCTGGGACTTCGGTGTACCGTTCACCGTCGACGTATATCGTCGCGGAGAGAACGGGACTGTTCGCGAAGCGATACGTTTGGTTGTCGAACTGGGGGTCGTCCGCCGGTCCGGACTCGGCGGACGATGGCGTCAACTCCTCGTGATCGACGCTGACTGCGTGGGACGCGGTAACGACGTTGGTCCGGATGCCGTTGAGCTGTGGCGGGATCTCGTATCCCGGAGTTTCGACGCGACATCTGATCCAGGCAGCCGCCGTCTCGGGAACTCGCGGCGGACTTGAGTCGGACTCGAGTAGTTGTTCCGTTCCGCTCGTGGTCAGTTCGACGGCACCTGATCGATAGAGGGAGTCAGTGTCGTCTGTTGAAACGGATAGACGTTCCCATGTGCCATCCCGGTACCGTTCCCACGCGAGTTCAGTCGATGGCTCGAAGGCCGGATCCTGACCGTGGGGCGTCGGTCCTGACGGGTCCGGCAGATTTTCGTCGTGATAATCGACGTAGAGAGTAAGCCGATCCGACGCCACAAAGGGATCGCGGTCGAATCCGAGGTAAACGGCATCGCCTGCTTCGACACGACGCCCGAACGGCCGGTAGTACGTCCCGGACGCAGCGTTTGCTTCGCTGTGATCGCTCACAGCCCCCGCATCGCCGACTACGTTGTCGACATCCGCACCAGTGAAGACGAGAAGTCTGTCCGTCTCGAACCGGTACCGTTCGTCGACACCGTCGGTTACGCCGAGCGTGGCGCCTGCCGAGAGCCGTTCGCCCGCGAGCCCCTCGGGGATCTCGAATTCGACCGTGGTTGTGGCCGGCGTCGGCGGTCGTCGTCGATGTCCAAGCAGCCGAAGATACTTTTTGCGGTGCTCCTCGGTGACCTGATCAAGCTGATAGGTGTGGGTCTCGGTCAGCCATGCGAGCACCTCCAGGATCGTTATACCGGGATCGTGCGGGTTGAAGTCCGTCCACTCTTCGGAGTAGGCCGGAATCAGTTTTCTCGCCTGATCGAGCAGTTCTTCGTACTCCCTGTCGTCCAGCTCAGGTAAATCGAGTCCCATCACTATTCCTCCGTCATCGTGACCGAGAGTTGGTGTGGTCCGTGACAGACCAGTGTGTTGTTCGGAAGCGTTTCGAGCCCGCGTCGACCCGCGAGCGACCGTCGTTCACCGTTAACCGTGACCGTCGCATCGACGTTGGCTACCGTTGTAACCGCGTCGATTTCTGTTATGACGTCGACGATCGATGCCCGTGTCGGAAGCGTACCGAACGGCCAGCCACGACCGTCGTTACCCGTCAACGGATGTAAGTACCCGTCAAGCCGGTCTTCGATGGTTGATTTCAGCAGAGAGATACTTTTGACACTCCGCGTTCGCACCGTCGCCTGAACGGCAAGTTCGCTGTAACTCGGCCCGCGGACGACGATGTCACGATCGTCATCGACGACCAGTGACGCGGGAGCGCGGTCGTACAGCGTCCGGCGAACCCGATGTTTCAGCTCCATCGACGGAACAGGTTTCTCCCGCTGTGCGTTCGGAACGATGTAGACGGCCACGCAATTTTCGGCGTCGGTCACGCAGGCTACTCGAGCGAGCTCCGGAAATTCGGCTTTCGCTACCTGCTCGTAATCACGCGGCGTCACTGCCCGCCCCCGATGCCGGAGGCGGTTCGTCGACCGCGACACGAGCGTATCCGTCGATTCGACGTCCGTCCCGCCGTTGGCCGACGTTGGATTCGTGACGGTATCGACCAGTGCGATCGAACTCTTGAGATCGGTAACCGTCCACGGATCGACGTTTCCGTCGCTGCCGCCGCCGGTCGTATACGTTGCCTTGACGTTGTCCTGACCGCTCGGTGGAATCTTGCCGTTGTCACCGTCACCGAACTGCACCGTCCCCAGCGTTCGGTTAACGACGTAGTGGCGATCCTGTGGGCCCGAATCGAGAAAGTCGTCGACGGCTGTCCATCGAACCCAGAACGCCTTCAACTCGCCACGCGAGTCGTGCTCTCGTCTGACGTCGTCGGGCCGGTTTTCTAGAAGACGTCGCCGCTCGCCGGCAGATGTGGTGTCGAGGGCGTCGACCCACAGATCGATGTCGATCACCGGTGCGTGCGAACAGGCAAACGACTGCTCGTGGGAGCCGTCGCTCGAGCCGAGTACTTCGTCCTCGACGGTAATCTTGTTGTGTGCCCACTGGGTATCGGGGTAGATTCCTGAAAGCACAGGCGGGAACGTCGTCTGCTCCGTCGCCATGTTCGCTGGCGTCGACGGCCGACCGTCGCCGTTCCCAGTGGAGTCGACCGTACGACCTCCGCTCTCGGCTTTCGCTACTCGTTCGGGCTCCTGTCCCTCCGACTCGGATGTGGTCGGTTCGTGCCCGCCGTCGAGTTCGGTCGTGAATTCGTCTTTCGTCAGGCGGGCCCTGATCCAGTGTCGTCGGCGATCGAATAGCTCGACCTCGGTCGTCGGCGTCGGAAACGTCAACATGACGATCCCGCGTTCGGTTAACCCGGCGGTCTGATCGCGAACGTCCAGCTGCGTCCAGGTGTGCTCGGGTTCTCCTGTCCAACACTCCCACTGGACTTCGGGATCGAACTGTTGTGGATACGTGGCGTCGTCGATCACGAAAAAGAGGGATATCGGCCCGTTTTCCAGCCGGCGGTCGAACCCGAGATACACCGTCTGCTCGTCATCCGGGAGAGAAACGAACGGATCGAACCCGGTCTCCCGTTCCGACAGGTTCCCGCTGTTCGTGCCGTTGTTACGGCGCACGATCGTGTCGAACGCCACATCTGAGTGTTCGTAACTAACGGCTACGTCGCTGTAGACCGGTGGATCCGGCGTTTCTGTGAGTGATGGCGTCATCGGTCCGTCGGCCTCCGCCAGCGACGGCCGACCGTACGTCCCACTGACGAGGCGTGCGCGAATCCAGAGGTTGTCGTGTCCCGCAACCGTCGTCGGCTCGATGTCCGACGGGACCTCGAATCGAACGCTTCCCGGCGCTTTCAGGGCGTTGGTGCCGTCCTCGACGGATTCCAGTCGCGTCCATCCATCCCCGTTCCAGTACTCCCAGGAAACCCCCGGCGGTCCGTCGAGAATCCCCATGTTCACGTTCGGTTTGACGTCCTCGAGATGGGGTAATGCGTCTGCCGCGTCGCTGTCGGGATTTCGACCGTCTTCGGCAGCGACCTCGTCACCGACGGTCGGCGAAACTGCGTCCTGCTCGTCACTGGATGCCAGGTCTGTCGGCCGCGAAAATTCGATCTCGACGGTGCCGCCAGGCTTGGTCAATGCCTCCTCGCAGGCGATGAAAAACGTCACCGGCGGATGCGGAGCCCGTCCGAACGGATAGAACTGTCCGTCCTCGAGCGAGAGCGGAACGTCGTTCGACAGGAGCATATCGGGATCGATGCCCTCCCCATCCCCTTCACGACCCCCGCTCGTTACACGTACCGAAACCGAGCGAACGGACCACGTCGGAACGGCTGTCTCGCTCCGTAACGAACAGCGCAACCACCGTCCCTCGGTCCCGTTTACGTCGTGTATCGTCGGCTCTCCGGGAAGCCTGAATCGCTGCTCTGCAACACCGTCGCGCTCGCTGGACTGCTCGGCACCCGTTCCGGAACGTGCCTGTAACTGCTCTTGCAACGCTTTGACACCTGCATCGTCTGACCTCGATGGATCGTCGACGACGCGCTCGAGGCGATGCCAGCCACAGTTCCCGTTTTCGTCTTCGCCGTAATACTCCCATACCGTCTCCTCGAAAACGGTGTCAGCACCCGCTCGAGAATCGACGCGGACGGTAAACGTCGAGCCAGCCGCCAGGTTGAGCGCGGACTCGTTCTCGAGGTAGAGCGCGTGGGATTGCATCGATTCGCCATCGAACAGCCGCACCTGCTCGCCCTCCACCAACGAACCGTGATCGACGATCGCGTCGCCGCCTGGATCGACCGCGACGACGTCAGTGAGCGACGCGGGGGTCGCTTCGAATCCAGCGTCCTGTGGGAGTTCGAACTGTTGTGTCGCTCCGTCGGCTGGATCCGCGATCGCCGTCGTTCCGCCGGGGATCGGTACGTTCCGATCGAGATCGCTGGATACCTCGAACGAGAGGGGAACACGGGCCGCTTGCGGAGGTCGTCGGTCGAAATCCAGCGCATTCAGAAAGGCGAGGAGCTGTTTTTCCGGGACCTCGTTGAGGCGGTTCCGAACGTCGGCTTCGAACGACGAAAAGATGCGAACGAGCGTCTGTCCGACGTCTGCGGTCTCCGGATCCCAGTCGTCGGTGTATGCACCTGCGCGACGACGTAACTCCTCGTATATTTCTTCCTGTTCCCGGTCGTCGATGATCGGTTCGGACGCGTTCATCCGTCGCCTTCGGTGATGTGGAATGGGTATACCATGTTCGAGAGGCTGTTCGTCGTGCGAACGTAGTACTCGATCTCGATCAGAATCCTGTTGGGATCGTCGCTTGCAGTTCTTGCATTGACATCTTCGATGTCGATGCGGGGCTCCCATCGAACCAACGCCTCGCGAACGCTGCTCTCGACGAGGTTCAGTGTCGCCGGTGACGCGGCCGAATAGACGTGATCGTGGATGTCACAGCCGAACTCGGGTCGCATTACACGTTCGCCTTTTGCGGTCCCCAGAATGATTTTGATCGATTCGCGAATGTCCGCTTCGGCGTCTGATGTTTCGATGTCGCCGCGATGATCGGTCGTTACCGGATGCTTCCACCCGGTTCCGAGAAACTCTTCAGCCATGGCTATTCGATGAGGACGGTCGGACACCCGGACACGATCTTGTTCGGTGGCCCGTTCTCGACGATCGTATCACCCATTCTCGCCGCCGGCATATTGTTTATCAAAACGGTCGTACTGCCGTCGACGACCGGACCGCCGACGTGTGGGACAACGCCGGACGTCAGTGGACAACTGTGAATATCGGCGAGTGCCCGCCAGGCCGGTCGGTTGCCGATGAACACGTTCGGACTGCCGGTCCCTGTCAGTGGTGTCCCGTGAGCGGTGTTGTCGCCCGTTCGTGCTGCTGGTTTCATGATTAGTTGAGTCGAATGATGGCACCTTCGATCGTAAGCGGCCCTGTCGAGTCGATACTCATGATGCCACCGCTATCGATGTCGACGTTCGCTTTCCCGGAGACGTCGACGGTGTTCTTGCTCGTTACGTCGACTCTCGTTCCGCCGGTAATCTCGACGCTTTTGTCCCCGTCGATCGTCACGTTCTTCGCGGAAAGCTCGAGTTCATCGCCGGCGTCGACCGCAACGGAGTCGTCCGACGAATCGAGAACGATTCGATTCGTCTCCGTCTTGTCGCGGATCGCGATCGTCTCTTTGCCGTCAGCATCGTCGATGACGATCTCGTGTCCCTCACTCGTCCGAATACTAATGCTGCCATCGTTGCCGTCTCTATCGTCATCGAACGTGATCCGGTGGTCGCTCCGGGTCCGAATCTCGCGAACGTCGTTGTGGCCGTCGTTTTTCCGTGGTGGCTCCTGTTTGCCGTTCCACAGCGAGCCGACGACGTACGGTCGGTGAATATCGCCGTTCTCGAACGCAACCAGTACCTCGTCGTCGACCTCCGGGAGAAAATACGAACCGTATTCGTCGCCGGCCATCGGCGTCGCAATACGGGCCCAGTAACTCTCGTCGTCGGCGTCTCGCCAGGGGAACTGCAATCTGACGCGACCGAGGTCTTTTGGATCCTCGTTGTCGGTAACGACAGCGACGACGACACCTTGCATTCCGCCTTTCGGTGTCTCTCCGTCGAAAATTCCCGGCTGAGTCATGACCCCACCTCCACCGCTTCGAACGTCGTTCGATAGCCGGCTGCTCCCATCCGGTGGGTCGCCTTCGTCACGTGGTAGATTCCCGAGAACCGATCGCCGAGTTCGACGAGCTCGATCGTCTCTCCGGCCCGTATCTCGGGAATACCATCCGCTTCACCGTACCCCTGTACGACTTCGTCTGAAAACTGGTTGAGTTTCGTTTCCGCGATCCGTTCGGCTTCGTCGGGTGACATCACTGGCACACTGAATACCTCCTTGTGTTTCGCGTCGGAGCTGCCCGCAGTTTCGACGATCGCTTCCTTTTGTTCGACGTCCCACGACCTGATCTCGACCTCGTGGGTGTCCCGGCGGTGGGAGATCTCACCGGTGAAATCGTGAAGGTCCTCGCCGTACCACAGCTCGGCCACCGTCTCGTCCGAGATCGCCGACGATCGAGGAGCGAACTTCACGGTATCTCGCTCGGCGTAGAACTCGAATCCGTATGTCGTCGCAAGGTCGTGAACGAACTGATAGTCGCTACACCCGTTCTGGATGAGTTTCTCGCGCTCGATGTTTGCGCTCTCGACCTCGACCGTCGAGAACGGGTACGCCGAGAGCACGTCCTCGACGACCGCTCCAACGGTCGACTCCTCCCACGAATCAGACCGCGATCCCTGCATGGCTTCCCACAGCAGGCCGTACCCTGCGACCTGCACTCCCGGACCGTGATCGACGGTAAACTCACCGGTAATCGACCGTATCTTTCCCGACAAAAGCGGAGTCAACTCACCCTCGTCTCCGTACCCCATGGCTATTTCGACGTCGGTTCCGACCTCGAAATCATCCCAGGACAGCCCCGCGAACTCATCGAGCTCTTCGTCGAACGGGAAGTTGAGACCGAACGAGAACCGGTCGGCACCCTCGAATGACGTCTCGACGACCAGGTCCGCGATGCGACCGCCCGGTTCCTGGAACTTCTGATCGCCGACCATCACTGTGAACCGCGGCGAATAGCGGGGGTGGTTGTCGACGTTGGGGCTCACGTCCCGGACACCTCCCCAACATCTCTCGGTGCTACTCGAGCGGTCCCGAGTCGCTGGCGTGTAGCGTACTCGATCATACTACAATGGTGGCAGTTCGAGCTTGTCACCCGGTTCGATCGCACGGGGATTGTCGATGTCGTTTTGATCCGCTATCGTCCGCCAATGGGACGGATCGCTGTACTCTTCGTCAGCGATTAACCAGAGGGTATCACCTTCGGAGACCGTCCAGACTTTCGTCTTGTCGGTGGATTCCGGAGAAACCTCGGATTTGTGGTAATCTGCTGTTTTGAACTCTTTGAACACGATCGAGACGCGCGCCCGGATCGGAATTCCGCTGGGAAGGAACTTCGTAAACTGCTTGTTCGCACGCTGGACTAACGCGGTAAAATCTATTCCGTCTCCCCACACGAACCGACAGACCGGCGGGGCATGAAGCTCACCGTCGACAGCCAGCAGGTGGTCGATCGACTTCGTGTACCGCTTGCGGACGTCGAGGTCCTCGGACGACGCGTCGTCGGAGCCGAGTTCGTCTGTCGTGTCGAAAAACAGCTCCATCGACAGCGTCTCCGCGTTACCATCGACGAACTGCATGATCGACGCCCCCGATCCGGTCGCTTTCATCTCGCCGTAGTTGACGCTCTTTTCGAGTGCGTACGAACTCGGGTTGAACTTACACTCGATCGTCTCACCTTGCTTTTTGCCGTTGAGGATCGTAATCTGTGCTTTCTCCAGTTTACCGTTCGTCATCGCTTACCCCTCCGTTCACGTTCGATTCGCTTTCGTCGCTCGAGCTTCCGGTAGAGTCGTTCGACGACCCGATCGACGTCCGCCTCGTATCGAAGCGACTCGCCGGACAACGGAACGTCGCTCTCCGTTCGGCCGGATTGCGATCCGCGATCGCCGCGGGACTGTTGTGTCGACGGTCGAGACGGCGAGTCGACGTGACTGTGATGTCGACTCCGGGCGCCGTCGAACCGGTCGGCGGACGTCGCCGTCTCTGGGAGCGAACTGCCGGTTCGCTCAGGCAGTCCGGAACGACCATCCTGGCGGGACCCCGATTGTCGCGGTTTGGGATCTCTGCCGTCGCCGACCGACGATCGACTCGTGCCGGCTTGGTGTCGCCGTCGGTTCCCGGAACGTGCCGCCTCGTCGCGACGTCGTGTGTTTTCCGCTCGAGCACCGCGTTCCCGGCGTCGCCGGCCGCCTCGCTCCGAATCCGGTCCAACCCACGTCGCGGACGAACTGTCCGCGGATCGTGAGTCTGTCCAGGACTGTGTCGTACTGTCCGCACCACGCTCGTCGGTGAGTGTTTCAGTGGTGTGGGCGGTCGGCTGTCTGGCGTCGTTAGTGCCAGACTGTCGGCCACTGGCGCTGGTGACGCCGATCGGCTGCGGACTGCGATAGACGAGCGCGGGGCGACCGGTACTCGAGTTGTCTGTCTCTACCATCGACTCGTCTATATCTCTTTTTGATTGATCACTCTTATATTTATTTATCTTATTTTCAGTATCGGATTCTGATGGGTCGACTCCGTCCGTTGAACGAATCGGGTTCGGAGCCGCAAGCGAGGGCGAAGAGCCGAGGACACTCGATGTGTCTGGGTGCTCGCTATCCCCCGGCGACGGTCCGCCCTCGGTATCGACTGATTGCCGTCGAAGCGGAACCCGGTGCTGTCGCTGGTCCGGGTCGGATTGTGCTAACTCGCTCATTCCGCCGGTCGCGCGGTGGGCGAGTCGCGTCTCGTCGGTCGACTGTTGGCGGTCCGGGCCGTCGGAGACCGGCTCGGAGGATACCTCTCGACGCAACGGCTGCGTTCCGAGCACGCGGATACCGGACTCGAAGTCTCCAGTGGCGGTCGAGGTGGACCTGGTCGCCGCCGAGTGGTCCCGCTCTCGATTACGGCCGCGTACCGTCTCCACGGACCCCGACGTAGTGTCAGTACCGGTCCCATTTGCGCCGTCGACCGGGGATGAACTACCGGTGGCGAGATGGGGACGTGATGGCGACACTCGAGCAGCAATCCGTCTCCTCGGCGTCGATGACGCTCCGTTCGCTCCGTTTCGGTTTCTCGGTGTGCTTTCCGGGCCGTGTGGTTCTTGAGTCCGTTGGGGACCGGCTACGGATGGCGGGGAGCGAGATTGTACGTCAGTACGGCGACCGACTGGCCGGTACCTATCGTCATCGGTTTCAGCGTTCACTACTGCGGGGGCGACACGTCTAACACCGGATCTGTACTCACCAGCTGTGGTCGGTGTGTAACCGGTTGCTAACGATGTACGGTGCGGATCACGGCCTTTCGCAACTGAATCTGCTGTCTCGTCACGATTACTCGCGTCGTTCCAGACGTCGACTGCAGGATTGAACTGGTCCATACCACCGGGTTCGACCCTGCGGTTCGGGCTTGGACCGCCACTAGCTGCTTCCGTGACGGTGGATGCATCGTCGCCGGTCGCGAACCGAGGACGCGGTGGACTACTCCCGCCCACCGACGACGTTCGAGCAGGGGCAGTGCCGTCCAAAACCGATGGTACACCGGGTCTCTCTCTGTTGCGCTGTCCCGGTTTGCTTCTCGGATACCCCTGTGTCGGAGTAACACTCCCATCGGGCGTCGAGAACCGGGACTGTCCGGCGAGGGGGGATCCAACTGACCGATACTCAGTATTGTTAGACCGACGATTATCCGCTGTCGGAACTCGTCTCGTCCAGCCGGTGGATGCGTGATCGGGCGTTTCTGCGGTGAACGCCGTGGCGGTACCGTCGGTCCCGCTTCCGGCAGCCACTCCCTCCCGCTTGGAATTGCTCGTTGTATCGATCCCGCGTAGACCTCGTCTCACGTTCGTCCGATCCGCGCCCGGCGGGTAATCAGTCGTCTCGACCGTCGATGTGTTTCCGAATTCGTCTTTCCGAAGCGCGGCCGAGTTCTCGAGGGCGTCTCCGGGGTCCGCTCGAGGGACGGTTACGTCGGACGGAACTGGAGCCGCCCGCGAGCGCGTCGTTGCGGAACTGCCGATGTGTCCACGCGCGATTGCAGTGGGTATCGATACGATCCGATCGCCGACGCGGCGAGACACCGACGGCATCGATATCCTCGTGCCGACAGTGAGACTGTCGGTGAGGAAGGCAGTACTCGTCGCTCGTGAAACTGGGTTTGCGGTTCGTGGGCTCGTCGACGACTGCTCCGACCGGGACAGTCGACGGCCGCGATCTGTCGTTTGACTCCACCGGCGGACGGGTGTTGACGAACCGGCGTGCCGTGATTTTCCGGGTCGATCTGGGGGCTGCTCCGCTGGCCGACTCACTGCCGGATCCGCCCGCACGTTTCCGGTTGCCGGTTCGTCACCGAACTGGGACGGGACTGGCGAACGAGCGAGTCCGAACTCGACGTCCGCCGTCACCGGTCCGGCCGTTGGTGTACGTCCGGCCGCATCCGATCTCGCGTCGCCCGCTGCCGTTTCTCGGTTCGTCACGCGATGTGGTGATGTCCACGACTCCTGTTGCTCGGTGGCAGTCACAGTCGGTGACACTGGACCAGATCCGACCGTCGGTGATCGAGTGGTTGATTCGCGGGATTCGCTCGACCGCGTCCGGGCCCTGCCATCCAGGGACCAGTTCGGACCAGGGGATGGATCGGTCGCAGTTTCGAGAGTCCCTGTCGTGGGCGTTTCTCTCGTAGTCGTATCCACGTCCCGGACGTCGACCGACCGCGTCGATCCCGTCGACGTGACTGGCACCTGCAGTTCGGTTCCGATCCGTGTCGGAGTATCGATGCGTTCCCCTCGCCGGACGAGTCGCATCCCTGTTGCGGCCCGTGGGGTCAGGTGGGTCAGGCAACGACGTCGAGCACTCGCCGGCTGGATTGACGGGACGTGGTTGCCGGCGCCGGTATGCAAACCAGGATTGTGGTCGGTCGCGGTTTCCGTCCGGTCCGATGAAAAACTGGGACCATCGCTTCCGTTCGGGTGCCTAGCAGTCTCCCTTCCAGCGTCCGAACCGGCGGGAACCGCTGGCAAGTGACGATCCGTTCGGGGACGACGCGGCTGACTTGACGCCGCCGAGATCGCTGGGATAGACTTGCCGTCTACCGACGGTACACTCTCCGGGCTGGCTGATCGATTCTCTGCCTTGACGCTCTCGAGTATCGATTCGCTGACGGCCATGCGAGGCGTACGCCGGCGCAGAATGACTGCGGACGCCGAGAGCACGATCCCGTCAGACCGGACAAACTTCCCGGTGGCCGGCGACAACTCGCTGGTATCATCGCTCGAGCGGCCGGAACTGGCACCGTCGACAGTCGTTACCGCCCGAGATGTCGTCCAGCGTCTGTGAGACTTCGTCTCCGAAACTGTTGACTCGGCTCTTCGAGCGACTCGAGACTGTCGGTCCGTTCGCGTCTTTCCGTCACCGCGTTCGATCACCGAACGGTCTCCAGTACCCGGCTGGCCCGTCCCGTCGGTGATCGATGATCTCTCGTTACGGTCGGGGTCGTGCCGTCTCGTCGGCCCGGTTGCGCCACTACCGCGGACCGACCCGCTGGGCACGCCCGACGATTCTCGAATCGGAGGCCTCGAGACAGTGACCTCTACCTGCTGATCAATATGGGTGGCGGCGATAACTCGTTGCTCTCGGCCGGGCGGTCGTTCGTTCGTCGCCGGTCGATCGTCCTGGGAACGGAAGGCGGTTCGCGTCAGTTCGTGGGACTTGCCGGGCTGTGGTGTCGCTGGCCGAGCCGATCGAAGCCGCCGGATATCGGTACCGACCGACCAGCCGGTCATCGCCGCCGTATCGGTCGGTCGCGTTCGGGAGCGATATCCGACCGCTCGCTCTATGGGTGAACGGTCGTTGTGTGTCGCCGTTCCCTTTCGTGATAACGACGGTCCATCGGTGTCGGTCGTCGATGCCGGAACGTCACCGATCGCTACGGGCGTCGTCGGGACTGCACTGTCACTATGTGTGCTTCGATGTCGCGATTCCGGACCGCTCCCGACTCCGGATATGCGCTCAGCTGTTCCAACACGGTCGTTCGCTTGTGTAACAGCTCGTTCGTTCCCTGTTCGAGCCCGTTCAGCCAGAGTTCCGACAGCAGTCCGTCTGGTTTCATTCCCCGTACCGGTTCGCTCGGCCTCGTTCCCTGTTTTATTCCCCGTCGTGCTGTCAATCCGATCTAGTTGTTCGAGTGCAGTCGAGGATCGTCTGCCGGTTGTCTGGTGGCCTCGGCCTTCTTTGGTACCCTGGACAGCGGTCGTGGTCTCGGGAGCCGCAGCCCCGGTAGCGTGCTGTCTTCGGGGCGTCTCGTCGACGGATTCGCTGGCACATTCACGCACTCGCGTCCGTCCCGGCAGGCCGGTTCGATCCGTTGTCGCATCCTCGACCCACGAGGGTGGGGCATCGTCGGGCTCGAGTCCGAACGACTCCAGCGGTGCGTCCGGGAGGAACGACATCTGCTCCACCTGGGTCGGCTGCCGATCGGGCGCTTCGGTCCCGTCCGCTTCGGTCGTTGATCCGCGGTCCGCCGGAGGAGAATACCGGTCTCGAAGGCGGTATGTCCGGTCGACCGTCGAATACCGATCGACGATACGGAGCGCAAATGCACTGAGCAACCTCGACGGATCAAGCGTATTGATACCGCGGTGGCGTTGCTGAATCGCCGCTACGTGGTGTTGGCCAACTCTCGTCTCGATAGCTGGAACCCGTTCGGCCGCCCCGTCGTCACGGTTCGATCTAAGTCTCGAGTTCTCGTCCCAGTCGGTACTAACGCTGATGTCGCGATACGGCTTATCGCCGATATTCAGTGTTCCGTCGGATCCGGATTCGGGGTCGAACATACGGTATGATTACTGTCTCGTGATCTGAGGGATCGTTTAGTGTATCACCACTCGCTTCGGAATGTCGAACTCGTATCAATCGTGGGGCGTTGGGCTGGCTGAACCGACCATCGAATCGGATACGTCGGAGGGAGAAAGACGATCGTCGCTGTGTTGCTGAACCGGCTGTGTCACGTGCTTCGAACTGTCTCGGCCGATCGCACTCGCCGGCTGTGGCGCCCACTGGAGATAGTAGACCTGACTGTCCTTCGTGAACACCGCGGGTGTTTCTCCACCTCGCTTGAGATTGTATCCGAGCGGGAGGCCGATCGCGTCGTCGTTCGGCTCGAGTGAGAATGACTCGTCTATCTCGAAGGTCCCCTCTTCACCCGGCCGGATCGTCGTGTTGACGCCGGGTCTGTAGAGGTCGAGGTTCGTGTCCCGGATCACCGATTCGGAGAGATCGATTGCGCGCTCTGAACTGTTCCGAACGGTCAGCTCGCGAACGTTCCGAGCTTCCGGCGTGGTGATATCGGTGATAACGAGGTCCGTACGCTCGACGGTCCGTTTCTCGTGCCGATTGTAGAGTAGTAACGTCACCACGGCCCAGATCAGTGCAGCACAGGCGATGGGAACCCACCAGAGATAGCGGTCGAAATACCACGTGAGGCCGGCAATCGCGAGGCCGCTGGCGATCGCGACGAGGAGACCAACGATCATCGAAAGCGTTCGACTTTCCAATCCGCGAGTAAGCACGTATCCGATCGTTATTGAACCGAGTGTCGAGGACGCACGACTGCTCCGTCGGTATCCCAACAACACCGTTCCGACGGCGAGCGGCCAGGTGAGTAACACCCCGATGAACATCGTCGGGAACGCGATCCAGCCGAGGGCGTATCCTGCCGCTAATACGAGAGCGACCGTCAGCGCTGCGATCCATCCGCTGAGCATCGCCTTCGCCCACGTCGAGTACTGATTCCACTGCTGATGTATCGTCTCGCGGTTGTTACGATACAAAAGGTAACATCCGCCGACGAGAAGCCCAACCAGAAATGCGGTGAGAAAGACGACCCGCGTTGGTAACATCTCCGTCCCGATCACTGGCACCGACACTGATGGGACGACGTCAAGCCATCCAGCTGACCAGACGACGAGAGTCGTCGTTATCGCGACCGCCACCGCGATTATTACCGCCGGTAGAATCGGCTTGATATACTGTTTCGCCGGCTTCTTGATTATTTTCTTTATTTTTGTACCGGAAGTCATTGTCGAATACATTACGTTCGGATCGATTTGCGCGCCATCATACCGCAGCGATGCGGGCCGACGGCCGACTGCGAAGCGCCATCCAGATCGGCAACGGCCGATATTCTCGTGCCAGGAAACTTGCCCGTTTTTTCTCCGTTGGACCAGTTCCCGACCGTACTACGGATACGTCCTCGCTCGACCGTGCTCCGACACCGTTCATGGTTCTTTTGATAATATCATTTAATTAGAGGGTTATAAATACTTTGGTTATGGGACTAGAGGAAATGGTGTATAGTGGGAAAAGAACGGTCGAAGACGTCCGTGAAAGGGATCGTCAGTGGACTGACGAGCGACACCTGCCGAACTGGTGTAGCTCCTGGGGACGTAAATCAACCCTATCTAGAGGGTGAATCGACCCTACTTAGAAGTATCCATTTTGTCCCCAATTGGAAAGTATTAATGAAGATCAAAGTTCTACCATTAAATTGGCGAATGGAACTTACCGTCAAACCACTCAAACAGAAAGATGCAGATCGCGGGCTCGCCGCCGTCGACCGGGCAGCGATGGGCGAACTCGAGATCGAAAACGGCGATTACGTTTCCATCGAGGGGGACACCAGTGAAGTCACAGCCCGCGTCTGGCCGGGGTATCCCGAAGACGAAGACGCAGGGATCATCCGTATCGATGGCCGCCTTCGGCAAGCGGTCGACACCAACATCGACGACACCGTTGCGGTGTCGGCGGCCGATCTCCCGGCTGCGACGACGATCACTGTGACGGTTCCTGACACGCTCCGTGTCGAAGGCGACCTCGCGCCGATCCTCAAGCGGAAACTCAAGGGCCGGGCGATCGACCCCGGACAAACCGTCAACATTTCACTCGGACTCGGTCCCGGATCGTCGGTCTCGGAACAACGAGTCCCAGTACGGATTGCGGAGACGCAACCGGACGATACCGTCGTCGCCGTCGAATCGGCGGAACTGACCGTCGAAACGCGATCGACCGAGCCCCAACAGGGCCGCGAGCGGACGAACGACGGCCGACTACCGTCGGCGTCCCAGTCCGAACCCACATCCCAGCCACGGGACCACGACCAGTCTACACCGCCAGCGATCACGTACGAAGACATCGGCGGCGTCGATGACGAACTCGAGCAGGTCCGTGAAATGATCGAACTGCCGATGCGCCATCCCGAACTCTTCCAGCAGTTGGGAATCGATCCGCCCAAGGGTGTGTTGTTGCACGGGCCGCCAGGAACGGGGAAAACGCTCATCGCGAAAGCCGTCGCCAGCGAGATTGACGCGTTCTTTACGGACATCTCCGGTCCGGAGATCATGTCCAGATACTACGGGGAGTCCGAAGAACAGCTCCGGTCCGTCTTCGAGGATGCGACGGAGAACGCCCCCGCTGTCGTCTTCATCGACGAAATCGACTCCATCGCGCCCCAACGGGAGGAGACCAGCGGCGACGTCGAACGCCGGATCGTCGCGCAACTGCTCTCGCTGCTCGACGGTCTCGAAGAACGCGGTGAAGTCGTCGTCATCGGCGCGACCAACCGCATCGACGCGATCGATCCCGCGCTCCGGCGAGGCGGTCGATTCGACCGTGAAATCGAAGTCGGGGTGCCGGACAAGGACGGCCGCGAGGAAATCTTCGAGGTACACACCCGCGGAATGCCCCTCACCGAGGAAATCGACCTCGAGCAGTACGCTGCGGATACCCACGGGTTCGTCGGGGCGGACATCGAACAACTCGCCAAGGAAGCGGCAATGACGGCACTCCGACGCGTCCGCCCGGACCTCGACCTCGAGGCGGATACGATCGATGCGGCAACGCTCGAGGCGATCCGTATCGAAGACAGGGACTTCCAACGGGCGATGAGCGGCGTCGACCCGTCCGCACTTCGCGAGGTGTTCGTCGAAGTGCCGGACGTGTCCTGGGACGATGTCGGCGGGCTGGAGACGACGAAAAAGCGACTTCGGGAGACGATACAGTGGCCACTAGAATATGATCCGGTCTTCGACGAACTCCACCTCACGGCGGCAAACGGCGTGTTGCTGTATGGTCCGCCTGGAACCGGTAAGACGTTGCTGGCCAAGGCCGTCGCCAGCGAAGCACAGAGCAACTTCATCTCGATCAAGGGACCCGAACTGCTCAACAAGTTCGTCGGCGAGTCCGAAAAGGGCGTCCGGGAAGTGTTCGAAAAGGCCCGTGCGAACGCGCCCGCGGTCATCTTCTTCGACGAAATCGACGCCATCGCTGCCGAGCGCGGCAGCGGTGGAGATAGTTCCAGGGTTCTGGAACGTGTCGTGTCGCAGTTGCTGACGGAACTGGACGGTCTCGAGGAACTCGAGGACGTCGTCGTGATCGCGACCAGCAATCGACCGGACCTCATCGACGATGCACTGCTTCGTCCCGGACGGTTCGACCGTCAGATCCACGTCCCCATTCCGGGCGATCAGGCGCGTCACGACATCTTCGACGTCCACACGGCCCATCGGTCGCTCGGCGACGACGTCGAACTGGCTCGCCTCGCCAGCCGAACACAGGGATACGTCGGGGCGGACATCGAGGCGATCTGTCGGGAAGCCGCGATGGAGGCTGCCAGAGAGTTCGTCGACGGAACCACACCGTCGGACGTCGAGGACGGCGTCGGAACGATTTCCGTAACCGCCGACCACTTCGACCGCGCGATCAAAGCTACCAGTCCGAGCGTCGACGACGCGACGAAACGACGCTACGAAGAACTCGAGCGTCAGTTCGGCGGGACGAACCCGCCAGAGTAGATCACTGGTAGACGAAGTTATTATCCGGGTCTGCTGCCCGAGTGTCGGTTGACCGTCGTGGCCGTCGCCGACTGCACTTTCAGTATCCAGGGGACGGCGTCGCCCCGGTAGTCCGAACGTCGATCACTACTGTCCGACTCGAGGGGATCCATCCCTGTCCCGGTCGGCGACTGCCTCGAGGCTGCTGAGGTGTCGCTGACCCAAAACGAACTCGCCGGTCAGTGCTGGACCGTCCGGACGTCGTCGACGTTGAGGAGGTCCTCCTGGAGTCCCGCGCCGTCGCAGTCGTCGTTCGGGCATCGATAGTGCCAGCCGTCCTGTGTCGCCTCGCGCTCTCGGAATCGATCACCACATACCTGACAGAACAGTTGGCCATCCGCACAGGAGTCGCGGTGCAACTCGAGGGCAAGCTCCGTCTGGAACGACTGTTTGCAGTTGGGACAGGTGTGCATATTTCGTCCGACGATAGCCTCCCTCAAAACTTCTTGGGTTCTTTTATTCCACGGAAACCACAGTGATACAGCTTCTATGTGCTGATTTTCGGCTGACGGGTCAGGAAGAAAGACGTGTTTGACTCGGGAAGTACTCGGATGCGAGTACTCCGGTCGTCGTCAGTTCGGTACGCTGACGTCTGTCGTGGTAGTTGCTAGCGAGTACAGTATCCGGATCTGATATGAGTCGTCGCCAACCTGTCCTCGCCGGCGGGACGAACGTGGTACGGTCGGCCGGCCGTGTCACCCACTCATGCCGACTGCTGTCGTCCGACCGGGAAACCGCGACACGTGGCGGTTGTCCCGGGACACAGGGACAGCAATCCGTCTCAGTGGTCCTGCCCGAGGATGCCCCGTTCGGTCATCGCGGCGGGGTCGAGCACCTCGTCGGCCTCCTCCTCGTCGAGATAGCCCTTCTCGAGGACGACCTCCCGGACCGTCTTGTCCTCTTTCAGGGCGGTCTTTGCGACCTCGCTTGCCTTGTCGTAGCCGATGTGGACGTTCAGCGAGGTCGCCATCGCCATCGACTCCTCGACGCGCTCGGCACAGTGCTCTTCGTTCGCCTCGAGTGGCGCGACGAACCGTTCGGCGAAGACCTCACTCGAGTTCGCGATCAGTTCGGCGGACTCGAGGAAGTTGTGAGCCAGCACGGGCTTGTAGAGGTTGAGGTCGATCTGACCCTCGGCAGCGCCGGCCGAGACGGCGGCGTCGTTGCCGACGACTTGCTTGTGGACCTGGTTGACGGCCTCGGCGACGACGGGGTTGATCTTGCCGGGCATGATCGAGGAACCGGGCTGGTTCTCGGGCTGCTCGAGTTCGCCCAGACCGTTGCGGGGGCCGGAGGCGAGCAGTCGCAGGTCGTTGGCGATCTTGTTCAGCGAGCCCGCCACCACGCGCAGGGCGCCGTGGGCCTCGCTCATGGCGTCGTGGGCGGCCTGGGCCTCGAAGTGGTTGTCGGCCTCGCGGAACTGGACGCCGGTCTCTTTCGTAATGTACTCCGCGGCGCGGCCGGGGAACTCGGGGTGGGTGTTCAGTCCCGTCCCGGTGGCGGTGCCACCGAGTGCGAGTTCGCCGAGGTGGTCACGCACCGCGTCGACGCGGTCGAGCCCCTTCTCGATCTGGGTGCGGTAGCCGCCGAACTCCTGGCCGAGCGTCACCGGCGTCGCGTCCTGGAGGTGGGTGCGGCCGGTCTTGACGACGTCGTCGAAC
>JARWGK010000121.1:0-4652 GCA_040409725.1 Natronomonas sp.
ATCCGTGCAATACGTTGATGAGTGTTCGTGATGAGACCGTAGATATGGGTACGGGCCGGGTGTGGATTACGAACGGATCGACCAGTATCGCTCCCGTGGCGTCTCCGGGATCGACCGGGAGCCGCTGGAGCTCCGGCTGTATATTCATGAGGATGACGACCCGGACGTGCCCGCAGCAGTCGAGGAGTGGACGCCCAGTTCGTGGAGCGACTCGGTGGATCGGAACATCGACGTCGACGCCCCGTTGGAAGAGGGGAACTACACCGTCACGCTCGAAACCCGGATGGAGACCGACGACCATGGCACCGTCACTGTCGACCAGATCACCGACGTTGCGATCACAGTCGAGTCGTACGCCGAACCGGTCGTGACCGAGACGGCGCCGGAGGTCGGTACCGTTCCGGTGTCGGCTGCCGCCAACGAGACGTTTTCGATAACGGTTGCACACGATCGATTCGCCACCGAGGACCTCTCGATCCAGTGGGAGGCAAACGGTGAACACGTCGGCACCGGACCGACACTCGAGTACGAGCCGGTCGAAGGGAGCGGCACTCATACCCTGTCGGTAACCGTCGACGACGGGATCGAACAGACGCCGGACGCAACCCGGGAGTGGGAAATCGACGTCAGACGACCCCCGGAGATCCAGTCAGTGACTCCCGACTCCGACCAGATATGGATCTCCGCCGAGGGCACGGAATCGTTCTCCGTGGATGCTCGGGACCCGGACGACTGGAGTGCGGATCTCACGTACTCGTGGTTCATCGACGGCCAGCCCATAGAGCTTGAAAGTACAGACAGTTCCTTCGAGTTCGACGGGGCGGGGTCGACGCCCGGGGAGTACGAACTCACGGTCGCGGTAGACGACGAAGACTCGGTAACGGGGCTGCGCAATCACACCTGGCACATCGCGATCGCCGAGCCTCCGTCCCTGGTCGCCGCCGAACCGCAAGACGACTCGGTGTGGATTCGGGAGGACGATACCGCACAGTTGAACGTGGCCGGGGCTGCCCCCACGCCGGGCATCTCGGCTACCGTCCAGTGGACAGAAACCAGCGGTTACACGCCGGAAGAACTCGACTCCGGAGAGGCGTTTACGGTGACGGGTGACACGCTCGGCGTCGGTGAACACACCGTCACGGCGACAGTGACTGACGGAATCGAGGCGACAGAGAATCCCCAGCGCGACTGGACAGTAACGGTCGCAGAGAACCCCTCCGTCGATTCGATTACGCCCGACGATGCGGTTCCTGGCACCGAAACGACGCTTTCGGCCACTGTCGATGAGGGACAACACGGCGTCGAGATCGACCGTATCACGTGGTCGGTCGGCGGGGACCCCATCGAGGCGGAAGGTGAAACCGTCACCCACACGTTCGCAGAAACCGGCGAGCAGACGGTTACCGCGACCGTCGAGGCCGCCGACGGCGCGACCGCCTCGACGTCGCATACGGTCTCAGTCGAGCCGGTCGACCCCGTGATCGAAGGCGTCTCACTGGAAAACGGAACCGAAATCGAGGCGGGAGAAGCGGTGGATCTGAGTGCAGACGTGCGGGATCCAGAGGAGCGTGATATCGAGTTCTCCTACACCTGGGAGACTCTCTCGGCGGACACAGCGGGTGACGGCACGGAGCTGGTCCTCCGGCGGCTCGGCGAGCAGACGGTCACGCTTACGGTCGAAACCCCATACGGCGGGGAGGCAACGGCCCAGCGCACTGTCGAGGTCGAGAACGTTCCGCCCACGGTCGAACGAACCGATCCAGCGACCTGGCAGCCGACACTGCCGGTCGAGGATTCGGTTCGGTTCGCGGTGCGGGTAACGAATCCGGAACTCGCAGCGGCGACGGCCGAACTCTACGTCGATGGGGAGATAGTGGAGACGAAGCGGTCGTTCGATCACCAGGAAGTGATAGAGTACACCCATACGTTCGACGAGATCGGACTGACCACGGTGCGAGTCGTGGTTCGGGACGAACACGACGAGGAGGACACCGTAGAATGGGAAGGCACGGTCGTCGGTGACCCACCCGAAATAACCGATCGAACGCCGGAGTCGGAACAGTTGACCGGCATCGCATCCGGAACGTCACTCCCGTTCGCCGTCGAGGCACACCATCCCGACGGCGGCGACCTGGAGTATCGGTGGTTCGTGAATGAAAGTCGTGAAGGGTCAGGGCCAACCTTCGAGCCGTCGTTCGAGGAGGCCGGAGAGTACACCGTCACCGCAACGATCCTCGGCGAGTTGGGGCTGTCGGTGGAACGCACCTGGGAGGTCCACGTTCGCAGTTTCCGAAGCGATCCGGTCGTCTCCGACAAGACCGAACGGCTCGAAATCGACCCCGACGCGGGCGAGTCCTCGTTCGTGTCGCTGGCCGCCGATCACCCCGAGGTCAATCAGCGGCCGGTTCGGGTCGAGTTCATCGTCGAGCCACCCGACGGCGTCGTCGTGCATCAGGTGCGGAACGTCCAGCAGGCAACCGGCAGCAGCATCCGCTGGTTCGGTGAACTCGGGCCCGGCGACCAACAGGGACTCGGGATCGGCCTCGACGTGATCGACGAGTCGCGATACGGGGAAACGATTACCGTCCCCTATGAGATCCGGTACTACCCGGTGGACGCGCCCGAAGACTACGCTGTGATCGACGCCGAGACGGCCACCGTGGAGGTTCTCGAACCGACCCCGGACGACGAGCAAGACGGTAGCGGGGCGGAGACGGAGGCAACCGAAGAGCAAACGGAAGGTCACGACGAGGGGTCTGGGTCGGAGCCGACCCCCGAGGAGACCGCAAGCGAGATGCCGGGGTTGACCGCGCTGACGACGATCACTGCAGTGGCCACGTTGGTGTGGGCGAGCGTGCGACGCCTGCACACGCGGTCAACAAGAGGGGAGTCGACGGGGGAAAGAAGGGAGTCGACGAGAGAATGAATGTCGGCGTGCTGCGTCGATTCGATTACTCGTAACCAATTACCAGAACATAGTTACTGAGAATTGGTTATTGGTATGTAATTAATAGAAACCATTATATAGTATCCGCCAAAATATCGGACTGTGATGCGAGAACGTACCGACCGCGGCCGTTCCGGCGCATTGATCGTCCTCGTCCTGCTCGTGATGCTTGGGGCGGGCCTCGTACTGGTCGCAGGCTCGGCGACGGCGGACGCGACACCGTCAGAGCCGGTCTTCGAACAGACCGACGACGAGACGAACGAAACCGACACGAACGGCGAGGAGGAGACAGAGACCGACACTGAAGAAAACGACACCGACACTGAAGAAAACGACACCGACACCGAAGAAAACGACACCGACACCGAAGAAAACGACACCGACACCGAAGAAAACGACGGTGACGCCGAGGACGCAGACGTCTGTGAGCCGGGTCCGGGCGAGCCGAACCTCAGACAGTCGAACGTCGACGCTGTCGAGACCACGATCGAAGGCGAAGACTCCGGCGAGATCGTCGGCTGGTTCGAAACTGCACCCGACAGCAACTGTGACGTCGTCGTCGACATCACCCTTACCACGCCCAGCGGAACCTACATCGAAGGCGGGACGAACATCGACGATGGGGTCACCTTCGCAGCCAGCGGGACGTTTCTCGTGAGTCCCGGCCAGCTCGAAGAAGTGCGAGCGGACGTGTACGCCACCGAGGCTGAGGACGTGCGCGTCACCGGGGACGTCACCTACTGGCCCGAGGGCCACCAGGACGACGCCCGGACGATCACGCTGAACCGCGAGTTCGAGGTCGTCGAGCCGTCGCCGCCGGCTGAGGAGATGGGTGTCGACGACGAGACCGACGACGAAGAGCCGACACCGACGGCCACCGAAGAAGCGACACCGACACCGGGTGACGACGAGCCAGCCGGTATCTACGACGCCATCGCGAACAACCTCGTCGTCGTGCTCTCGGTCGTCGGCATCATCGTCGTTGCGGGGCTGGCAGTGTGGAAGGGACCGACGATAATCGGCATCGGCTCGTAACGCCATGTCCTGGTTCCCATTCTTCGGCTCCGACGACGACGAGCCCGAAACGAAAGAGGAGATCGGCGACACGACGATCGTCTCCAACCGGAACATCGACGTGAAGACGGTGTCGATGGACGACCTGGATTCGGGCGAATCGAGGAGTGTCGGCGGGCTCCGCGTGCACAAGATCGCAGTTCCCGACAGCGGGACAGAGCCGCCGTCGTCTCCCGACGGGCCGTCCAGCCCCGACAGTCCATCGAGTCGGGGGTCACCGTCGACGGCTCCCGACGACACGGAGACAGCCGGGCCCTCTTCGTCCGGCCCGTCGGGCCCGACGAGCCCCTCCGCGCCGGGCGGGCCTGCGTCGCCAAGCACTGACGCGCCGTCGGTGGAACCACAGTCCCGCGGAACGTTCGTCCTGCCGGACGACAAGCACTTCATGCAGAAACTGGAGGCGCGCGGGAAGAACGGCCACGGGGCGATCGTCGAAACCGTGTACGTATTGACGGGGCCGTCGTACACGCTTCCCACGGACCTCATCCGGCTGGACAACGAGGAGTACTACGGGACTGCCACGCGAACGAGCGTGAGCTTCACCGGCGCCGTCTTGTTGCCGCGATCGAGCTTGGCCGCACGGTCGTACTGCGCCGCGGCGAGCCGGGCATAGATGTCGCCCAGATTCTCG
>JARWGK010000122.1:0-4539 GCA_040409725.1 Natronomonas sp.
AAACAAAACAGACGGTCAGTATGGACACGAGATTCAGACGGTCGATGCCAGCGTCGTGACTGTGGGACGTAAAAAGCGGGGTGGGGGGTGGGGATGCACCCAATCGGGTGCAGTTGTTCCTACAAAGTGAGTGAATATGAACCTTGTGGCTTCCTAAAAAATATATATTTTGACACGACGACGGCTGGCCGATACAAATATGCCCGGTGATCGGTAAGGTCACGTCGATACCCTCGTGGTCCGAAAACGAGAGATAACGCTCCGAGAGGCGCGTCGGGCCGATCTGCTTTCGGTGTTCCGGATCGAAAAGCAGTCGTTCCCACAGCCGTGGTCGTACACTGCCTTCGAGCGATTTCTCGGGAACCCCGGGTTCGTTGTTGCAGAACACAACAAAACGGTGGTCGGCTACGTGGTCGGCGACAGCATCCGAAACCACGGAACGCCGCTCGGCCACGTCAAGGACCTCGCCGTCCGTTCGGATTACCGCGGAAACGGGATCGGTCGGCTGCTTTTCGGGCGGGCGGTGGAGGTACTGCGGTCACAGGGTGTCGACCGGGTGAAACTGGAGGTGCGAACGACGAACGAGACGGCACTCGGACTGTACCGTGACTTTGGATTCCACGTCGACCACATCGTTTCGGGCTACTACAACGACGGTGACGACGCGTACGTCATGTACAAGCGCCTCGACAGGTAGTATCGGATCTCAGGCCGGCTCCCACCGGTACCGTACGGTCTGGGTTCCGTCGAATCGAGGACCGGGGCCGTGGTCGTCGAAGGCGGCTTCCTCGGCGGCGCGACGCTGTTCCTCGTCGTCTTCGGCGACCAGAAACTCGACGTCCATCCCTTCGCTGCGGGCAAAGCGGGTCGGTTCGTCCAGTAGTTCGACACACACCTCGGTGTTGCCCTCCAGTTGTGTCACGTGGACAGTTTTGCCCTTCGCGTCGTAGCTCACGAAGCCCGCAACTCCGTCCTCCGGATCGGCCGCCACCCTGACGGTCCGGTCGTGGACGAGGTTGCGCATCACGTCGGTCGGTGAACCGGTGAGCGCCGCCAGTCGGCCGGCGTCGGCTTCGACGGCGTCGCGTATTTCCATACACAAAGGAGAGGTTGCCGGCGAAATAAATGGCTCGCCGGGAAACGATGACGAGGGGCGGCCGACACCGGCTTGGACATGGACAAGATTATGCCGAGCGACCGGTTACCGACGGCTATGAACGACAACACCCGGTTGCAGGTGGTTCGATGCGCGTAGTCGCCAAGTTCGGGGGGACGAGCCTCGGCAACGGTGAACGAGTCGACAGGGCAGCCGACTCGATCGCCGCCGCAGTCGAGGCCGGCCACGAGGTCGCCGTCGTCGCGAGCGCGATGGGATCGACCACCGACTTTCTCCTCGATACGATCACCTTCGATACGGACAAATCCGACGAGGCAGAGATCGTCTCGATGGGCGAACGAACCTCCGTGCGCGTCCTGAAAGCCGCCCTCGGTGCCCGGGGAATCAACGCGCGGTTCTTCGAACCGGGGATGGAGGAGTGGCCGGTCGTCACCGACGAACACGGCGAGGTCGACGTCGAGGAAACGACCCGTCGAGCGAAGCAACTCGCCGCAGATATGGCCTCACAGGGGTACGTTCCGGTTATCACCGGCTTCCTGGCGCAGGATCACGCCGGCAACGTGACGACGCTCGGACGCGGCGGGTCCGACACGACGGCGGTGATGCTCGGCAACTACATGGGCGCCGACGAGGTCGTGATCGTCACCGACGTCGAGGGCGTCATGACGGGCGATCCACGGGTCGTCGAGGGGGCCAGAAACGTCGGTGAGATCACCGTCGACGAACTCCGGAACCTCTCGTTTCGCGGTGCAGAGGTCGTTGCACCCTCCGCGCTTGCGTACAAAACCGGAGAGATGGACGTCCGTGTCGTCCACTACCAACACGGCGACTTACTCGACGGCGGCACGTCGATCGAAGGCCAGTTCCAGAATCTCATCGATATGCGGGAGACGCCGGTTGCGTGTCTCACCGTCGCCGGACGGTCGGTTCGAAATCAGCCCGGGGTGGTCTCACGGCTCTCCTCGGCGCTGGCCGACAGCGACATCAACATCGATGCGATCGCAAGCGGGATGGATTCCGTCACGTTCTACATCGACGCCGAGGTGTCCGAACGCGCCGAAAACGTACTACATCAGGCCGTGATCGAAGACGAGGAGCTTTCGAGTGTGACGGTCGAAGGAGACGTTGCCGTCATCCGCGTCACCGGCGGCGAGTTGCCCGACGAATCCGGCGTGTTGAAGGGCGTTCTCGAACCGCTTTCGGATGCCCACATCACGGTTCACGATCTGGTGACGAGTGCGACCTCGGTGTCCGTCTTCATCGACTGGGCCGATCGAGAGGAGGCACTCGAGTTGGTTCGACAGGCGGTCTGAACGGTCGATCCGTCTATCTGCCGTTGTAGAGCCGCTCTGCCGTCGCCCGCGGCAGGTCGGCCGCGTCGACGGCGGCGGCCACGCGATCGATATTGTACTCGGTCCGTCGGAGGTCCGCGGAGCCTGAGTCAAGATCGACGACGGCGTAGGCCGCACGCGGATCGCCGTCCCGGGGCTGTCCGACACTGCCCGGGTTGAGGACGATCCCCTCGTCGTAGTGTTCGGCGGCCTGAACGTGGGTGTGACCCATCACGAGGACGTCCTCGTCTTCGAGAAGCGACGCGGAAAACGACCGCGGGTACGTGTACCGATCCGGGTCGTCGGGGTGGCCGTGGACCAGCTTCAGCCGGTCGTCGAAGCAGAGCCGCTCCGCCGGAAGTGACCGCAGCCAGCGGATTCGGCTGTCGTCGAGCGTCTCCCGGGCGTATCGAACGCCGGCATCGGCCATCGCGTTGCCGCCGAATCCGGTGCCGGCGACCACCGCACGGTCGTGGTTCCCCGACACTGTCGGAATGTCGCGGTCCCGGATCGTGTCGACACACTCCGCAGGCCACGGATTGTACCCGACGACGTCGCCGGCACAGACGATCGAATCCACCGGTGGCATGTCGGCCAAAACGGCCTGCAGTGCGACCCGGTTTGCGTGAACGTCCGAGATGATACCGACACGCATACTCGTCGTATCGTGACTCAGCGAATTAGGGTTGTTGTCTCACTCGCCGTTGTAGAACGACGCCGCGAATCCGTCGTCGCTTCGGACGACCCCGGCAGCACAGATCGGATGTTCGAACGCACGGTCGTACAGTTCCCGGGCGAGGGCCGCGGGATCACTCGCCCCGAGGTTGGTCGCGACCGGACTGTCTTTTTCGTACGTCGCGACGAGGGTCGGTTCTGTCACCGCCTCGACGAGGAGCGCATCGCGGCGGACGGTGCCGATGTACGCCGCTTCGGGATCGGTCTCGTCGGCGAGAATCCCGGCAATTCGGGGCGTGTCGTAGTCGTCTTTCTCGTAATCGAGGGCGAGAAGCGCTTCGGCGAGTGCATCCCGGGGCGGGTATCCGATCTCGAGTTTCTCGGTGATCGGATCGACGTGGCTTCCGTTGCCGACGACGGCGGCGCCGTCGGCCGTCCGGAGACAGTTATAGGAGATGTACGGGTTGTCCGTCTCCGGTGCGTCGGGCGTCGGAGCGACGGTCAGCGTTCCGTCGCGGTCGATGATCTGTCGGTTGGGAAACGACCGGGAGGAGACCCGATAGCCCGCCCGGTCCGGTGCGACGACGAGGAAGCGTCCGACGTACATACAGGTGATTCGATCGATAGCTGTATGTCGGTGTCGGTCCTCCGTCGAGGTCAGCCGAGACGTGTGTTCCGGCAACTCCGCAACACTGAAATACGGATACGCTCTACCTACTGTTGCACCGAAGTCCCGTGGGGTAGCTGGCCAATCCTGTCAGCTTCTGGGGCTGACGACGGAAGTTCGAATCTTCCCGGGACTATTTTCACGCGAACAATCCGTGAGCGTGAAGACTTCTCTCCTCGAATTCCGATTCGCGTCCAGCTTTTCTGAGATATCTGTTTGATAATTTACCAAAATGTATTAATACTACCATCGAGATTTCGTTTTCATGGGGAGTGTCAACAGTATACACGGTCGCGTGAGAGACGGGAGTAACGAACCAGCAGAAGGTCGGATCGTGATCGCGCGTGAGTCGTCGGAAGAAGAGCCGGCGGGACATTGGATCACGGCAGCCGATGGAACGTTTTCGGGGACGACTGACGGCGGGACCGATGTCGATCCGGGGTCGTTGTCCTACACCGTCAGAAATCCGATGCGTGGTGGTTCCGAGGAACGAATTCTCGGGATAGAAAGCGACGGCGACGCAATCGAGGTGACCATCGCCACCTCGGGCGTGCAGATGCACGGCATGACGGAACATCGAGGGATGACCGAGGAGGCAAAAAAGTATGGAATGATCGAGAGTCACCGGTTCCACACGCAGTTTCCCACCCTCGACACCTACGAACGCGACGAGTCGTTTTTGCGTGATCTCGGTGGAGCGGAGTACGGTGACGGCGGCGGGCTCTCGGGTCCGATGGTCGAGTCGGCGG
>JARWGK010000123.1:0-4483 GCA_040409725.1 Natronomonas sp.
CCGGAGCCTGTGACGCTCGATCCGACGACACAGGAGGTCGTGGAGGCGAAAACGGGCGTCACCGGCGCCGCGTTGGGGATCGCAGACTACGGTTCGGTCGTGATCCGGGGGACGCCGGCCGGCGAGGAGGCGACGAGTCTGTTTGTGAACAGACACGTCGCCGTCGTCGCTCGAAGCGACATCGTTCCCGACATGCCGACTGCGTTCGACTCCTTCGGCGACTGGCTCCGCGGTGGAAGCGACGCTGTCATCGCAACCGGTCCGAGTGCCACCGCCGACATGGGCGCACTCGTCTGGGGGGCACACGGTCCGAAGGCGCTCGACATCGTGGTGGTGGCGGACCGATGAGCTCGGAGACGACGAGCAAGGCGGCCCGGATCCGGGAGCTACTGGAAACCGAGGGCGATTCGGTCGCAGAAAACACCCGGGGTTTCAACGAGGGTCGGTACCAGTCGGTGGCGAAGCTGGACGACTACGAGGAACTGAAATCCGAAGCCCGCAGGATCAAGGAAGACGCCATCGAGCGGCTCCCGGAGTTGATCGAGGAGCTGCGGGCGTCGATCGAAGCAAACGGCGGTGAGGTGTACATCGCCGACGACGCCGCAGACGCAAACCGGTACATCGAGGAGGTGTGTGCGGCAAACGACGCCGAACGGCTCGTCAAGTCGAAATCGATGACGAGTGAGGAAATCGAGGTCAACGAGACCCTCGAAGCCGAGGGCATCGACGTCGTCGAAACCGACCTCGGAGAGTGGGTGTTACAGCTCGCCGAGGAGGCGCCGTCACACATCGTCGCGCCGGCGATCCACAAATCCCGGGAGTCGATCGCCGAACTGTTCGAGGAGCTGTACGAACCGGCAGATCCGCCGGAGACGTCGGAGGAACTGACGCAGTTCGCAAGAGAAAAGCTGGGTGAGTTGATCCTCGACGCGGATGTCGGGATGACAGGGGCGAACTTCCTCACCGCCGACAGCGGATCGATGGCCCTCGTCACGAGTGAGGGCAACGCCCGCAAGACGGTGGCTGCACCCGAGACACATATCGCGGTCGCGGGCGTCGAAAAGATCGTTCCGACGGTCGAGGACCTCGCGCCGTTCGTCGAGTTGATCGGCCGATCGGGTACCGGACAGGACATCACCTCGTATCTCTCGCTTTTTACCCCGCCCGTGGATTCGCCGGTCGTCGACGTCGATAAGCCGGGTGCCTTCGCCGGCGAGGACGATCGATCGTTCCATCTGGTGTTGATCGACAACGGTCGCATGGAGATGCGGGACGATCCGGACCTGCGGGAGACGCTGTACTGCATCCGGTGTGCGGCCTGTTCGAACAGCTGTGGCAACTTCCAGTCCGTCGGCGGCCACGCCTTCGGCGGGGAGACGTACTCCGGCGGTATCGCAACCGGCTGGGAGGCCGGCGTCGAAGGCCTCGACACCGCAGCGGAGTTCAACGACCTCTGTACGGGGTGTTCACGCTGTGTTCCGGCCTGTCCCGTCGAGATCGACATCCCCTGGATCAACACCGTCGTCCGTGATCGCATCAACCGCGGGCAGGACGCCGAGGACTTCGAGTATCTCGTCGAGGGGCTGACGCCCGACGCGGAACCCGCCGGACTCGACCTCGACAAGCGCTTCTTCGGCAACTTCGAGACGGTCGCGAAACTCGGCAGCGCGACCGCCCCGGTGTCGAACTGGATCGGCAAGATTCCGCCGGTTCGGTCGCTGATGGAACAGACGGTCGGAATCGATCACCGCCGGGAGCTGCCGACCTTCGAACGGGAGACGTTCGTCGAGTGGTTCCGGACGCGCGACTCGACGGTCGCCAACCCGACGCGAGAGGCGGTCGTCTACCCCGATCTGTACACGAATCACGTCGCGACGGATCGAGGGAAGGCAGCCGTCAGAACGCTCGAATCCCTCGGCGTCTCGGTCCACGTGCCGGACGTTCCGGCGAGTGGTCGAGCGCCGCTGTCTCAGGGAATGGTCTCGACTGCCGAGGCGAAGGCGACGGATCTCTACGGCGCACTCGCCCAGCACATCGACGCCGGGCGCGACATCGTCGTCATCGAACCGAGCGACCTTGCGGCCTTCGAACGGGAGTACGAACACTTCCTTCCGGAGGCCTCCCACGAGCGACTCACCGACGTGAGCTACGACGTGATGGAGTACGTCTACGGGCTGATCGACAACGGTGCCGATGCGGACGTACTCCGGAGCGCCGACACCCGGAGCAACGACCGCGTCGCCTATCACCCACACTGTCAGGGCCGGACGATCGACGTCGACGGCTACACCGTCGCCGTGCTGGAGGATCTCGGGTACGACGTCCGAACCTCCGACACGGAGTGCTGTGGGATGGCCGGCTCCTTCGGCTACAAGACGGACTACTACGAGTTGAGCATGGACGTCGGTGAGCCGATCCGCGAGCAGTTCACCGACGCGGACGGCAGCGACCGGGTCGTACTTGCGAGTGGCACCTCGTGTCTCGATCAACTCGAATCGCTGCTCGATCGGCCGAGCACGCATCCGATCGAGTTCGTCGCCCCGCGGTAGGTCCGTCCTCTTGGGACGGGAGGCTTTTGGCCGACGACCGCATACGACGGGTGTGGCGATCACGGACAAGATATACGTCAAGAACCACCGACAGCTCGTCTCACAGCTGGACACGTCGTTCCCGAAGGGGGCCTTCGCCGGTGCGACGCTGGAGGTGCTGTTCGGCGGCGATGGACTGGCGAAACTCGACGACGCCTACCGAGACCGGGCGTTGGCCTTCGCCGAGGCGTTTCTGGACTGTGACTGTCAGGCGAACCCCCACTGTGGCTGTGCGGAGGAGAAGTTCGTCGCCTACCTCCTCGAACTGCGCGCGGAGGGTCTCGGACCGGAATCGATCGTCGACGTGCTGACCGACGAGTTCATGCTGTATGCCTACCCGGGCGACGTGCTGTCGTTTCTCGACGATTCGGTTCGAACGCTGGAGGCGGCAGAACAGCTCGCCGGCGTGGACGGACAGACGGAACAAGAGGCCGCGATTCGGCGGAGTCGAAACGATCTGACGCGGTAGAGACTCGCTTACCCGAGTCTGAACGGTTCCTCTTCGGTCTCGTCGTCGAGTTCCTCGAGTTGGATCACGTCCTCTGCTTCCTGTGCTTCAAGTTGCTGGCTGAGCTTCGTGACGTACTGTTTGTACTCATCGAGTTGCTCCCGGAGGTGTTCTGCCTCCAGTTCCAGTCGTTCGTGTTCTCTGACGAAGCTCTTCGGCACCTCGACCTTCGGTGGGAAGCTCTCCGTGGCCGACTCCGAGGCCTGTTTCTCGTTGAGTTCGTGTTCGGGGACGACACGGACCTGACCGTCGTGGGCGACGAGGGTGTCCACGTAGTCGCGGAACACGGCCGAAAGCGAGATATCCCGCTCCTCGGCAATCTCGCGGAGGGTCTCGAAGGCCTCCTCGTTGACCCGAAACGAGATCGTCTTGTTTTTGTTGCCCATTACCTGACAGTTACCGATCGACGTATATAAACGTTCGTCAGACGGACGCATGCCGCGCGGGATTCGATCGAGGGGGCGGCGCGTCAGTCGTCGTCACCGATCTCGGTTCGGGCCTGTCGCTGGGCCGCACGCTCGATGAACTCCTGTGGAAGTTCGTCGATTTCGCCGGCCTGGACGCCCCAGAGGTGGGCGTACAGCCCGCCGCGTTCGAGCAGTTCCCCGTGGGTGCCGCGTTCGGCGATCCGTCCGTCCTCCAGGACGACGATCGTGTCGGCGTCTTTGATCGTCGACAGCCGGTGGGCGATGGCGAAGGTGGTCCGGTCTGCGGTCAGTCGGTCGAGTGACCGCTGGATCAACATCTCCGTCTCGGTGTCGACGTCGCTCGTCGCCTCGTCGAGGACGAGAATCTCCGGATCCTTCAGGACGGCACGGGCGATGGAGATCCGCTGGCGCTGGCCGCCGGAGAGCTTCACGCCACGTTCGCCGACCATCGTGTCGTAGCCATCCGGCAGGTTCGTGATGAATTCGTGTGCCTCTGCGGCCTTTGCCGCGGCGATCACGTCGCGTTCCTCGGCATCGAACGTTCCATACGTGATGTTCTCCCGGACCGTCCCGTAGAACAGGAAGGTGTCCTGACCGACGTACCCGATCTGCTGTCGCAGCGACTCCAGTCGAACGTCACGAAGGTCCTGGTTGTCGATCCGGATCGCCCCGCTGTCGACGTCGTACAACCGCAACAGCAGTTTGAGGACGGTCGATTTGCCGGCGCCGGTCGGTCCGACCAAGGCGAGCGTGTCGCCGCCCTCGACGGTGAAACTAATGTCTTCGATTATCGTCTCGTCGTCGTACCCGAAGGAGACATCGTCGTACTCGACGGTTCCGTCGCGCACCGAAAGCGGTTCGGCGTCCGGATCGACGGCGAGTCGATCCGGTTCGTCCATCAGCCCGAAGATGCGCTCGGCGGAGGCGTAGGCCCGCTGGTACATGTTGATAATCTGTCC
>JARWGK010000124.1:0-21517 GCA_040409725.1 Natronomonas sp.
ACGGCGGAGTTGGCAGAACGCCACGAGGAGGAGTCCGGGGTGATCCGACGGCTGCTCGATCGACTGTTCGACGCCGGAGCGGTCCGGAAAAAGGAGCCGAGGTCGGGTACCACGATCTGGATGCGGGAACCGCCGGTCGAGAGCTGTTCGGCGTGTGGCCGGGAGTTCGAGATCAGATACCTGCATCCGGTGTTTTCGGCGGCACGATACTGTCCGCGCTGTGGGAATCAGCTCTCCTGACCCGACCTCAGTACCGCTCGCCGGCGGGAATCGCAACGTCGAGCCAGTTTTCCCTCGGCGGCAGCGGGCACTCGTAGGCGTCGCTGTAGGCACAGAAGGGGTTGTACGCGAGGTTGAAATCGACCGTCACCGTCGCACCGTCTTCGAGCGGTCCGTCGGCGTGTAACTCCATGTACCGACCGGCCGGATAGGTCTGCTGTCCCGTCGTCTTGTCGCGGAACGGGACGAAAAGCGAGTCGCCGTCGTGGTCGACGCGCCGGTAAGCGAGGAGTGACTCCTCGACCGTCTCGCCGGCCGCGTTCGGAACCTCGAACCGCAGTCGGGCGATCCGTCGGTAGAGCTGTTCGCCCTCTGCGGTGGTTTCCATCGTCACCGTCTCTTCGTCCGTCGTCAGTTCGATCGTGGCCTCGACGCGGTAGGCGAGGCTCGGCTCGAAATACTCCAGACCGTCGAAATCGGCCCGCTGATCCGGTGGGAGTGGCGATCCCCGCTCGCCGCCGAAAGCCTCGTCTTTCTGTCGTCGGTGTGATCGCAGTTCCTCGCGGTAGGCGGCTTCGTCCATAGGGTGAGTTTCTGCTCCGTCGATAAAACGCCGTCGCGGGCGGTCCAAATCTCTTTAGGTGACGACGACCGAACCCTGTGCGTGTCACGCGCCGAGTGGCGGCCCATCTTCGGTCACGACGAGCCGTACGACGAGCAGGCCGACGGGATCGATGTCGCCATCGAGACGGCCCGCGACGGCGGCTATCTGGCGCTCGAGGGCGCCTGTGGGACCGGGAAGACGATGCTCGCACTCACCGCCGGCTTGCATCTCGTTCGTGACCCCGATAGCCGGTTCGAACGCGTGTTGGTCCTCACGAGCGTCAAACAGCAGCTCCGGCAGTTCGAGGAAGACCTCCGGACGATCAACGACGACCTGCCGGCGGAGTGGGAGCCGATCTCCGGGCTGACACTCGTCGGCAAGGCCGACGTCTGTCCGTACAGCCTGAGCGGAACCGGTGACATCGACGACGGAAACGTCTACGAGCGGTGTGAGGGGTTGCGGGAACGGACGAGGGGACTGGCCGAGGAGCGGGACGCCGGGGCGCTCGCCGCCGACGCCCGGAGCCAGCAGGTCGGGCTGGACGGCGGGGCGGCGAGTTACCTGTCGGTCGACGGCGAACCGACGCCGTACCCGCCGTCGACGCTCGAAGCCGGGGACACGGAGTACTGCCCCTTCTATGCGGGGTTTCTCGACGGCCTCCCCGATGACGGCGATCCGATCGAGGCGGTGCCGTTCGACCCGACCGATCACGGAATGCTCGAGGCGAGTGACATCGTCTCGCTTTCGGCGTCCGCCGGCGTCTGTCCCCACTCGGCGATGGGTGCGATCCTGCCGCACGTCGAGGTCGTCGTCGGCAACTACTACCACGCCTTCGATCCGGTCACCGCCGGGACGTTCACCGGTGGAATCCTCGACAGCGAAACCTTCGTCGTCTGTGACGAGGCGCACATGCTGGAACCACGGGTGCGTGAACTCGTCGGCGACAGCGTCTCGCGGGCCGCGATCCGGGAAGCCGAGGGCGAGTTATCGAAGCTCATCGGACCACTCGAGGCGGTGCAGGGAGGAGACGGAACCGAGAACACGCAGTACGGTACCTCGGTCGTCGACGACGCGGAGGCGATCCGGGCCGAGCTGGGAGAAAGTGAAATCGGCCTCGGAGAGTTGCGACGGTGCAAGCGGTTTCTCGAGGCGTTGCGCGAAGAACTCGACCGTCGGGCGACGGAACACCTCGAGGAGACCGACCCCGGCTGGCGGCGACGGCCGGAGCGGCTCGAAACCGCCGAAATACCGCTTCGAGACCCCGAGACGCCCGAAACGGACGAACTGACGCGGTGGGGGCAGCGACACGGCTACGACGCCGGCGATTGGGTGTTGCTCGAATCGGTCGGGGCGGTCGTCGGCCGCGTCCTGAACGAACTCGAGGAGTCCGACACACAGCGTGCTGCACCCGGCGTCGGACGGACGCTTGCGGCGTGGCGACAGTTCGATCACGAGGAGTTCTTCCGGACGATCGACCTCGAACGGCGGGACGTCTCGAGGAGCGTCGATCCGACCGACGACGAAACGGCGTATCTCTCGGTGTACCGTCCACGGCTGTCGCTGCACAACTGTCTGCCGTCGGGAGCCATCGGCGAACAACTGGACGCCTTCGGCGGTGGCGTGTTGATGAGTGCGACGCTGGAACCGATCGACGCCTTCGCCGAGGTGACCGGACTGCGGCATCTGGAGTCGGAGGGGCGGCCCGTCGTCGAACGAACCTACGGACTGGAGTTCCCGCGGGAGAATCGGGCTTCCTTCGCGGTCTCGGCCCCGAAGTTCACCTACGGAAATCGCGGCGATCCCGGATCGGAGACGCCGACGCGGCAGGCACACGCGCGGGCGATCAGACAGGTTTCTGCGGTGCCGGGAAACGTCCTCGTCGGCATGCCGTCGTACAGGGAGGCACGGTGGGCCGCGGAACTCCTCGAAGGGATCGAGAAGCCGGTGTTGCTGGACGAGGCGAGCGACGACGCGGCGACCGAGGAGCTGAAACAGGAGTTTTTCGACGGTGAGCCGAAGGTGCTCGTGACGAGTCTCAGGGGGACGCTCACCGAGGGGGTCGACTACCGGGGCGATCGGCTGTCGGCGGCGATCGTCTGTGGCGTCCCGATCATCGACACCTCGGCGGCGAAGACGCGGGCCGTTCGGGCGGCCTACGACCGGGCCTTCGGCGACGGATTCCGCTATGCACTCGCCGTGCCGGCGGTTCGGAAGGCGAGACAGGCCGTCGGCCGGGTGATCCGCGGCCCGGAGGAACGGGGTGTTCGGGTGCTGTGTGACGAACGCTACGCCCGATCGTCGTGGGACAGCGTGCGGGCGTTACTCGGGGCGTCCGAACGCGATGAGTTTCGGCCGGTCAGCCCCGATATGCTCAACGTGGGACTGGAGCAGTTTCGGCTGTGACGCGTTCGGTAGCGATCAGCCCCCGTCGAGTCGCCGCATCTGCGTCAGCATCGTCCGCATCCGCTCCCACTCGGCGTCCTCGTGGACCCCCCAGCCGTGGGTCCGTCTGTCCTTGCTGTCGGCGAAGGTGTCGATCGCATGGCCGAAGGTTCGTTCGATCTCCGCCGGCTCTCCGTTCACCCTGTGTGCGATCTCTCGGGCAGCAGGCTCCGGGTCCCGTCGACCGGCGCGCCATCCGAGCAGGGTGGCCGTCAGAAACCGCTCGATTCGGGTTCCGTCCAGATCCGCCGTCGGATCGACGATCAACGCCGGGCCGTACATGGGAAACTGCTCCGAGAGGGTCAACACGTCGACCGTGTGGTCGTCCTGTAGCTCCCAGGGGTCCGAAAACGAGCCGGCAACGACGTCCGCATCGCCGGACAGGAGCGCGGCAGCCTCCTCGCCGGCCGTCTCGACGATCTCGATCGTGTCCGTGACCCCCGCCTGCAGGAGAAATAGCTCGGCGAGCAGCCGTGTTTCGGTACTCGGCGACAGTCCGACGCGGCGGCCTTCGAGCGATTCGGTCCCGGTCAGTGGGCCGCCGAAGGCGTCGCGTGTGGTGTAGAGGACGGTCATGGCCCGCTGGTACAACACGGCGATCGGAACGACGCCACACCCCTGCTGTCGGGCGCGTGTGAGCGTCGCCGCGCCGACGACGCCGACGTCGACGTCTCCGTCGGTCACGGCCTGCAGGGCGCGTTCGGATCCCTCGTGGTGGGTGATTTCGACGTCGATTCGCTGATCTCGATAGTCGTCTTCCAGACGCGCCGCGTAGAACGGAACGTGGAGTCCGTTCGGGTGCCAGTTGAGGCCGAGTCGAAGCGGACCGCCGTCGGACGTGTCTCCGGAGATGTCGGCGTCGGCCTCCGCGAGGAGCGTCGCCGCTCGTTTCGAGTACACGCGTCTCACGGCGGTTTCGACCGTGTGCTCGGTCGTCCACGCCTTCGGTGGGCGGCCGTGGTCGCTTTCGACCGTCGATTCGGTCACCAGTTCCCACCGTTTTAGCTTCGAGAGCGCGTCGACGACGGCCTGCTGGCCCAGATCGGTCCCGAGGCGGATCTCGATCTGTCTCGCCTTCGGTTCGGGAACCCGGTCGTCGGTGGCTCGCCGAATGAGGTAGGTCAACACGCGGGCCGGTGTGACCCCGAGTCCGAGCGCCAAGTCGGCGATCACCGACTCGTCGTCACGGCCGAGCACCCAGAGATCCTCTCTCCGCATTGTGCGGTCATATCTGTCGACACGCATAAGCGTACCCCCGACAGCGGCGGGCTCACCGGACGGAACGCGCCGTATTCGGGAAACAACTTTGTCGGGTGGCGGCGAATGGCCGCTGGTGTCGTCATCTCGCCGCCGCAGATACGCCCTCGTCGGACTGCTCGCGGTCGTAAGCCTGCTCACCGTAGTCGTTCTCTCGGCCGTCGTCGAGGTGGTGTTTTTTGCGATCACCGTCGCGTACGTGCTGTACCCGCTGCGGCAGCGACTGGTCGGCCGGGGGCTCTCGCGGCGAGTGTCGAGCGCAATCACGACGTCGGTCGCCTTCGTGCTCGTCGTTGCGTTGATCACGCCGATCGTCTGGACGCTGGTCCGGCGTCGAGCCGACATCGTCAGACTGCTGTCGGAACTCCCCGATCGGCTGCCGGTCGAGGCGTTCGGTTTCACCTACACTGTCGACGTGTCCGGAATCGTCGATTCGACGGTCGCGTGGCTTTCCTCCGTGGCGGTGTCGATCGCGGCGAATTCGATCTTCATCGCGCTGCAGCTTGCGCTTTTCGTGATCCTCCTCTACGGCCTGCTGTTGCGACCGCGGGCGGTCGGCAACGCCGTCTTGGAGATCACGCCACCGGCGTATCACGACATCCTTCAGGCGCTACACGATCGTATCAGAGGGACGCTGTACGCCCTGTACGTCATTCAGGCGGCGACGGCGGTGCTCACGTTTCCGATCGCGTTCGTCGTCTTCTTTCTTTTGGGCTACGAATCCGTGTTCGTCCTCTCGGTCACCTCCGCCATCCTCCAGTTCATCCCGATCGTCGGTCCGGGGATGCTGGCCATCGGACTGGCCGGATTCGATCTCCTGACCGGCGCGACGGATCGGGCGATCGCGGTTGCGATACTCGGACCCCTCCTGATCGGACTGTTGCCCGACGTCATCCTTCGGCCGAAGCTGGCCTCCAAGCAAGCACAACTGGCGGCGAGTCTGTACTTCGTCGGGTTCACCGGCGGCGTCCTCACGCTCGGCGTCATCGGAATCATCGCCGGACCGCTCGTCGTTGCCATCCTCGTCGAGGTCGTAGATCTGATGAGCACTCCGGGGGCCCCGGCGGAAGCCGGGACACTCGAGGGGGCAGACTCACCGGAGTCCCATCCGAATCCACCAGCCGAGACGGGGTCGTCGGAGGTCACACCGGAGACGACCGAAACGGAGACAGAACGGCCGGAGAACACCGACTCCTCGACGGACGCCGAATCACGAGGATGAGTCGATCACCGCGTGATTTCGCCACCGATCTCCTCCCACTCCGTCAGACTCCCCTCGTAGAAGTCGACCGACTCGTAGCCCAGATGCCGGAGGACGACGTACGTGTGGCTGATCCGGCGGGCGGTGTTGCAGTAGAGGATGATCCGTCTGTCGGGGACGATCCCACGGGACTCGAGCAGTGACCGGATCTCGGGGGTCGGAAGCAGCCCACGGCTCTCGTCGTCGATGAGCTCCTTCCAGTCGAGCTGTATCGATCCCGGGATGTGGCCGTCCTCGTGTTCCCACGGTTCACGGACGTCGACGACGACGGCGTCTTCGAGTGCGTCTCGGACGGTCTCGGCGTCGACGAGCGGACCGTCGGCCCGGAAGGCGGCCGGATACGTCGTCGGTTCGCGGTCCGTGCGGTCGGTCGTCGTTTCGGCGGTGCGTTGCCACGCGCTGAAATCGCCATCCAGCAGGTGAAGTCGCTCCGGGTCGTGGCCGTACAGTTCCGCGGTGACGAGCAGACGGGCCGCAAACACTCCGTGGGTATCGTCGTAGGCGACGAGACGGTCCTCCGGCCCGACGCCGGCGTCACCGAGCAGCGAGGCGAACACCTCGGCACCCGGCAGCATTCCAGCCTCACCCTCGCCGTGTTTCCCCGCTCGAAAGCTGTCGAACGGGACGTTCACCGCCGAAGGAACGTGGCCGATGCCGTCGAACTCCCACTCGTCGCGGACGTCGATCACGGAGACGTCCGGATCCGTACGGTGCTCTTCGAGCCACTCGATCGAGACGACGCGATCCATACAACCTGTTCTCGATGTGGGGTTTTCAACTCTCCGTGGATCCCGCCACTCCGGAGTATAAGCAACATTTGCTCGTTGATCCGGTGAATCCGGCGACACACTCCGCCGTCGAACGCTGAACTGTCCTCGGAGGACGGGTGCCGGCAATCGCCGGATCGTGTGTCTCTGCAGACGACAAATGTTGCCGGGAGTGGGAACGACAGGCGGTGTGTGCCGCCACGAAGGACGTTTTATAACAGGCGGCCGTAGCGGTGAGTGTATGAGCGAATACGCAAAGGACGTACTTGTTTCGGCGGATTGGGTCGAAGAGCATCTGGAGGAGTTCCAGAGTGACGATCCGGCTCATCGGCTGGTCGAGGTCGACGTCGATACGGAGGCGTACGACGAGGCCCACGCCCCCGGTGCAATCGGTTTCAACTGGGAGACGGATCTGCAGGATCAGACTCGGCGTGACATCCTCTCGAAGGAAGACTTCGAGGACCTGCTCGGGAGCCACGGCATCAGCGACGAGTCGACGGTCGTCCTGTACGGTGACAACTCGAATTGGTTTGCCGCCTACACGTACTGGCAGTTCAAGTACTACGGCCACGACGACGTGAAGCTGCTCGACGGTGGCCGCGAGTACTGGCTGGAGAACGACTATCCGACGACGACCGAGGTCCCCGAATTCTCGGCCGTGGAGTACACCGCTTCCGGTCCCCACGAGTCGATTCGAGCCTACCGCGAGGACGTCGAGAACGCGATCGAGCGTGGACTGCCGCTCGTCGACGTCCGCAGTCCAGAGGAGTTCAAAGGGGAGATCCTGGCACCGCCGGGACTGCAGGAGACGGCCCAGCGCGGCGGCCACATCCCCGGCGCACAGAACATCTCGTGGGCAGCCGTGACCAACGAGGACGGCACGTTCAAGACGCCCGAGGAACTGCGCGAACTGTACGCCGAACGCGGCATCGACGGCGAAGGGACGACCGTCGCCTACTGCCGAATCGGTGAGCGGTCCTCCGTCGCGTGGTTTGCCCTCCACGAACTCCTCGGCTACGAGGACACCATCAACTACGACGGCTCCTGGACCGAGTGGGGTAACCTGGTCGGTGCGCCGATAGAGACGGGCGAGGCGGACGACTGACGGGAGCCCACAGCGCGCGAGAACGAAGTTTCGCTCGTGGCGGAAAGGCGAGGCGACCGGTGAAACGAAGGCGGAGAGGGTCGGCCCGCCTCTCGTGACCGAGATGGCGAACTGAGGCGACGATTCGAGTCCGATTTTTTTAAAATAAACCGATCAGCGGCTCGTCTCCATCTCTCGTTCGAGTTCTCTGAGACGTTCGATCCGCTCCTCGGTCGGGGGGTGCGTCGAGGCGAGTTTGCCGATGAAGCCCTTCGAAATCGGGATAATGAAGAAGGCGTTCATCTCGGCCTGTTCGCGGAGGTCCTCGGTTGGAACCTGATCCATCCGGCCGGAGATGGTGGCGAGTGCCGAGGCGAGGGCGGCGGGCTTGCCGGTGATCGTCGCGGCCCCGCGGTCTGCGGCGTACTCGCGGTAGCGGCTGAGCGCCCGGATGAGGAGGAAGGAGGCGATCCAGACGAGCAGGGAGACGAGGATGGCGACGATGAGCGGGGCCTGATTTCGGCCACGGCCGCCGAAGAGCCACCCCCAGCGAACGATGAAGAAGGCGATCGTCGAGAGGAAGGAGGCGATCGTCATCACGGCGACGTCGCGGTTCTTGACGTGGGCCAGTTCGTGGGCGATGACGCCCTCGAGTTCGTCGTCGTCAAGGGCCCGGAGCAGTCCGGTCGTGACACAGACCGCACTCGAATCCTTCGAGCGACCGGTCGCAAACGCATTCGGGGTCTGGCTGTCGGCGACGGCGACGGTCGGCTTCGGCAGGTCGGCCTGCTGTGAGAGCCGGGTGACCATCGCGTGAAGCTCCGGGTACTCCGATTCGGAGACCGTCCGGGCACCCATCGAACGAAGCGCGAGTTTGTCGCTGAAGAAGAACTGGCCGATGAAGAAGAGACTCATGAGCACCACACCCAAGAGGAGGTTCTCGAAGAAGACGAGCAGTACACCGACGAAGACGAGATACAGCCCGAAGAGGAGGAACATCGTCAGGCCCATTCGGGCGCGAAGCCCCCAGTCCGGTTGCCACTCCATACGTGTGATTTTGTCGCTTCCGTATATAAATTCGCGGACTGCGAGAGCGCTTTGCCACGGGCAGGGCGGTTCGCTTAACCCACCCGAGAGACTACGCCCCACAATGAGTGATTCCTCGAATGAGTCGACCGGGGACGGCGGTCGACGCTCGAAACGGCGTGGGGGAGAGCGTTCCGGAGGCCGCTTTTGTCCTCGCTGCGGCGAGACGATCGACCGTCCACCGGACGTCGACGTCGGCGTCGGTGGCGAGGGCGACGAGGGGTTGTGCGACGGCTGTTACTTCGAGTTGTTCGATCTCGTCGACGCGCCGGAGCGGGTCGAGGTGCGTGTCTGTTCGCGGTGTGGGGCGGTTCACCGCGGTAACCGGTGGGTGGACGTCGGTGCACAGGATTACACCGACATCGCGATCGACGAGACCGCGGAGGCACTCGGCGTTCACGTCGAAGCCGACGAGGTGGAGTGGGGCGTCGATCCGGAACAGGTCGATCAGAACACGATCCGGATGCACTGTTCGTTTTCGGGACTCGTTCGGGGGACGGCGGTCACCGAAACGGTGACCGTTCCGGTGTACATCGCCCGCCAGACGTGTGATCGGTGCGGGCGGATCGCCGGCGACTACTACGCCGCGATCGTTCAGGTGCGAGGGACGGATCGCACTCCGACGGGGGCGGAGTGTGATCGTGCCGTCGAAATCGCCGAATCCTACATCGCGACAAGAGAGCAGAAGGGTGACCGAAATGCCTTCATCACGAGCATCGAGGAGACGAAGGACGGCGTCGATATGAAGATCTCGGCGACACAGATGGGGGAGGCGATCGCCCACCGAATCGTCCGGGAGTTCGGCGGATCGGTCTCGGAGGCACCGACGCTCGTCACCGAAGACGAGGACGGCAACGAGATGTATCGGGTGACCTTCACCGCCCGGCTGCCGCCGTACGTCCCCGGCGACGTGATCGATCTCGACGACGGCGACGGCCCGGTGTTGGTTCGCAGCGCTCGCGGGAACCTGAAGGGCGTTCGTCTGGAAACCGGCGAGCGCTACGAGGCGGAGTTCGAGGAGGGAATCGCCCCGGAGGCGAGAAAGCTCGGTGACCGATCCGACTTCGTCTCGACGACGCTCGTCTCCGTCACCGACGAACGCGCCGTTCAGGTGCTCGACCCGGAGACGTTCGAATCGAAGACGATCCCCCGACCGACGTTTCTCGATACCGACGGCGACGAGGTCCGAGTGATAAAGACCCGCGCCGGACTGCACGCCGTTCCACCCGAAACCGACGGCGAGGATCGAAGCGGCCCCAACCCACGGGGACAGAGGTAGGGCTGCTGTGAGCGAAGACGAACGGAAGGGACTCGTGGACGCCGATGGCAGCGGAGACGAAACCGAGTATCGGCGAGGTGGTCTCGCCGCACTCGTCAGGAAGCAGGCGACGGAGGCGGTCGTGTCGGCGTTCGAGCGGCGCGGAATCTACGACGATAGCCGAAAGCGAGGCGAGCGAGGCGAGTGTGTGGCCGTCCCCGTGACCGACGATCCGCGTGCCGTTTTCGGTCCCGATTTGGGGGACATCGATCCGACCGACCTCAGGGGCGTCGTCGAAACGACGCTGCCGGCACGGATCCGCGGCCTCGAGGACATCCTCGCCGCCCGGGGCTTCTCCGAGGCCGAGCGGGAGCGGGCGCCGTCGTCGTGGGCGGTCGTCGGAAGCGTCATCCTCGTCGATTTCGGGGACTGTCGGCGTCGTGAGGCGGTCGGAAACGCGCTGCTGTCGCTGCATCGAGAAGCCGAGACGATCGTCGCCCGCGGTGGCATCGAGGGCGTCTCCCGGGAGCCGACCGGTGAGGTGGTCGCCGGAACCGGCGAGACCGATACCGTCCACACCGAACACGGGATCGACTACGCCCTGGATCTCGATCGGGTGATGTTTTCGCCGGGAAACAAGCGGGAGCGAGAACGGATGGGGGAGGTCGTCGCTTCCGGAGAGAGCGTCCTCGACTGTTTCGCCGGAATCGGTTACTTCACGCTCCCGATGGCGACCGCCGGTGCCGAGGTCGTCGCCGTCGAGCAGAATCCGGAGGCGTGTTCGTTCCTGCGGGAAAACGTGGAGCGGAATGGACTCGAAGGGCAGGTTCGTGTCGTCGAGGGCGACTGTCGGGCGGTCACGCCGGGCGTCGTCGGAGACGAGGCGGTCGATCGGGTGGTCATGGGATACTACGACGCGGCGGCGTACGTAGACGTGGCGCTCGATGCTCTCTCGGAGGGGACGATCCACCTTCACGCGGCGACGCCGGAACCGGTGTTTCCGAGGCGGCCACGGCAGCAGGTGCTGTCGGCCGTAGCGGAGCGAGGACTGTCCGCTACGGTCGAGGATAGAGTGGTCAAAACCCACAGCGAAGGCGTCGTCCACGGCGTCCTCGACGTCCGGGTCGGGTGAGTACGCCGAGTGTGGCGTGGGAGTCCGAGTGTGGCGTGGGAGTTATATATGCGTACGGACAACCGGGGGTATGAACAGACAGCAGATCTTCGCGCTGTTTTTCGCCCTGCTCATGATGACCTCCATGATAGCGTGGGCAGCGAGCGTCTTCTGACCGGTCACTCTCCCCAGACGTCCGAGAGAGGGTGATCGTCGATGTCCGAGGAGGAACCCTTCGAGTGTGATCTCCGCCGGGTCGAAGAGCCGTCGACCGCGGCAGCGGGGTCGAACGCCGGCAACTCGGGGCTCGTCATCCGGTCGACCGAGTCGGCGAACCACGACGGCAGGTCGCCGCGAGCCCGTTCGAAGAGATCGAGCAACGAGCTGTCGGCGAGATACGTCGCACCGTGGTCGTCCGGCGATCGAACGATGCGGCCACAGGCCTGGATCACGGTCTGCAGCGTGTTGCGGTAGTACCAGTTCCACTGGCCCTCTTCCAGTCTGCGGGCGACGCGTGAATCCCGGGTGTTCGGGTACGGTGCCTTACACAGCAGTTGCCACCGACAGAGGTCGCCGTCGAGATCCAGCGCCTCCTCCATCTTGACCGAGACGAACACGTCGGAACCGTCGCTCCGCTTCCAGTCCGACAGCGCGGCGTCACGGTTCTCACGGCCGTGTGATCGGATGCGTTCACCCACGCCGAAGTCGGCGAGGCGATCGGTCAGCCGCGACGCGATGTCGTAGGAGTGGGCGTGGATCAGCCCCTTCTCGTCGTGTCGCTGCATCAGCCTGACGGCGGTGCGAGCGAGTTCCGGCAGCGTCTCCTCGCGGCGGTCGTAGGTCATCTTCCCGCAGGTGACGTCGTACAGCGGGCGGTTCTCGACCGGAAACGTGTGGGGAACGTCGACGAGGGCGACCGAGGCCGGATCGAGACCGACGCTGCGACAGAACGCCGTCTTGTCGAGGATCGTCGCAGAGAGCAACAGGAAGTGTCTGCCCCGGTTCCAGACGGTGTGATCGAGATACCGCGCCGGACGCATCGGCTTGACGGTGACGGAACCGTCGTCGGCCTGATCTGCGACCCACGTCGTCGGGCTCCCGGCGTCTTTCGCGTCGTCGAGGAACCAGCCGGCGTCTCTCCGAAGGTCGTCGATCTGGTCCCGTTCTGTGACCTCAGAGCGAGTCAACTCGACCCGACCCTGAAGCTCCTCGCGGCGGCGTTCGGCGACCGTGAGAATCGTCTCCGCGAACTCGACGGCATCCGAAAGCTCCTCGACGTTTGGCGTCTCAACTGCATCCCAGACCGGGACCGTCGTGGGCGATAGCTCGACCGTGGCGTAGGTTTCCGCCCATTCGGCGAGGCCGTGAGCTTCGTCGACGACGACGATATCCCGTTGTCCGAAGGCGTCGGTGTCGGCGGTGTGCATGAAATACGCCAGAGTCATCGCAGCGATCGGCGCCTCGGCTGCGGTCCCGCGGTCGGCGAAGTACGGACAGCGGTGTTTCTGTGGACAGTCGAAGGACCGTTCTCGCGCACACGGCGCCTGTGTCACCGGTGTCGTCGTCTCTCCGGAGAGAATGCAGTTGTAGTTGTGCTTGCCACGGATCACGGACAGATCCGAGAGAAGCGGGTCGCCGGCGACGTCGTCGAGTTGGGACACCTGTGGCGTCGTGTAGTAGGCGCCGTCTGGTTTCGCCGGAGCGACGCCGGAACGGCGGGCACAGCCGGCGACGGCCCGGGCGAGAAGGGATTTCCCGCTACCGGTCGGTGCGCGGACGAGAACGACCCGGTTGCCGTCGGCGAAGGCCGATTTGATCGATTCGAGTGCCTGCTCCTGCGTGCCGCGGTACGACGGTGCCGGGAACTCCTCGAAGAGCCGGGAGAGATCCACGGGCGAACTGCGGCAGCGGCGGTAGTAAACCCGTCGCTGTGAGAGGCTTTCGACGCCCATCTCCGGGACAGGAGTTTTGTATCGTACGTCACACGATATGGTAATGAAATACGACCCACGCCGGATCGTCGCATGGATCGGGGCGACGCTCGGAGGAATCGGACTCGCCTCCGGGGTTGCCGCAGGCCACGTCCGGTACGTCACCGACGCCGAGACGGCCGGCGACGGCCTGGCGTTTTTGATCGACGCACTCACCGATCCGCTGAACGTCGCCGTTCTCGGCGTCGGCGGCGTTGCGGCCGCAGCGGCTGTCGTGTTGTACCTGCGCGTCCAGCCGTTTCGGCGTGACGCCGAGGTGTTCCGGGACGTGATGACGAGTTACACCGACCTGCTGCCGTGGCTACTGCGGCTCGGATTCGGGCTGCCGATGGTCGGTGCCGGATTCGCGGGGTACCTGTTCAACCCCGTCGTCGAACCGTTCATCGGCGGGACGGTCGCCCGGTTGTTCCAGATCGGGATCGGCTTTAGTCTGCTTTTCGGCCTCGCAACGCGGGTCGCGGCGGTTGCTGGACTCGTCGCGTATCTGCTCGTGTTGCCCGTCGAACCGCTTCTGTTGTTTTCGATCGAGTGGATCCCCGGCTTCATCGCGATTGCCCTGCTGGGCAGCGGACGGCCGAGTGCAGACGAAACACTCCAGCGTGTCGCCGCCGCGGAGGGGACGACGTACGGCGAGATCGACCCGATTCACAACGTCGCGGCGTGGTTCAACGACAAGGTCGCCCCCTACGAACGGTTCGTTCCGCTCGTGATTCGGGTTGGGATGGGGGCTGCATTCGTCTTTCTCGGTGTCGTCGAGAAGCTTCTGGCACCGACGATGGCGCTCAACGTCGTCGATCGGTACAACCTCACGGCCATCGCCCCGCTGCCGCCGGAACTCTGGGTGCTCGGTGCCGGATTCACCGAACTCGGACTCGGGATTGCCATCGCACTCGGGCTGTTCACCCGAGCGTCGGCGCTCACGGCGCTTTTCGTCTTCACCCTGACGCTGTTTGGACTCCCCGACGATCCGGTCTTGGCACACATCGGGCTGTTCAGCCTCGCGTCGGCGCTGCTCATCACCGGGGCTGGACCGTACGCACTCGACAACCGCATCGGGGCGCTCAAGCCGTCGCGATCGGAGGAGACGACGTCGACGATCGGAGACGAACAGTCAGGACCCGGCCCCACTGAGGACGTCTCAATCGAGGACGACTGACGCCGTTATTTGTCTGCACAGAGCCGTCTGACGTCGTCGACGTCAGGTTCCTCGGGGAGCGATTCGAGACAGTCGAAGCAGAGAAAATACGCCGTGTCGTCTTCGAAGGATAATGTCATTCCACCGGTCGATTGGGGATCACTCGACCAGATACCCGAGATCCCGCCGGCGATCGGCACGTCGGCTCCACAGCCCTCACACGGCTCCGTGGCCATACGGCGCCTACGACGCCGAGACTCAAAAACACCCCCACAGCATCCCGTCACGGCCGAGACGATCAAACCGGCGGGTTGATCGCGAGAGCGTCGACAAGGAAGGCGACGGCTGCGGCCGCACCGGCCGCCATCGCCGCCCAGAGCGGGACGCTGAGAACGGAGCCAGCGACCCAAGCGAGAAGCAACAACACGGGTATCGAGCCGAGCACGAGATCGTATCGGTTCAACTCCGAAAACGCCACCGGCTGTGGCGTTTCGATCGGACTCGGTCCACCGGGACCCGGGGCAGGTCCGTGGCTGTCGCTGCTTGGTTTGCGTGCTGTCATGGGCACCACCTCGTCGGAAGGTAGCCAGTATGCAAACTAAAATTTTTCGTCCATATATTCCGATAACTTATGAAATAGTTTTTTGACGGTTTCTCAGGTGTTGTCCTGTGGTTGTCAGTTCAGTTTTGCGTGACGAGGGGGCCGGTGTTGTCCCGTGTGCTGGGTTCGACACGAAAACGAGGTGAGAGATCGGTCGACGCATCCGTTTCGTTCCGGTGTCGTCGAGGAGGCCGAGCGTCGGCCGAGGAGGTGGAACGCCCCTGGCTGTTCGTGCGGAGCCAGATGCCGGAGGTGCCAGACACTGGAAGTGCCAGACACCGGCGGCGAAAAGGCGGCACACGCGACGGGCGATGGATTAAACGTCCGGAGCACCATGAGTCGACATGCGCGTACTCGTCACCGGCGCGACCGGATTCGTCGGGGGAAATCTCGTCACAGCGCTTCTCGAGGCCGGCCACAAGGTGATCGCGGTCTCCCGGAATCCGGAGACGTTCGACGGGCCGGACAGCGTCGCGGTCGTCGAGGGAGACCTCCTCGACCCGGAGCTGTCGCTGCCCGAGGCCGATGCCGCCTACTATCTCGTCCACTCGATGGATTCGAGTGGCGACTTCGAGTCACGGGACCGACTCGCCGCACGAACGTTCGTCCGAGCCGCGGACGAAGCCGGGATCGGGCGGGTGATCTATCTCGGCGGACTCGGGAGTGAAGACGACACGCTCTCGGATCACCTCCGCTCTCGACGCGAGGTCGAGAAGATCCTCGGGACCGGCGAGTTCGAACTGACGGCGCTTCGAGCAGCGATCATCATCGGCGACGGATCGGTGAGCTTCCAGATCATCCGGCAGCTTTCGCTCCGACTTCCGGTGATGATCACGCCACAGTGGGTCAGGACGAACTGTCAGCCGATCTACATCGACGACGTGATCGCCTACCTCGTCGGGGTGCTTGAGGTCCCCGAAACGGCCGGGAAGACGTTCGAGATCGGGGGACCGGAGGTGTTGACCTACGAGAAGATCCTCACCCGGACCGCGGAGGTGATGCCGGGGCGACGGCCGCGGATCATCCCGGTGCCGATTCTCTCGCCGCGGCTGTCGGCCTACTGGCTCGGTCTGGTCACGAGCGTTCCGTTGAGTGTCGCAAAGCCGCTCGTCCACGGGCTGAAAACACCCGTCGTGGTCACCGACGACAGTATCAAACAGTTCGTCGAGGTCGATCTCACCCCGTTCGAGGAAGCCGTTCGGCTCGCGTTGGGTGAAATCGACGAGGCGGCCGCAACGGCCGAAAGCAACGAGGCGGCGACGGCGGACGGGCAAAGAGAGCCACGGACGGAGCCCCGATGAGTCAACTCCGGCCCGAATACGGGGAGACGTGGGTGTACGAGAGTATCATCAGCGCGCTTCCCGGTGTGGAACTCTCAAGACGGACGGCGATCGGCATCCAGCTCGTCGGCTTCGAGGTCGCCGTCGTCGGACTCGCGTGGTACTACGGGCTGTGGAACGCGGCCATCGCCGGAACGGCGGCGGTGGTCGTCGCAGCCATCGGGAGCGTCGAGATGCTCCGGATCAGCCGTCTCGCCCGAGAGGCGAACGTCCCGGAACCGTACCGGCGGCTGCTGTTTGGCTCGAGCGTCGAGGTCGTCCTCGCGGTGTTGGCCTTCATCGCCCTCGTCACACACCTGTTCGTCTTCGATCCGGGACAGGCACTCGTCGAAACCCTGTTTGGACCCGATCCACCCGTCCTCGTCGTGTATCTCACGCTGCTCGTGCTGTGGGATCTCTGCTATCGAATCGGGACCGGGTGGTGGGCGTCGGTCGTCGCGCTGTGGCGGTCGATTCGGTACCGGTTCGACCCGGAAACGGCTGCCTCGCTCCGACGGGTGGACGCCGAAACGCTCGGCTTCGGGCTGACGCAACTCGTCTTGGTGCCCTTCGTCCTCGAACAGCCGGTGTTGCTCGCGGCGCTGCTCGGACACGTGGTCGCGGTCGTGAGCGTCGCCGGTGCGTCGCTCGTCGTGCTCTGGCTGCGAAACTGAAGCGCGGTTACTCGGATTTTATCTGTTTGAACTGATCGAGTAGTTCCTCCGTCGAATCTCCGGAGTCGTACTCGAAACTGCCGGAGTACTCCGTGCGCTCGTCGTCGAATGCGGCGTCGACGGAGTTCGTTTTCTGTTCCCGACGCTCGTGCTCGTCTTCGTCATAGGCTCCCATTCCCATGGTAGATACTCACAGTTACGAGTTGGTAGTAATGAAACTAACGGGGAAAACGGGGGGCCGAACGGACTCGACGACGTGGACGGGCGGTGGTCGGGGCTGCTGAACGAACCGGAAGTCGTAATCGGTATGCCCGGGGGCAACCAAACGAGAGTGTGGCTGGACCCCTCCGTTTCCGGCGGTCGAACGACACCTGGAGCCGCAGCCGCGTCGAGTCGGCGCTGCTCGGGCCGCTTCAGGATCGATTTGGCGCACATCTCCGGGAGCCGTGGTTTGCGATCGGCGACGACCGGTACGACGCCGTCCGGATCGAAATCGACAACGGCGATTTCGCCCTGTTCTGTTTCCGGCCCGGACGGGCGTACTGGCTCGGCAACACCGAGACGCCGGAGGCGCTCTGGCGCACTGATAAGGAGACCTTCGAGGAGGCGCCGTCGGCCGTCTCCCGCTTTGCGGAGCGGGAACTCACCGCCCGCCTGGAGACGACCGATCCGTGGCTGACGGAGTACGAACACCTCAGCTGGTTTTTCCTGCCGGTGTTTCACTCCAAGGACGGTCGGGAGACGACCCGTCGGTTCTTCTCGGCGGACGCCGCCGGCTTCCCCGACGCGACTCGGGAGGAGGGGCTGTCGTTTTACGAATCGTTGCTGTCGACCGGGGCACTGGACGACCACCGCTACACGATGGCGTCGAAACTCGGGACGAGCCCGGGGTACGACGTCGGGCGGATGCGGGCGACGATGGGGGAGTTCACCGTCGCAAAGCTGTTCGTCGACGCCGGGATCGACTTCGAACCCGAAGTGGAGTTCGACAGCGGCCACGCCTTGGATTTCGTCGTCGGAGAGACACCGATCGAGGTGACACGACCCGAGCCGCCCCGGAGACGGGAGGCGACGGACAGTCCGATCAGAGCGGTCGTCGAAACCGGAAGGGCAAAACAGAGCGACCAGCTTTCGGCGCATCCCGAGGCGGTGCTTTTCATCGATTGCACGTCGTTTTTCGACGACGAGTGGGCCTCGATCCGTGCCGAGAAGCCGGCCGTCGGTCACGAACCGACGGTCGTCTTTCGAGCCCGCCCGTCGGGATCGATCGAGGGGTACCGACACGGGACGCTCCCGTTTTCTCTCGACGATGCGATCGAGTGGGTCTGACGAGTGAGGCCTCACGGCGAGGCTGACGCCCCAACACGTCGACAGCGGTGGAACTTTGAGCACCGACCGCGGACATGCCGGTAGATGTCTCGTCCGATCGAGGACATACGGGCCGTCCCCGGTGTCGGGGCGAAGACGGCACAGCGGCTCGAAGACGCACTCGAAGACCCGGTCTCGGCACTCTCCGCCGGCGACGTTGCAGCACTCACGAGCGCGTCGGGAATCAGCGACGGACGGGCGGCGCGGATCGCACGGGAGGCGATTCGCTACCGCCACGGTGACGACGGGACGTTCCTTGCGACACCGCGGGCAGAGGAACTCCACCGGAGTGCGATCGAACTGCTCCAGGATCGGGCGGTCACGAACTACGCGAAACAGCGGCTCCGGACGCTGTATCCGAGTACGGCATCCTCCCGGATCGAGGAAGTGCAGTCGTTTGCGAAGGAAGCGATGGAACTGGACCCAGATCCGGCGACGATCGACGCACTCGGCGGCGTCGAACCGCTCACGGAGCCGAGAGATGTCACGGTTCGGGACCGGTGTCTGGCGACCGGAGACGCAGAGACGTACAGTCGGGCGCGCGAGGCGTTTCCGGAACTTAGCGTCGAGTTGGTCGACGACACGCGAGAGATCGCCGAACTCGCCCGCGGATACGCGACGGTCATCGTTCTGGACGACTCCTACGCGGGAGTCGAAATCGAGGGGGACGTTCGGGTCGATCCGGGTGCAATCGAGGAGCCGACGAAGATCGTACCCGAACGAACACTCGCCTTTTTCGCCGAAAATCGGGCGGAGATACGAGCCGCAGCCGAGGTCCACCGAGCCGCGGGGCTCGATCCGCCGGGCGACCTCGAGGAGCTCGTCGAACGCCTCGACGGACTCGACGACGACGGCGGCGTGGCGGGCGACGAGGAGCTACGGCGACTCACGGCGGCCGTCGAGGATCTCGACGCTGCGGTGTCGGTCGCGGAAAGCGTCGCAAACGATCGACTGCGCGAGGCGATCGAGGAACGGGACGTCACGATCGAGGGCGGAGACCTCCTGTCGCTCGTCGAACGCGGCGCCGGCGTCGATTCACTGCTCGATCGGGAACTATCCTCGGAGTACGCCGAGGCGATCGAAGCCGCCCGAGACCACCTCGTCGACGCACTCGAACTCACGGACAACGCGACCATAGCGCGGAACGTTTTCGACGACCGGCCGACGTTTCCGGTCGAAGCAGACGACAGGGCGACGGAGCGACTTCGAGAGACGCTCACGGCAGAACGGGATCGACGGGGCAGTCGGCTCAAGCAGGAGGTGGCCGAGGATCTCGCCGGACGGGAGGCGGATGCAGAGCGACTCGTCTCTGCGGCACTCGAACTGGACGTCGAGTTGGCGATCGCGCGATTCGCCGACGATTTCGACTGTGTGATGCCAACGTTCGCCGGAGACGGCTTCGAGATCGAGGGAGGGCGCTCACCACTATTGGACGTCGAATTCGAGGCCGTCGAGCCGGTCGACTACGGGGTCTCCGGGGTCGCGGTGTTGTCGGGCGTCAACAGCGGCGGCAAAACCTCGACGCTCGATCTGATCGGCCTGATCGTCGTCCTCGCACAGATGGGGCTGCCGGTGCCGGCGAAGTCGGTCCGGCTGGAGCAGTTCGAGGCGCTGCATTATCAGGCAAAGACACAGGGGACACTCGACGCCGGTGCCTTCGAGAGTACCCTGCGTGAATTCGAGAGTCTGGTTTCCGGAGACCGGCGACGGCTGGTTCTCGTCGACGAACTCGAATCGATCACCGAACCGGGGGCGAGTGCCGTCATCATCGCCGGGATTCTCGAGGCACTCGAAAGGAGTGACTCGACTGCGGTGTTCGTTTCACATCTCGCCGGCGAGATACAGGAGGCGGCGACGGTCGACGTGACGATCGACGGCATCGAGGCGACGGGGCTCGAAGACGGCGAACTGCAGGTCGAACGGTCGCCGATCAAGGACCACCTCGCACGGTCGACACCCGAGTTGATCGTCGAAAAGCTGGCCGAGGGACACAAACGCGATGGCTCAACGGACGCGACGGGCGAGGAGCGGTCGGACGACGGAAGCGGTGACGGTGGATTCTACCGTGGTCTCTTGAAAAAGTTCGAAGACTGAAGACGAAAGACGGCCGATCGTCCGGTCTGATCGGAGCCCCATCGACTGGAAGACCGGCGGGTGTGGCTCGATCGGAGGTCTGGCCGTTTTTCGACCGGCGGTACAGCCGACAGTATTAACACCGGTCGAAGCGTGGTGAAAGTGAAATGGCCGACGATCCACTCGGCTGGGACGAGTCGGTGTTTCGGGACGAAGGGGTGTTCGAACTCGACTACCTCCCCGAGTCGTTCCGGCACCGCGACGAACAGATGGAGACGCTGAAATACGCCGTCCGTCCCGCCGTTCGTGGCTCCCGTCCGTTGAACGTCATCGCACGCGGACCACCGGGAACCGGGAAGACGACGGCCGTCCAGAAGCTATTCGACGAGTTGACCGGTGCGAGTGACGTGAGTGTCGTCCGGGTGAACTGTCAGGTCGATTCGACGCGCTATGCGGTGTTTTCTCGGCTGTTCGAGGGACTGTTCGAGTACGAACCGCCGACCTCCGGCGTTTCATTCAAGAAGCTGTTCGGGCAGGTGACGGACCACCTCGTCGAGGAAGACGAGGTGTTGATCGTTGCGCTGGACGACATCAACTATCTGTTTTACGACGGAGAGGCCTCGGATACGCTGTACTCGCTGCTTCGGGCACACGAGACACACGCCGGGGCACGGATCGGCGTGATCGTCGTCTCCTCGGATCTGGATCTGGACGTCATCGACGCACTGGACAGCCGCGTTCAGTCGGTCTTCCGCCCGGAGGAGGTGTACTTTCCGTCCTACGACACGACGGAAATCGTCGACATTCTCGAGGAGCGGGTTCGGATCGGATTCAGAGAGGATGCCGTCGGGCCGCAGGTCCTCGACCGCGCGGCGGAGTATACGACGGAACGCGGCGGTGACCTCCGCGTCGGGATCGATCTGCTCCGGCGGGCAGGTCTGAACGCGGAGATGCGCGGATCGAGTGACGTCTCGACGGAGGACGTCGAGGCGGCATACGAGAAGGCAAAACACGTCCACCTCTCGCGGCACCTGCGCGGACTGTCGGACTCCGAACGGGCGTTGCTCCGGACCCTCGCCGACCGCAACGGCGAGCAGGCCGGAGACGTCTACGAGGCGTTCAGCGAGCAGACGGACCTCGGATACACGCGATACTCCGAAATCGTGAACAAACTCGACCAACTCGGGCTCATCGACGCCGAATACACCGAGGTCGAAGGCCGAGGACGGTCGAGAAAGCTGACTCTCGCCTACGACGCCGAGGCGAT
>JARWGK010000125.1:0-4219 GCA_040409725.1 Natronomonas sp.
CAGTAGCGGAACAACACCCGGTCGTCGGCGACGAGTTCCTCGAGTTTCGCGTCGTCGATTTCGAATCGGCCTTCGCCGTGGGCGATCGGCACCTCGATCACGTCACCCTCGTCGAGCGCCTCGGTCCAGGGGGTGTCGGCGTTTTCGACCCGGAGGTGGACTGGTTCACACTGGAATCGCGCGCTGCGATTGGTGGTGAAGGCCCCGGCCGTGAGGCCGCCCTCGGAGCCGATCTGTGCGCCGTTGCAGACGCCCAAGACCGGAACGCCGTCGTCTGCGACCGATCGAACCTCGTCCATGATGGGGGCCCGGGCAGCCATCGCCCCGGCCCGGAGGTAGTCGCCGTAGGAGAAGCCACCGGGGATGACGACGCCGGAGAGGTCCTCGGGGAGGCCCTCTTCGTGCCAGACGATCTCGGCGTCGATACCGAGGTGTTCGAGTGCACGAAGTGCGTCTCTGTCGCAGTTCGAGCCGCCGAAGCGGATGATACCAACGGTCACGCCGAACCCTCCATGGGTGAGGCGGGCGTTGGGAGCATCGAGAGACAGCCGGTCACGCCGAACCCCCCGTGGGTGAGGCGAGCGTTGGGAGCATCGAGAGATAGCTGGTCACGCCGAACCCTCCGTGGGTGAGCCGGGCGTTGGGGCCATTGGGGAACAGCCGGTCATGCTATGTCTCCCGGACCTCGACCGTGTAGTCGTGGATCGTCGGGTTGGCGAGCAGGCGTTCGGCCATCTCCGTGGCGCGATCCTCGGCGGCGGCGGCGTCGGCAGCCTCCAGATCGACCTCGAATCGGTCGGCAGAACGGAGTTCCTGCAGTTCGAACCCCAGACGCTGTAGGGCCTGCTTCGTCGTCTCGGCTTCGGGATCGAGGACCCCCCGCTTCAGCCGGACGGTGACGGTGGCGGTGTATGCAGTCATACCGGAAAGACGACGGTCGCCGTCGAAAACTCTTATGACTTCCGGGCGACGAGGGCAAGACGGCGCCGGTCGTTCCCCGAGACGAGGGGTTTTTTGCGAGCGACCCGCGGAGACGAAATATGAACGCGTTTTCGGAGACGGTCGTATGACGCGGGAATACACCGAGATCACGACGATCGGCGACGACAGCACCGGGCTGATCGCCAGGGTGACGACGCTTCTGTTCGAGCGCGATATCAATATCGAGGATCTCGATCAGGCGGTCAGGGACGACCTGTTCCGGATGACGATGTCGGTCGACACCTCGGAGATGACCTGCACGCAGGACGAACTGCGGGCCGCGCTGCAGGAACTCGGCGACGACCTCGGGTTGGACGTGCAGGTTCGGTTTCCGGTCGACCGGGAAACGCAGACGATCGCCGTTCTCGTCACCAAGGAGTCACACTGTCTTGAGGCGCTTTTCGAAGCCTGGGCCGACGGCGAGTTGGGTGCCGACATCAGCGTCATCGTCGGCAATCACGACGATCTGGAGCCGCTTGCCGAGCACTACGGCGTCGATTTCCACGACATCGGAGACGAAAACGGAACGCCCGACGAGGAGGCGTTGCTCGACACCCTCGAGGAGTACGACACCGACCTGATCGTCCTCGCCCGGTACATGCGAATCCTCTCGCCGAACGTCGTGTTCCGCTACGAGGACCGGATCATCAACGTCCACCCCTCGCTTCTGCCGTCGTTCCCGGGAGCCGAGGCCTACCGGCAGGCGAGAGAGGAAGGGGTCCGTATCGCCGGCGTCACCGCACACTACGTCACGACCGACCTCGATCAGGGGCCGATCATCACCCAGCGGGCTTTTTCAGTGCCACCGGGTGCCGATGCCGACGAGATGCGACGGATGGGACAGCCACTCGAAGCCGAGGCCCTGCTCGAGGCGGTTCGACTCCACCTCGACGACGCGATAACGGTGTATCACGGACGGACCAACCTGCGGGACGATGTCGACCCCGAGGCCTACCAGCTCGGGTTGCCGCCGGCGCTGCAGGAACGGCTACCGGATCGACCGGTCGACGGCCTCGGCAGCGTCGCCCGTCGAGAGGAGTGACCACGAAGGGCTCCGATCACCCGTACGTTGCTTCGAGATACGCGACGATGTCGTCGCTTTCGGCCATCCCCTCGACGCCGTGTTCGCTGTCGACGATCACGGGAACGCCACGTTGACCGCTGATCGCCTTCACATCGGATCGGAGAAACTTGAACATCGAGACGTCGTGTCGTTCGTATTCGAGACCGAGTGACTCGAGTTTCGATTCGACCTTCTCGCAGTACGGACAGCCGTCGAGTCGGTAGAGTTCGATCACGGGATGTCTTCGTCGGAACGATTGATAAAGCCACAGAGGGCGTGGGAACCCGGTGCCAGACCGACACCGGCAAGCTCGACGACCGGTCGACGGATCACAAAGCGGGTCGCCACCGGATCGGTGCCGTGGCTCAGAGGTCCCGGATCGTCGCAATCGCATCCGAAAGCGGCGGAACGTCGAACAGTCGCCGATCCAAATAGGCGTTTGTGCCCGCGGCGTACATATCACTCGCCGCATCGATCACCCGATCCGGGATCGGTTCCGGATCTCGCTCACAGAGCGTTCGCCAGTCTGCGACGCCCTCGTTCTTGGCCCGCCGTTTCGCCGCCTCGACGGCCTCGATCCACTCCGGTTGCGTCCGTTTGTGGTACTGCCGGATCACCTCCTTGGAGAGCTGTTGGCCGTCGTGTGAAAAGCGGTTCTCGTCGAAGGTGCCGACGACGTCGGCGACGCGGATTTCGCCGTCGTAGTAGAGACACTCGATCTTGCCATCCTCGTGGGTGAGACCTGCTTCGGCGGCGCGTTCGGTCACCAGTTCGTTCACGTCGTGGGCGATCGATTCCAGCGCATCGATGTCGGCGGCCCCGGCGATTCGGTCCGCCTCCGCACGGGAGAGGTGTCGGTCTGATTCCTCGTATTTCGTCGAGAACTCGACGATCGGATCGGGGAGTTCGACCGGTTCGTCGGGCCACGTGTCGGTATCGAGGCCGACTTCGGTCGGATCGACGCGGTCGCGGAGCGAGGAGCCGATCGGGACGGCGTTCCGGAAGACGACCTCGAGGGGAACGAGATAGTTGTCTCCGGCCTCGCGGTGGTAGCTCTCGTAGTCGTACTCGCGTCCCTCGTGGGGCAGATCTGGAACCTGCGTGAGATCGATCGCCATCTCTCTCGGTGGCTCCCCGACCGCCCCGAGCGACGCCGTGGTTCCGCCGGCGACGACGCCACGGTAATGGGTCGGAATCCCCGCATCTTCGAGTGCCTCGAAGTTCGCTGCACCCATCGAACACAGCGAGGCGCCCTTCCGGGGGATCGAATCGGGCATCGGCCCCCAGTCGAAGACGGAGTAATCGTCGGTGAAGACGAAGGCACCGCGACCGAGGGCTGTGTCTGTCGCCGGTGTTTCGATGCGGAATCGTTTGACGCTCGTCATTGTCCGACGGTCGCCGCCCGGAGCAAAATGCGTTTTCACTCGTCCGGGTTCGGGGACGATTCGACGTCGATGGTGAATCGTTCCCACGTGTCTTTATAAATTATCGGCGAGTGTATCACTGTATGCGAATCCTGGTCGTCGGTGGTACCGGTTTTATTGGAGAGGTGTTGTGTCGAGAACTTCACGAACGGGGTCACGAGGTCGTCGCGATGTCACGGTCTCCCGATTCAGTCGAGTTCCCGGCGGGAATCGAGACGGTGATGGGCGACGTGACGGCGTACGATTCGATCGAATCCGCCTTCGAGGGTGTCGATGCCGTCGTGAATCTGGTCGCCCTGTCGCCGCTGTTTCGCCCGGACGGCGGCAACGAGAAACACTTCGAGATCCACACCGAAGGGACAAAAAACGTCGTACGGGCCGCCGAAAAGTACGATGTCGGAACGCTGTTGCAGATGAGTGCCCTCGGCGCAGATCCGGACGGCGATACGGCGTACATTCGATCGAAGGGGCAGGCCGAAAACGCGGTTCAGGCGTCGTCGGTTCCGTGGATCGTCTTCCGGCCGTCTGTCGTCTTTGGCGACGGCGGGGAGTTCGTCTCCTTTACGAAGAAGCTCGCTCCACCGTACTTCACGCCGCTTCCCGGCGGCGGCAAGACCCGATTCCAACCGATCTGGGTCGGCGACCTCGTGCCGATGCTCGCCGATGCACTCGACGGAGGGCGACCGGAGGACGAGGCAGGAGCGGAAGAGGAGGCGAAAACAGAAGACGAGACGGCAGCGGAAGACGAGAC
>JARWGK010000126.1:0-20722 GCA_040409725.1 Natronomonas sp.
GAACGGTCCCGGGAGGAGGCACTGGAGATCTACGAGGACAACCCCTACAAGCGGGAGATTCTGGAAACCGAGGCGGCCGGAAGCGAGACGGTCACGTTCTATCGACAGGACGACTGGCAGGATCTCTGTCAGGGACCACACGTCGATTCGACGGGTGAGATCGGGGCGGTGACGCTTCTGAACGTCTCGGCCTCGTACTGGCGGGGTGACGAGGACAACGACACCCTCACGCGCGTCCACGGGACGGCCTTCGGAAGCGAGGCCGACCTCGAGGCGTTCCTCGAGCGGCGTGAGGAGGCCAAAAAGCGGGACCACCGCCGGCTCGGAAGCGAACTGGATCTGTTCTCGATCCCCGACGTGACCGGTCCCGGACTGCCGCTTTTTCACCCCAACGGCAAGACCGTCCTGCGGGAACTGGAGGCCTTCGTCGACGGGTTGAACGACGATCAGGACTACGAGTTCGTCGAGACGCCACACCTGTTCCGGACCGAACTCTGGAAGCAGTCGGGCCACTACGACAACTACGTCGACGACATGTTCCTCCTCGACGTCAACGACGAGGAGTACGGCCTCAAACCGATGAACTGCCCCGGTCACGCGACGATCTTCAACCAGGGCAACTGGTCGTACCGCGATCTGCCGGTTCGATACGCAGAAAGCGGGAAGGTGTATCGGAAGGAACAGCGCGGCGAACTGTCGGGGCTCTCCCGGGTGTGGGCGTTTACCATCGACGACGGGCACCTGTTCGTCAAGCCGGAGTCGATCGAGCGGGAGGTCAACACCATCATGACGCAGATCAACGAGGTGCTGGAGACGTTCGGCCTGGAGTACGAGGTTGCCCTCGCGACCCGCCCCGAGAAGTCCGTCGGTTCCGACGAGATCTGGGAGCAGGCCGAATCACAGCTTCGGTCGGTCCTCGAGTCGAGCGGGATGGACTACGACATCGAGTCCGGCGACGGCGCATTCTACGGTCCGAAGATCGACTTCGCCTTCGAGGACGCGCTGGGTCGAAACTGGGACGGTCCGACCGTCCAGTTGGACTTCAACATGCCCGAGCGGTTCGATCTGAGCTACACCGGAACCGACAACGAGGAACACCGGCCGGTGATGATCCATCGGGCGCTGTACGGCAGCTACGAGCGCTTCTTCATGGTGTTGATCGAACACTTCGACGGCAACTTCCCGACGTGGCTTGCCCCCGAACAGGTCCGGATCCTCCCGGTGTCGGACGACAACATCGGCTACGCCAAGGAGCTCCAAAACCGGTTCCTCGGAGAGTTCCGCGTCGAAATCGAGGACCGCTCCTGGACGGTCGGAAAGAAGATTCAGACGGCACACGACGACCGGGTCCCGTACATGCTGATCGTCGGCGACAACGAGGCAGAGGCCCGGACGGTCTCGGTTCGTGATCGCTTCGAGCGCGAGGCGAAGGATCTCGATCCCTCGGCGTTTGCCGAAGACCTCACAGAAGAAATCGAGACGCGGCAGGTCGAGCCGTCGATCCTCGAGTAGCTCACTCCGGGATCGAGAACTCGAAGCGTGCGCCGCCTTCGGCGGATTCCGTGACGGCGACGGACCATCCGTGTGCTGTCGCAATCTCTTCGACGATCGCCAGCCCGAATCCGGTTCCGTTCCGCGTCGTCGTCATTCCCCGTTCGAGAACCTCCTCGCGGATCGCCGGATCGATTCCGGAGCCGGTGTCCTCGACGTAGAATCCGCCCGTCTCGAGTTGGCCGACGCGGATCGAGAGGTCGGTGTCCGGGCCGTCGGAGTCGGAGCCGTGTTCGACGGCGTTGCGGAACAGATTCTCGAGGAGTTCACGCAACTGGCCGGGTGCAGCCTGAATGGTCGGAAGTTCACCGGCAATCTCTATAGTTGTCGCCCCGGTTTCGACGTTGCTCCAGCAGTCGTCGACAAATTCATCGAGATCGATGGACTCCTCCTGACCGATCACGTCGCCCGCCGCCGCAAGCGAAAGTAGCTCCCCGACGAGCGTTTCGATCCGATCGTGGGCCTCGGCGACGCGCCGAAGTTCTTCGGTGTCCCCTTCGTCTCTGGCGAGCTCGAGATACCCCTTTGCGACGCCGAGTGGATTCCGAATGTCGTGGGCGGCGATGCCGGCAAACTGCTCCAGTCGCTCGTTCTGTCGGCGAAGCTTGGATCGTTCCCGTCGACCGGAGATGTCCCGTCCGATCCCGACGACGCCCTGTATATCGCCGTCTCTCCGCCGCATCGGTGCTCCGACGAGTTCGTATGGGATCTGTTCGCCGTCGGCTCCGAGCAGCTTCGCCTCGGTCGTGACGACGGCTCCGTCCAACACCCGATCGATCGCGGATTCGACCCGATCGCGATCCTCGCTTGCGACGAAGGAACGCGGCGACGAACCCGCGATCGTTTCCGTATCGATCCCGGTCACCGCCTCGAGCCGGTCGTTCCACCGGAGCATTCGCCCGTCTCGATCGAAGACGTAGAACACGTCCGGAATCGCGTTGATGGCGCCGTCGGCGAGAGCATGCAGCGTCTTGCGGCGATCCTGTAGCTCGACGGACTGCTGTCGGCGAACGAGGAGGTTCTGGATCCGGGTGTCGAGTTCCCGTGTGTCGAGCGGTTTGCGGATCAGATCGTCGACCGCGTCGTCGACCAGAACGTCTGCAGCGGACGTCGCCGCATCTATGACGAGCAGACAGGGCAGAAAGCCGTCGGAGGTGGCCTTCAGAGCCCGGATATCATCGTGGTGATTTTGAAGCGTTTTCTCACAGACGAACAGTAGATCCGGCCGGTCGGTCTCCAGAGACGAGAGCGCGTCGCCGCTTTCGACCTCGTAGTCGCGCCGTAGATGAGAAACGAGGAGTTCGCGGTTCTTCCGGTGGACGACCGAGACGAGGACGCGCGGCCGCTCCGCCGTCACCGCCGTGGACTCGTTGCCGATCTGCTCCAGCGGGATCGGCGGTTGTTTCTCTGACACGCGCTGTTTCGTGTGCAAATACGTCGAGATCGTATAAAAATCCTGACCTGCGGGCTACGGTTCGTCGTCCTTGAGATCCTCGAGTTCGGTCTCGATCTCCGGGTCCGAGGGCTCGGATTCGACGTCGATGTCGTCTACGTCGACGTCGGCTTCGTCTGCGTCTGCCGTCTCGTCTTCGATTCCGGCTTCGGCTTTCAGCGTCTGTAGTTCGCTTTCGACCTGCCCGTCCCGGCGCATCTCCTCCAGTTCACGGTCGAGAGAGTCGCCCTGAGAGAGTGCATCCTCGAAGGCCCCCGACTCCTGCAGTTCGTCCATCGCCGCCGCCCGCGCCTCCATGTCCTCGGTCCGTTCGCGGGCGCGTTCGATCGATCGGGAGACGTTTTCCATCTCGTCGCCGGCACCGGTCATCGCTTCCGACACCCGTGCGGAGGCCTCTGCCGCCTCGTAGCGGGCCTTCATCGTCTCCTTTTCCGTTCGGAACCGCTCGATCCGGCTCTGGAGTTCCTCCTTCTTTTCGACGAGTTCGTCCTGTGTACCCTGGAGGTCTGTGATCTGTGCGTCCAGCTCCTCGATCTGACTCATCTTCTCTTTCTTTTTTTCCAGTGCCTGTCTGGCGAGGTCGTCTCTATCCTGTCTGACGGCCTCACGCGCCTGCTCGTTGTGCTTCTCGACGTTCTCTTCGAGTCGGCGCTTCTGGATTTCGAGACGCTTCTTCTGTGTCGTGAGATCGGCGATACCCTTCTTTACGTCCTGCAGTTCGTCCCGCAGCTGCTCGTAGGAGTAATCGAGTGTCTCCGTCGGGTCCTCGCTGCGGTCCAAGACCGCGTTGATCTTCGATCGGATGACGTACGATGCCCGAGAGAGGATTCCCATACCCTCGTTTGGAGATGCGATTGTATAAAAGGACGTGTGTGCCACAGCGCCCGACGAGACGGCTTTATCAGGCGGCGTGGGGCGTCCGGACCCGATGGAGAAACTGAAGTCGACGGCCACCGAAGCGACGGTATGGCTACCCAGCGAATCCTCGTCGGCGGCGACCGGGACGTTCGGGCCTCCCTCGACGATTCCGGAGACGCCGACTCCTGTGTCGTCGCCTGCCCGCCGCACCCACAGATGGGTGGGCGGCGCGGCGATCCGCGCCTCCGGGCGATATCCGGCGAACTCGACGGCGCGTGTCTCCGGTTCGATTACGGCCCGTGGGACGACGGAGCGGGAGAGATCACGGACGCCCGGATGGCCCTCGAGGAGGCACGGCAGCGCTACGAGAAGACGGCGCTGTTCGGCTACAGCTTCGGCGGCGCCGTCGCGACCGTCGCCGCCGCCCGCGAATCCGACGCCGGGGCTCCACCGGCCGCACTCGCCGTCCTCGCTCCGGCGGCGACGGTCGACGAAGTGGACGTCGCCGAGGCGCTTCGTCGCGTCGACTGTCCGATCGCAGTCGTCTACGGGAGCCGCGACGAGACGGTCGAGACGGAGGCAGTCGTCGAAGCGGCGAGAGAGGTCGGTGCGACGGTCGAGGAAATCGTCGCAGACCACGGCTTCGGCGGTCGAACACAACAGGAGGCAGCAGACATCCTCTGTGGATTTCTGAACGACCACCTCGGATAGCGGTCGGACGACGACACCCTTATTTTCTGTCAGAACTGAATCAGCGGCGAATGAACGATCGACCCCGGCGGGATCACGTACTACGGGTCGACCTCACGGAACGGACGGTCTCCCGCGAACGGGTGCCGGAGTCGTGGCTCGAAGACTACATCGGGGGAAAGGGTCTCGGGGCACGGTATCTCTACGAGGACGTTCCGGCAGGCGTCGATCCGCTGGGTCCGGAGAACCTGCTCGGGTTCATGCTCGGGCCGCTGTCCGGAGCGTTACCCGGTGAGTCACGCTACGCGGCGGTGACCAAGTCGCCGCTCACGGGAGCGTTTCTCGACTCCTACAGCGGCGGCCGGTTTCCGGACCGACTCGCCGGTGCGCTCCCGAGGTGTCTGGGCGTGCTCGTCGTCGGGCGAAGCGACGAACCGGTTCGAGTCGAGATCGCAGACGGTGAAGGGCGGGTCGTGCCGTCGTCGAACTGGGGAAGCGATACGGTCACGACGGCAGAGGCCTTTCCGGATGCCGCGGTCGCCTGCATCGGCCCTGCCGCGGAGTCGGGCGTCCAGTACGCAACGATCGCTTCGGATGCCGGAGACCACCACGCCGGACGGGGCGGCGCCGGTGCCGTCATGGGCGCAAAGCGTCTCAAATCGATCGTCGTCCGCGGTGACTCGCCGCCGGTGTCGGAGGAACTCGCCGAACTGAAGCGGCGATACGAGACGGTGTACGAGGAACACGACACGGGCGAGTGGCAGGCCGCAGGCGAAACGATAGAGAGCATCGACTTCGCGAACGAACTCGGCGTTCTCGCCACGGAGGGCTGGACCGAGAGCAACTTCGAGGGGGCAAGCGGGATCGGCATCGAGGCGGCCACGGAGGCGGCCGTCGAACGGGAAAACCCCGAGGACGCCGTTCCCGGCGGATTCCGGGTCGAAACCGACGACGGCGACAGCGTCCCTCGGGGCGCGGCTCCGATGACCCTCGGCGCCGGTCTCGGAATCGACGAGTTCGACGCGGTTGCGACGCTCGGTGAACTGTGTGACCGACTCGGGATGGACGTCATCGACGCCGGAAACGCGGTCGCGTGGGCGATTCGCGCAAACGAGGAGGGGCTCGTCGACTGTGATCTGGAGTTCGGCGACGAGGCGGGCGCGTGCCGACTGCTGGAGGCGATTGCCACCGGGACGGCGATCGACGGCTGTCGGTCGTCGGTTCCCGAGACGCTGGCCGGCGGCGTCTCGGCGGCGGCCGAACGCTTCGGTGGTGCGGAGTTGATCCCGACGGTGAAGTCGATGGCGGTCCCGTCGTACGATCCACGTGGCGCGGCCGGGATGGCGCTTGCGTACGCGACGAGCGACCGCGGCGGCTGTCACCGCCGTTCGCGGCCGATCGAACGGGAGGCCTTCGCCGAAGACGGCTGGAACACGCGACGGCGCGTCGAGGCGGTCGTCGACGGGCAGAACAGCCGATCCGTGCTCTGGAGTCTCGTCGTCGACGACTTCGCCGGTGAGACGATGTGGGCCGACCTCGGCTCGGAGTGGCTCGCCGCGGTCGGACGGGAGACGACCCCAGAGGAGTTGGCCGTCGCCGGCGAACGCATCTGGACGCTGATTCGGCTGTTCAACGTCCGGGAAGGGTTCGATCGAGACGACGACACGCTCCCGGAGGTGTTCGAACAGCCGATCTCCGACGGACCGGCGGAGGGAAGCGCCGTCGACGATGCGACCTTCGAGACGCTCCTCGACGCCTACTACGCCAGACGGGGCTGGAGCGATCGGGGTCTTCCGACGCGGAAGACGCTCTCTGCGCTCGGCCTCGATTCGGTGATTGACGACGACACGCCGATCGGCGACGATCGGATCGCAGACGAAGGAAGCGACGGTCGGGCGACCGAAACGGACGATTGAGACCGGTCAGATCTCCTGTCGTTCTGCGAGCAGTTCCGAGGCCTCCTGTGAGAGTCCGACGCTCACGTCGTTTCGCGTCTGTTCTGCGATCTGGTCGATGTTTCGGGTGAGCACCTCCAGGATGTCGTCCGGTTCGGGGTAGACGAGCATGTTGCCGTCGTCGTCTTCCATCACCAGTTGGGTGTCCGAGAGGTTCACCTGGTGGTTGTCGATCGAGGCGACGATCGCCGGCAACGCCTGTGCGCCCTCGCTGTCTCCCTCCTCGACCTGCGTGACGTACAGCGCATCGATTCCGATCAGGTCCTTGTACTCGCGGATTCGTTCGGCACACGTGACCATGTCGCGGGTGATCTGCCGCTTTCGTGTGTTACCGTGTTGTCCGTTGTAACACTGCTTGCACACCCGGAGTTCCATTCGCATACTCGGGAATCCGGCGTGGACAAAAATATGCCTTTGCAAGGGCCGGAACCCGGATCGAAGATCACTCGCCAAGATACAGCTTTGCGACTTCCTCGTCGTCCAGCAGGGAATCAGCCTGTCCCTCGTAGCGGACCGATCCCTGATCGAGGACGTACCCGCGGTCGGCGATCGACAGGCCACGCGTTGCGTTCTGCTCGACCATCAACACGGCGGTGCCGGTCTCGTTGATCGTCACCACGTCCTCGAAGACGTCCGCGGCAGTGCTCGGAGCTAATCCGGCGGACGGTTCGTCGATCAAAAGTACGTCCGGATCGACGACGAGCGCCCGGGCGAGGGCCAGAATCTGTCGCTGTCCACCGGAGAGTGTCGCCGCCGTCGCGTCACGTTTCTCCGCCAAAAGCGGGAATCGATCACACAGTTCCTCGACGACCGGATCGACATCGCCGTCGAGAGCCACCCCACCCATCCGAAGGTTCTCCTCGACTGAGAGCGATCCGAAGACGTTCTGCGTCTGTGGTACGTAGCCGATACCCAGTCGAACGATATCCTCGGGATCCATGCCACCGATTTCCGCGTCGCGGTACCTGATCTGTCCCGTCCACGGGCTGAGTAGTCCGAAGACGGTTTTCAACACCGTCGATTTCCCTGCCCCATTCGGCCCGATCAGACAGACGATTTCCTCGGCGTCAAGGTACATACTCAGTCCGTCGAGTACCTGAATATCGCCGTACCCTCCATCGATGTCGGTGAGTTCGAGGACCGGGTCGGTCACGACGACCCACCGCCGAGATAGGCTTCGGCGACGCGTTCGTCGCCGCGAACTGTCTCCGGTGATCCGGTCGTGAGAACGCTTCCACGGTCCAAGACGACGATCGGATCGGCGAGATCCATCAGAAACTCCATGTCGTGTTCGATGATCAGCATGGTCGTTCCCTCGTCGTTGAGTCGGCGTATCTGTCGGTCGAGTTTCTTCGCAAGCGTCGGATTGACACCGGCAACGGGCTCATCGAGTAACAGCACGTCCGGGTCGGCGAGCATCGCCCGGGCCAGTTCGACGAGTTTCAGTTGACCGCCGGAGATGTCGGTCGCCGGCTGTGTCGCCAGGTGGTCGATTTCGAACTCGGCGAGGATCTCCTCGACGGACGCCAGATTCCGTCGCTCCTCCGCCTCGACTCCGCTTGGATCGATGAACAGCTTGAGGAACGATTCACCGAGTTGCTGCTGTGGCCCGGCAAGCATCGCTTCACGGACAGTCATTCCCTCTAGCTTCCGGGGCGTCTGGAACGTTCGGAGAAGGCCGTGATCGACGATTTCGTGTGGATCGAGGCTGGTCACGTCGGTGCCGTCGACGCGAACCGTTCCGGCGTCGGGTTCATAAAACCCGGAGATCAGGTTGAACACGGTCGATTTCCCGGCGCCGTTCGGACCGATCAGCCCGGTGATCGTTCCTCGCTCGACGGTGAAACTCGCGTCGTCGACGGCGACGAGTGCGCCGAATGACTTCCGAAGGCCCTCGACTTCGAGGACAGTGTCGGTCGAATCGGTTCCGTCTCGTGGTGTCGCTTCCTCACTCATCGCCACCACCTCGTGCCTCTCTGACCCCCGACTCCGGCCGTTTCGGCGGGTCGTCGACGACAGAGGGCCAGATGAGTTCTCGCTGTGGCGGTAGGATTCCCTCCGGGCGGAACCGCATCACGAGGACGATCAAAACGCCGATTGCGAGCAGGCGGAGGGGAGCGGGATCGACGGCAACGAGCGGCACCGTCTCGATAAACCGTGGCGCTTCCCGGATCGCAACGACGATGAAGCCGCCGAAAAGCGCCCCCCGATTCGAGCCGCTGCCGCCGAGGATCACCGCAACCCAGACGTAGAACGTGGTGATCGGATCCAGTTCCTCGGGATTGACAAAGAGATTCAGATGGGCATAGAAGACGCCGGCAAGCGCCATAATCAGGCTGCCGAGGACAAAGGCCTGGAGTTTGAACCGAAAGGTGTTTTTTCCGAGCGCTTTCGCCAGATCTTCGTCGCTTCGAATCGTTCGAAGCGTTCGACCCCACGGCGACTGGTGTACTCGTCTGAGAATAAAAAACGAGATGGCAAGAAACGAAAGCGCGACGGAGACGTTCAGCAACTGTCCGAAGAAGTTCGAATCGAAGAAGACGGGTGAGCCGGGGACGATTTCGATTCGGATCGTCGGAAGCGTCTCCGGGAGCGTTCCGAGAAGCGGCCATCCCTCGAAGAACGTCGGAATGCCTCTGAGACCGGCACTGCCGTTCGTCCACTGTCGTTCGTTCAGGATGATCAACCGAAGCACCTCGGCGAGTCCGAGGGTCGCAATGGCGAGGTAGTCGGCCCGGAGTCGGAGCGTCGGGATCGCAATCCCGACCGCGACGACAGAGGCGAGGGACAGTCCAACGACGAGTCCGACGAGCGGGTTCAGGCCGCCGGCGATCGGTGAGTTCGTCGCAGTTGCGAGTGCGGCCCCGTACGCACCGAGTCCGAAGAAGGCGGCGACGCTGAAGTTGATGAGGCCACTGTACCCCCACTGAGCGTTCAATCCGAGCGAAAGCAGCGCGAACATGCCGGCGAGGCCTAAAAGAAACAGGAAGTACGTTGGGTTGAGCACGCCACCGAGCATCGCTGCGAGAAGGACGACGGCGGAGACGCAGACGAACCCACCGACACCACGTTCTTCCGTCGTAAGGCGGTTCCAGTATGTGCGAAGCCGACCGTCTGCGGAGGATTCGGTCATGTCAACCACCCTCCCCGGCGACCGCTTCGCCGGCAATTCCGGTCGGTCGAAGGAGCAGGACGGCGATCATGATCACAAAAGCGACGGCGGTTGCGTATTCGACACCGATCGGGATGCCGATCGTCGATAAAAGCGGTGTCATCTCGACGACCATCCCGATGAGGAAGCCACCGAGCATCGCACCGTAAACGGAGCCGATGCCGCCGAGAATGACCGCCGCAAAGATCACGAGGAGGACGTTGAAACCCATCCGCGGAACGAGTTGGTTGAACAGTCCGAGGAACACGCCGGCCGCCCCGGCCAACCCGGCACCGATCATCCACGTCACGAGTTCGATCCGTCGGGTCCGGATGCCGGCGACGCGAGCCAATTTGGGATTGTCCGCCGTTGCTCGCATCTTTCGACCGAGGTCGGTGTACTGCAGGAGAGCGTGGAGGGCGGCGACGAAGACGGCGGCGGAAAGAACGATCGCCAGGTCGTGTCGAGTGATTCGGATTCCGTACGGAAGCAACGACTCGATCGGACGGAGCGTTCCGACATCGTATCGACGAAAGTCGGCACCGAAGCCGATCTGTACCGCGCCGCGATAGATGAATGCGACGCCGATCGAGGTGATCAGAAGGCCGATCGGTCCGGTGTCGATCGGTCGGTACACCAGTCGTTCGGTGAGCAGCGCAACGGCGGCGGTCGCCAGGGCACCGATGAAAATCGCGAGAAAGAATCCAAGCGGTAGTCCGAACAGCGAGAGTCCTGCGCCGATTCCGCCGACGAGGCCGAAGGCGACGAATGCGGCGTAGGCCCCGATGGTCATCGTATCACCGTGGGCGAAGTTGGCAAACCCGGCGATACTGTAAATCAGGGACAGGCCGATGCTGCCCAGAACGATAATACTGCTGTAGACGACGCCGTTTGCGGCGAGTTCGACGAGTGTCACCGTCAGCCTTCCCGGAAGTCGATCGGCACGTAGGAGTGGTCCTGCACCTCGAAGACCTGTAGTGATCCGGTTGGATCACCGTTTTCGTCGAAGTCGATTGGGCCGCTGACGCCGTTGTAATTGATGTCGTCTGCGGAACCGCCGTCATCGAGGATTTCGTGTGCGGCGGCGTAGGTGTCGACGGCCTCACCCGGCGGACGGGTGACCTCCCGAACCGTCGCCTGGAGTGCGGCACCGTCGAACCCATCGGCGGCCTGAATCGACAGTGCAGCCGTGACAACACAGTCGTATGCAAAGGCCGACCAAGCGGTCGGTTCCTCGCCGTGTTCGTCCTCGAAGCGGGCGGCAAAGTTCTGATAGTTCTCCTGTTCGACCGGCGCCGACGGTTCGACGAGTTTCATACCGTCCATACTCCCCTCGGGTGTGTTCTCAATCACGGTGTCGCCACGGTTCGAGTCGGCGCCGTACAACTGGGCCTCGAAGCCGCTTTCGAACATCTCGGTGACCATCGTGGCGAACTCTTCCTGATAGGTGATGAACAGCCAGGCGTCGGTTCCGGAATCGTTCATCTCCGAGAGAACGCCCGAGTAGGAGGCCTGCTCGCCGTCGTGTGGATTGTTATAAACAACTGTCCCGTCGAATGCACCGACAAAGGCGTCGGTGAGGCTCTCGCCGAACTCGTCGTTGATGTAGGTGACGGCCACCTCCTCAAAGCCGTCCTCGGCGATGATGTCTGCGAGTGCGAGCGACTGGGCTCGGCCGCTCGGAGACATCCGGAGCAGTCCGGGAAAGTCAGACAGCGCAAGACCGGTCGAGTTCTGGCTCAACTGGACGACATCGGTGCCCTGGATGACGCTTTCGTAGATCGACAGCGACACGCCCGAACCGACGGCGCCGATGACGAAGGGGACCTCATCCTGATTGACGAGTTTTTGGGCGGCGGCGACGCCGGCCTGGCTATCGCTTTCGGAGTCCTCGACGATCAACTCCAGTTCGCGGCCGTCGACACCGACGGCGTTGACGTCTTCGAGAGCGAGTTCGGCACCGCGTTGGTTCCGTTCACCGAAATCTGCGAGTGACCCGGTGAGCGAATCGATCATGCCGATTTCGTAGACATCGGCGTCGGCTTCGTCTGCGTCGGCCGTCTCGTCGTCATCGTCGGCCGTCTCGTCGTCATCGTCGACCGTCTCGGCACATCCGGCAAGAAGTGTGAATCCGCCGATCGCACCGCCTTTGATGGCTGTGCGGCGGCTCAAGCGTTCGGTATCGGACATAATCGAACCAACGATCGGTTGCTATATAAAAATGGCCGATCGAACGACAACCGTCATCGATCCGATTTCGGGACGGAGTCGACTCCCGAGACACACGTTTCAGGCGGCATCGAGTCGAACGCGGGCCGGGTCACGGGTGTTCGAATCGTGTGGCGGAGATAAAGCATGTGGAAATAACAATCGTTTTGTTGTCGCCTTTCGCACGGTTAGTATGCCGACAGAGCCCACGGAGTACGACCCCACGCTGGGAAACAAGTTTATTTTCGTCACCGGCGGTGTGATGTCCGGGCTAGGAAAAGGGATCACGGCGGCGAGTACCGGCCGACTGCTCGCAAACGCCGGCTTCGACGTGACGGCGGTGAAGATCGACCCGTACCTCAACGTCGACGCGGGGACGATGAACCCGTATCAACACGGCGAGGTGTACGTCCTGAAGGACGGCGGCGAGGTCGACCTCGACCTCGGTAACTACGAGCGATTCCTCGGGATCGACATGACCTCGGATCACAACGTCACCACGGGGAAGACCTACCGCCACGTCATCGAGAAGGAACGCGCCGGCGATTACCTCGGAAACACGGTCCAGATCATCCCACACATCACCGACGACATCAAACGGCGGGTGCGGGAGGCGGCCGAAGGAAACGACGTCTGTATCGTCGAGGTCGGCGGGACCGTCGGCGACATCGAGGGAATGCCGTATCTCGAGGCCCTCAGACAGTTCGCAAACGAAGAAGACGACGAAGACATCCTCTTTACTCACGTCACCCTCGTCCCGTACTCACAGAACGGCGAACAGAAGACGAAGCCGACACAGCACTCGGTGAAGGAACTGCGATCGATCGGACTCCACCCCGACATCGTCGTCGGGCGCTGTGAGGACAGACTCGACGTCGAGACGAGAGAGAAGATCGCGCTGTTCTGTGACGTTCCCGTCGAGGCGGTCTTCTCGAACCCGGACGTGGAGGACATCTATCACGTGCCGCTCATGGTCGAAGACGAGGGGCTCGACGAGTACGTGATGTCGGAACTCGGCCTCGACTCGCGGGCGCTGCCGGAGACGGAGCGGGACGACGGGTGGCGACAGGTCGTCACCCAACCGACCGAGACGGAAATCGACATCGCGCTCGTCGGAAAGTACGGGCTGGAGGACGCCTACATGTCGATCCGTGAATCGCTGAAACACGCCGGCTTCGAGACGGGAACCAACGTGAACGTCCTGTGGGTCAACGCAGATCAGATGGACGACACCCACAAGCGTCGGCTACAGGATGCGGACGGGATCATCGTCCCCGGTGGGTTCGGGGCCCGTGGGACAGAAGGAAAGATCGACGCCGTGCAGTATGCCCGCGAAAACGACGTTCCGTTTCTCGGACTGTGTCTCGGCTTCCAGATGGCCGTCATCGAGTTCGCCCGCAACGTCTGTGGCTTCGAGGGTGCCCACTCCACCGAGATCGAGGAGTCGACGCCACACCCGGTCATCGACATCCTGCCCGAACAGTACGAAATCGAGGACATGGGCGGGACGATGCGACTCGGGGCCCACGAGACGACGATCACCCCGGGGACGGTCGCACACGAGGTCTACGACGCCGAAAGCTGCACCGAACGACACCGGCACCGCTACGAGGTCAACCCAGAGTACATCGAGACGCTCGAATCGGAGGGAATGGTCTTTTCGGGGCGGGCCGGCAATCGGATGGAGATCCTCGAACTCCCGGAGCATCCCTACTTCCTCGGCACGCAGTTCCACCCCGAGTTCCGCTCTCGTCCGGGGCGGGCGAGCCCACCGTTCGTTTCGCTCCTCGAGACGATCCTGCAGGAAACCGCACAGGAAAGCGAGGAGGTGACAGCCTGATGGTCGACGCAGAGAGCTTCATCGAGGAGGCGACGGCCGAAATCGAGGCGGCGATCGACGGCAACGCGATCATCGCGCTTTCGGGCGGCGTCGATTCGTCCGTCACCGCGGCGCTGGCCCACCGGGCCATCGGTGATCGGCTGACCGCAGTGTACGTCGACACCGGGCTGATGCGGAAGGGTGAAACGGCCGAAATCGAGGAGACCTTCGAGTTCATGGACGGACTCCGGATCGTCCGGGCACAGGACCGCTTCCTCGATGCGCTTGCCGGCGTCACCGATCCCGAACAGAAGCGCCACGTCATCGGCGAGCAGTTCATCCGAGAGTTCGAACGGGAGGCCCGGGAGGCAGACGCCGACTACCTCGTCCAGGGGACGATCTACCCCGATCGAATCGAATCTGAGGGCAACATCAAGTCCCACCACAACGTCGGCGGTCTGCCGGAACGGATCGACTTCGAGGGGATCGTCGAACCGGTTCGGGACCTCTACAAGGACGAGGTGCGGGAGGTCGCCCGTGCACTCGACCTTCAGGAGGTCGTCTCCGAGCGAATGCCGTTTCCCGGTCCGGGCCTCGCCGTTCGCGTGATCGGCGAGGCGACGGAGGAGAAAGTCGAGGTGGCCCGCGAGGCGTGTCACGTCGTCGAGGAGGAACTGGAGGCATACGAGCCGTGGCAGGCCTTCGGGGCCGTCATCGGGAAGGCAACGGGCGTCAAAGGCGACAACCGGGTCCACGGCTGGGTCGTCGCCGTCCGCTCCGTCGAATCCCGCGACGGGATGACGGCACGCGCACAGGAGATCGACTGGGAGACCCTACAGCGCATCCAGAGTCGCATCACCGGCGAAAACGACAACGTCGCACGCGTCGTCTACGACGTGACACACAAGCCACCGGCGACGATCGAATATGAGTGAGGTACTCGTCGCCGGCGCCGACGGCGAGGGTGTCGCAGAGGCCCTCCGATCCCGTGGCGTCTCAGTGACCGAAATCGACGGCACCGAAACGAAGGCCGAACTCGAGGCCGTCGGCGTCGCATCCGCCGACGCGCTCGTCGTCACCGAGGCACACTTAGCGACGGTCGTCGCGGTCGCGGTGGATATCAACCCCGACCTCCGGATCGTCTTCTATACCCGGGACTCGGTGCCGGAGTTCATCAAGGGACAGGCGGGACACATCCTCGATCCGAAGCTGTTCGATCCGGACGCCGTCGCCGAGGAACTGGACTAGGGCTTCGGTGCGGCTTTCTGGAGGGCAACCTCGGCGATGTTGCCGCCGTAGTCGGCGCTGCGAGACAGCGAATCGACGATCAATCCGAGCAACTGCACCGCCTGTGGGTCGAGTTCGCGGATGCGGTCGTCGACGGCCCGGGCGTGGGTGTCGATTTCGCCGATCTGTTTTCTGGCATCGTGTGCGAGTTCCGTCGCTCGATCCGGATCGGACTCCAAAAGCGCGTCCATCGCCGTCTCGATGATGCTCGCCGCCTCCTCGTGGAGTGCGGCGATGGCGTCGGCGGCCGTCTCGGGTTGCGTGTCGAGCAGTTCGGCGTGGGTTGCGATCTTTGCGGCGTGGTCTGCGATCCGTTCGAGTTGCCGGGCACTCGAGTGATAATCGAAACACGTCTCGCGGTCGAGGCCGACGGAAGCCGCCGCCGCCGGATCCCGAAGCACGGAACGAAACACGCGGGACACCATCGACCACAGGCGGTCGACGTCGTCGTCCCGCTGTATCACGTCGGCGGCGAGGTCGTCGTTGTTCTCCAGCAAAGCGGTGACCGCATCGGCAAGCATCGTGGTCGCGACGAGTTGCATCCGGGTCACCGCGTTGTGTACCGAAAGCTCCGAGGAGTCAAGAAGATCCTGCAGTCGGACGACACTCGAGGTTTCGCCGATCACCTCCAGCCCGACGAGTCCCTGTGTCGCCTCTCGGATCGTTCGACGCTGTGCGGCGCTCACCTGTGCCGTCTCGAGAGCGATTTCGTCGAATCCACTCACGTACATCGAGACGACCGCTCGCATCAGTTCGTCGCCTTCGAGGCCGGTGATGTCGAGACTGCCGGTTATCTTCTCTCCTTCGCGTTCGGGGATCAAAAGCAGCGTATCACCCTCGGGATAAAACTCGACGACACTCCCGCCCTCGATTCCGTTTTTCGTCGCCCACTCCTTCGGCAACGACACGGTGTAGGTCGATCCACCGGTTACCTGCACCTTGCGTGTCTCCATAGATCCGATACGGATCTGGAATATAAATATGTGGTCTATCTATATAGCCACCGGGAACACTCAGTACATTATGTGTCCCGGCACCACCGACGGCGCTCCGGAGACGAACGCGGTTGTTTCGTCGGCTCAGCGCGTACGAATTCGGTGAATGACCCGGATCCGAGGTGGTTTAGACCGGATATCGTCCGGAACATTCGGGTGTTAAACATAGTCCTATATAGATATCATAGATGTGTATTTAGGTATCCGGAATGGGAGGTACTAGTGATGACACCGAGTCGTGAGCGTCGAAGGCGAGTATCGCGACGCTCTGTGCTCGCCGCCTGTGGCGGGGCGGTTTCGGCACTGTCCGGTTGTTTCGTCCGCGGTGAGGAATCCGATCTCGAAGGTGAGATCGTCATGGACGGAAGCAACACCGTCTTTCCCCACGGCGCGGCCATCGTAGAGGAGTTTCTCTGGCGGAACAACCGGGTGCAGATCCCGGTCCGTGGCTCCGGGACAGGGGCTGGCTTCCAGCGCTTCTGTGAAGGCACCACGGATATCCAAAACGCGAGTCGTGCGATCACGGACAGCGAGGTGGGGCTGTGTGGCGCAAACGGCGTCGGCTACATCGAACTCGAGGCACTCCTCGACGGAATCGCGGTGTGGGTCCATCCCGACAACACCTGGTGTGACGACCTCACGGTCGAGGAGTTACACCGGATCTGGCGTTCGGGATCCGACGTCGAAACGTGGAGCGACGTCGACCCCGAGTGGCCCGACGAGGAGATCGTCCTCTACGGTCGGGACGCCGCCTCGGGAACCTTCGAATACTTCACCGAGGCGGTGAACGGAGAAGCCGGTGACATCCGCAACGACTACTCGGCCAGTTCGGATACGAACGTTATCGTCAGAGGTGTTCGCGGGAACCGATACGCGATGGGCTTCGGTGGGTCCGGCTACTACTACGAGAACGAGGCGGACCTGAAACTGCTCGGGATCGACGACGGCGACGGGCCGGTGCGACCGACGAGAGAGACCGTCGAGACGCTGACGTACACACCGCTTTCGCGTCCGATGTTCGTCTATCTCAGCACCACCCGACTCGACGAGGCGGTGATGCAAGCGTTTGCACGGTTCTACTTCGAGGAGGTCGATACTGACACGAAGGAGGCGGCGATCGAAGCGGGGATCGCCGAATCCGGAGAACGGCTCACCTGGACGCAGTGGGCCGCCCGCAAGGTCGGCTACTACGCGGCACCGGACGCGGTCGTAGAGGAGTCCAGGGCGGAACTCGAAGCCGCGATCGCGGAGGCAGAATGAGCGGGAGCACCGACGATGTCGGGTCCGATATCACCGGGGGATCCTCCGATCGTGCGACCCGCATCGCGGGCGTCGTCTTCTTTTCGTGTGCCTTCGTCACCGTGTTGACGACCTTCGGTATCGTCGCCGTGTTGATCGCCGGGTCGATCCCCTTCTTCCGCGTCGTGTCGGTCGTCGAGTACCTCACCGGAACGCAGTGGTCACCGATCATCCGTCCGCGAAGCTACGGGGTGTTGCCGCTCGTCTGGGGAACGCTCATGATCGTCGTAAGCAGCGCCGTCGTCGCGCTGCCGGTCGGCGTCGCGACGGCGATCTACCTCTCCGAGTACGCAGACGAGCGACTGCGGCGGGTGTTGAAGCCGACGCTGGAGATTCTCGCCGGAGTGCCGACGATCGTCTACGGCTTCTTTGCGATCTCGTTTATTACGCCTCAGATTCAGCGGGTGTTCCCCGAGACTGGGACGTTCAACGCCCTCGCCGGCGGGATCGTCGTCGGAATCATGATCATCCCGATGGTCTCGTCGCTCTCTGAGGACGCGATGACGGCCGTTCCGGACGAGTTGCGCAACGCCGGCTACGGGATGGGTGCGACGAAGTTCGAGGTCTCGACGGGGGTCGTTCTGCCGGCCGCGGTCTCCGGAATCCTCTCGTCGTTCGTCCTCGCAATCTCGCGGGCGATCGGCGAAACGATGGCGGTGACACTCGCCGCCGGAATGCAACCGAACATCACGGGGAACTTTCTCGACGAGATCCAGACGATGACCGCATACATGGTACAGGTTGGAATCAGCGACGTGTCGGTCGGATCGATCGGCTACCAGTCGCTTTTCGCCGTCGGCCTGACGCTGTTTGCGATGACGCTCGCGATGAACCTGTTGAGTCAGCGCATTCGGGGTCGCTACCGGGAGGTGTACGACTGATGTCGACGGAGGATACGCCGGCGACGGACGGCGGAGCGGCCGAGTCGAACCCGTTTGCCGGTATCGAGGGCATCCGGCGCAAGCGGCTGTACGGACGGGTGTTCGTCGGAATCTGTTTCGCATCGACGCTCGTCGGCGTCGTCGCCCTCGTATTGTTGCTCTTCGACGTGATACAGGGGGCCTGGGGCTGGGTGACCTTCGAGTTCCTCACCTACCCGCCGTCGCGGCTCATCGAAAACTACCAGCCGGGTGGTCGAGGAGCCGGAATCTACCCGGCACTCGTCGGATCGATCTTCCTGATCGCGCTGACGGCGATTTTCACCGTGTTTCTCGGGGTCGGTGCGGCGATCTATCTGGAGGAGTACGCACCCGACAACCGGATGACGCGGTTCATCGAGGCGAATATCGCAAACCTCGCCGGCGTGCCGTCGATCGTGTACGGACTGCTCGGATTGGCCGTCTTCGTCCGACTCGCCGGACTGGGAACGAGTCTCCTCGCCGGTGCGTTGACGCTTACGCTCTTGATCCTCCCGATCGTCGTCGTCGCCGCACAGGAGGCGATCCGGGCCGTTCCGGACTCGCGGCGACGGGCAGCCTACGGCGTCGGTGCGACGAAGTGGGAGGTTACCCGGGACATCGTCCTGCCGGCCGCGCTGCCGGGAATCATGACCGGAACTATCCTCTCGTTGTCGCGGGCGATCGGCGAAACGGCACCGATCCTGATGGTCGGGGCGGCGACCTCGATGTTTCGGCCACCGGATTCGCTCCTCGGGCCGTTCAGCGCGATGCCGATGCAGATCTTCGATTGGGCGCGGCTGCCGGAGGCCGAATTCCAGCACGTCGCGGCCGCCGGCAGCTTCGTCTTGCTCGTCGTGCTGCTGTCGATGAACGGCGTCGCCATCTACATCCGAAACCGATACGACACGAAGTGATACACCAATGAGTCAGGAATACACAGCATCCGGATCCGACGAAGCAACGACAGGACAATCGACCGACGACGATCCGACGGCAGAGGGGTCGCTGTTGAACACGACGATGGGAGAGGATGCGGCGACGAGGGGGACCGATCGGGCCCAGACGATCGTCGAGGCGAGACACATCGACGTGTTCTACGGCGAAACACAGGCACTCGACGACATCTCGATGGAGATCCCGAAACGACGCGTGACCGCACTCATCGGCCCCTCCGGCTGTGGGAAATCGACCTTCCTGCGCTGTATCAATCGGATGAACGATCTGATCGACACCTGTCGAGTCGAGGGTGAACTGCTGTTGAGCGGCAAGAACGTCTACGACGACGACGTCGATCCGGTCGCACTCCGCCGAAAGGTCGGCATGGTGTTTCAGGAACCGAACCCCTTCCCAAAGAGCATCTACGACAACGTCGCCTACGGGCTGGACGTACAGGGGTACGACGGCGACTTCGACGCCCGCGTCGAGCAGTCACTCCGGGATGCTGCGCTGTGGGACGAGGTGAAGGACCAACTCGACGAATCGGGGCTCGAGCTGTCCGGTGGCCAACAGCAACGACTCTGTATCGCCCGGGCGATCGCACCCGATCCCGACGTCCTCCTCATGGACGAGCCGGCATCGGCGCTCGATCCGGTGGCGACCTCGAAGATCGAGGACCTGATCGCGGACCTCGCCGAGGAGTACACCGTCGTCATCGTCACCCACAACATGCAGCAGGCGGCCCGAATCTCCGATAAAACCGCGGTCTTCCTGACCGGCGGCGAGTTGGTCGAGTTCGACGACACCGACAAGATCTTCGCGAATCCCGAAAGCGACCGGGTCGAGGATTACATCACCGGAAAGTTCGGATGACCGCCAACACGAAGGCTGCGGCGGGCGAAACGTTTTGTGACTGACACACACACGAGGCGTATGGCCAGAAAAGGATACCAACAACAGCTCACGGAACTCCGGGAGAACATCCTCTACATGAGTGAGCTGGTCGTACAGCGGGTCCGCGACGGACTGAGCGCACTCGAACGAAAGGACAACGACCTCGCAAGGGAGGTGATCGAGGGCGACCACGAGATCAACGAACTGTACCTCCAGCTCGAAAGCGACTGCATCGATCTCTTCGCCCTCCAGCAACCGGTCGCCGGCGACCTCCGATTTATCGCCGCTTCATTCAAGATCATCACCGATCTCGAACGGGTCGCCGATCTGGCGACGAATCTCGGCGAGTACACCCTGCAGGCGGATCGAGACCTCTACCCCGACGTCGACGTCCAGGGCATCGGATCGGCGGTCATCGAGATGCTGGAGGCCTCCATGGAGGCCTACGCCGAGGAGGACACCGAGGCCTGCTTCGACATCGACCGTCGCGACGACGACATCGACGAGATGTGTAACTCGGCTTCGAGTATGGTCGTCCGAGAGCTCATCGACACGGAGTTCGACGGCGGGTCCAACGACGGATCCGAAGCCGAGATTCAGGCGCTGATGAACGAGGTGTCGCGGCTCCTGCTTACGATCCGTGACCTCGAACGAATCGGCGACCACGCCGTCAACATCGCCGCCCGGACGCTGTACATGGTCGACAACAGCGACGAGTTGATCTACT
>JARWGK010000127.1:0-4072 GCA_040409725.1 Natronomonas sp.
GTGTCGACGGTGTCTGCAGTGACCGAGATACCGGTCGATGCCCTCGAAGCCGAGGGAATCACGGATTCACCCATGTTCCGTGGCGTCGTCAAACGGGAGAACGAAGACGGATTCCTCATCTGGCTCGACCCGGAGGAGCTGACGGCCTGATATCCCATCGGGGAGGGCCTCTCCATTTCACTCGGGCACAACAATTATCACGGCTACAACCAACACGCTATCAATGCAAGAGGAACGCATTTCGACCGGCGTCGCCGGTCTGGACGAGATACTCGACGGCGGCCTCATTCGGGGACGGAACACGCTCGTTCGTGGACCGCCAGGCTCCGGGAAGACGATTTTCGGCCTGCACTTCCTCTCGGCAGCCGGGCCCCGGGAGACAGCTCTCTACGTCAACATGGGGGAGCCACAGGAATACGTCGAAGAGACCGTCAGGGCGTTCGGACTGAGTGAGGAGATTCAGTTTCACAATCTCTCCCCAACGAAAGAGCAGTTCGCTGAAGACCAGTCGTATACCCTTTTCGAGTCGACGGAAGTTGAACAACCCGATTTCATCGCCGAACTTCGAGAGACAATCGAGGCGGTCGAACCGGATCGCGTTCTACTCGACCCGATCACTGAATTTCGGTTTCTCGCGGGAGACGAACGACAGTTTCGACGGGTGATCCTTGGCCTCCTCGATTATCTCAAAGAGCGGGATTCGACAGTGATGCTAACGTCACAGGCTGGCGGGACGGTCACAGACGACGACCTCCAGTTTCTCGTCGATGCGGTGATCTCTCTCGAGGCAGGCACCGAGAGCCGAACGCTCGACGTGTCGAAATTTCGTGGCTCGTCGTCCAGACGGGGCCAGCACTTCTACGAGATCTCCGCGGATGGGCTGGCAGTGTGGCCGTCACTCGTCCCCGGCGAACTAACTGGCTCCGCCGACGCCGCGAAACTCAGTTCCGGAGTCCCGGAACTCGACGAGATGTTGAACGGTGGCATCGACCACGGTACCGTCACGATACTCAGTGGACCGACCGGCGTCGGGAAAACGACGACCGGAATGCAGTTTCTCACGGAGGCTGCACTCGACGGGCGACGCAGCTGCATGTTCCAGTTCGAGGAAGCGGAACGAACGCTCAAACGGCGGGCCGATTCCATCAGTATCCCGGTCCAGCAGGCAGAAGAAACTGGGAAACTCTCGATAATCGAGATCGAACCCGACGAGTACTCTCTCGGCGAGTTCGAGAACATGGTGCGTGAAGTTGTCGCCGACGGCGTCGAACTGGTGATGCTCGACGGGGCGACCGGATTCCAACAGAACCTCCGCGGCGTCGACGAGCCGACGCAGGCACTCGTACGTGTCGGCCGATTCCTGCGGGCGGCGGGCGTTACTACGTTCCTCGTCAACGAAGTTCACAAGATTACCGGCACGTTCCAGGCGACGGAGGAACGGACGAGCAATCTCGCCGACAATATTGTGTTCCTGCGTCATGTAGAGTACAGAGGCGAGATGAAGAAGGTTATCGGGACCCTGAAAATGCGAACGAGTAACTTCGAACGGAACCTCCGTGAACTCCGTATTACCTCGGACGGGATTCGCGTCGGGGAACCATTGGGAGAATTACGCGGTATCCTCACTGGAACACCGGAGTGGAAATCGTCAAAAGAAAACCAGGAATGATCGGGGTGAGACACGAAATCACCGGAGATACTAAAAACAATGCTCAAAACGGATACTCCTGTCGAGAACGCGTGGAAGCAGACGGAAGTCATCTGTGACGGAGAAGGGTTCTTGACCATTCCAGCCGACTGCATCTCCTGGACACGCTCCGGCCACGAACCGACACGTTGCCATGGGGTGAATGCAGGATGAACCACGGCCAGACAGAACACGGCTCACTTGGAACGAGCTCGAGTCCAGCGCGGATCCTTCCCCTCCTCTCCGGGGAGGGAAATCAACGCCTGTTGTTCGAGTGGATACAGAATCAAGACCACTACACGCTGGTAGAGCCCGATCAACCACTCGGGACTGCCGAATTCGACTGCTGCATCCTCGACGCTGAACGACTCGAAGAACACGCCGAGAAACTCCGACACCGCAAACGGGAGGTCGAACCTATCCTGTTGCCGTGCCTGTTACTCTTGCCAGAGGAAGATCTCTCAGTTATCGACGTCGACCGGGGCGAAATCGCCGATAGTGTCGTCTTCGAAGCCGTCGACGAGGTCGTATCGATGCCCATCAAAAAGGCCGAATTGGAGTGGCGAACCGAGGCGTTACTCCGATTGCGGTCACAGTCTCTGAACCTCGACAGGCGGCGCCGCGAGCTGCGCCTGTTCAAACAGGCGGCAGAAGCCGCCGGGCACGCGGTTTACATCGTGGACTCGGATGGAACTATCGAGTACGCCAATCCTGCCTTCGAGGAAATAACCGGGTACGACGCTACGGACGTGATCGGAGAGAGACCCGAGATTCTCGACTCCGGCGAGATGTCAGATTCGTATTTCGACCGGTTGTGGGAGACCATCTCCAGCGGAGAAAGCTGGGAGGAAGACATCGTCAATCGGCGTAAAGACGGCGAGATATACCACGCGAACCAGACGATCGCACCCGTAACGGACGAGAACGGTACGCCGGTAAAGTACGTAGCTATCCAGTCTGATGTTACCCAGCGCGTCGAGACAAAACAGCGACTGGAGATGTTCAGGGATATCGTCGAACGTCTCGAGGATCCAATCATGTTACAGGATCCCGAAGGACGGTTCCGTCTCGTCAACGAGGCGCTTACGGAGTACGCCGAACTGTCCCGGGAAGAACTGCTCGGGAAGACGGAGTTTGCGTTTATGGATGAGGAAGCAGCGACCCGCATCGAGGCTCACAAAAAACAGGTTCTCGAAACGGAGCAACCAATTCAGTATACGATCTCACCGACGTTTCCCACAGAAGATGCCGAGATATTTTCGACGACCAGATACCCCTACTACGGAACAGATGGTACTCTGGAAGGAACGATCGCTATCTGTCGCGTGGTGACCGACCTCAAATCCCGAGAGCGCCAGTTACACGTCCTGGATCGTGTCCTTCGCCACAACCTCCGCAACGACATGACCACGATCGGAATGTTTGCCGAGAAATTACGGGAAGAGATCTCTGACGAACTTGTCGCAGATGTCGAACGGATTCAGAAGACAGCCCGAAACGTCGATCGGATGGTCGAAAAACAGCGAAAGATTACGAAGTTCTTGACAGACACTCCGAAGGAGCGGACGATCGACCTCTCTGAAACGGTGAACGCGATAGTTGAGCGAAAGCAGAACCGATATCCGGGTGCCGAAATCCGAGCACAGACCCCCGGTTCGTGCACTGTTGAGACCACGCCGGATCTCGATCGAGCAATCATAGAACTCGTCGAGAATGCCGTTGAACATTCGGATCAGGAGACGCCAACCGTCGAGGTTCGAGTATGCGACGACACCGATCGTCCGACGGTCGCAGTCGCCGACGAAGGGCCAGGAATATCCGAGGTGGACCGACAAATACTGCTCGGGGAGCAAGAGACTGATCAACTCTATCACGGGAGCGGACTTGGTCTCTGGCTCGTGTACCTGATCGTCGAGAAGATTGGTGGGGGGATTACTGTCACCGAAAACGAACCCCGTGGTAGTGTCGTTACACTCCAGTTGTTTGACCAGTAATGCAGTCACCCAAGTGTTCGCTGACCATCCATCTCCTCTCGTTTCTCCACTGGGACATCGTCGTCGACGAGCATCCCACGCCCGGCTGAACGCATTGTCTTTCTGACCCTGATACCTTCCTCAGTCTTTTCCCAGAGCAGTTCGTCCCCCTCTTCGAGACTGAACTCCTCACGCAGTTCTTTTGGGATGGTGACCTGTCCTTTCCGCGTGATACGGGTCGTCTTGCCCTCGGGTTCGTTCTCTGTGCTCATGTGTAGTACTACACGTAGTACCTATGTATTTGGTCAGGGTATCTGGATGTGATCTACTGGTAGTTAACGAGTGCTGTCGGGCGTGACGAGAACGAGCATGTCGCCATGCTGTTCCTGCTCGCGGGTTCCCCCGAAGACGG
>JARWGK010000128.1:0-3955 GCA_040409725.1 Natronomonas sp.
ACGATGAGCGATGCGCCACCGAATGCGATCGCCGCCAGACCCCACGCGATCAGCCATCGCTGTGCCATACTACAGACCGCGACAGCCTGAGGGATAAACGTGGGTGCTATCCGCTCGTCGCCACGGTTCACAGACCGCGGACCTTTTTCTCGTGTCGGAGCAACGACGACACGACAATGGGAATACTCGACTCCTTCGGCGCACTCGTCGGTGGTATCATCGTAGCACTCGTCATGCTGGTGTTTGCAATTCTCAGCTTCTTCATTACGGTCTTCATCGTGCAGGTCGGTGCAGGGCCGGCCGGGTACTCCCCGAGCGGCGACTTCGTCGCACTCTCTGCGGCGATCCTCGCCACCGGGGCGATCGTCGCCGGTGCGTCGCCGATGTCCGGGCTCAGCGGCATCTCCGAGTGACGTAGCCTTCGCCGTGGCCCCCGGCAACGAATCGCCCGCCGTGGGTGCAGCAATCGTTTATTATCGACGCGACCGTCCTCCGGGTATGACGTGTCCACACCTGACGTACAGGCGGTCGGACGACTCGGAGGACGGTCCCGAGTTCGACACGCCTCGGGCGTACTGTGGTGTCGTAGAGGCGTTCGTCCAGCCGATGCGCGCCGATGTCTGCAACGATCGATACGAACTCGATCACGCGACGGACTGTGAGTTCTACGAATGACGTACGACGACTATCTCGACGGAACGCCGACGATCATCACCGCTGCGATCACCGGCGGCGTTCACGGAAAAGAAACGACACCGCACCTTCCGGAGACACCCGAAGAGATTGCCGAATCTGCGGCGGCGTGTGAGGCGGCCGGAGCCGCCGTCGTCCATCTCCACGCCCGTCGGGACAACGGCGAACGCGCCTTCAGTACGGATCGATTCCAGGAGATCACCGACGCAGTACGGGATCGGACGGATCTCGTCGTCCAGCACTCCACCGGTGGTACGGCGGCGCCCGACTCGCTGCGTCACGAACCGCTTCGAACCGATCCGCCGCCGGAGATGGCCTCGCTCGACATCGGGCCGTTGAACCGGTACCGACACCTCACCTCCGAGAACACCCGAGGCCTCGTCGAGTCACTCGGCGAAGAGATGGCCGACCGTGGAATCAAACCCGAATTCGAGGTGTTCAACGGCGGCCACCTCAACGAACTCCGGGAACTGCTGGATCGGCGTCCGGAGCTGTTTTCGGATCCGATCTACGCGACGCTCATCGTCGGCGGCGGGACGACGGCGATTCCGACGCCACGGACGTTCGGGACCCTCGTCGACCACCTGCCCGATGGGGCGTCGTTCAACACGCTCGGCTTCGGTCGCCACCAGCTTCCGTTCACCACCCTCGGCATCATCCACGGTGGTCACGTCCGGGTCGGACTGGAGGACAACCGCTACCTTCGGAAGGGACAACTCGCGACGAACGCCGACCTCGTCGAACGCGTCGCCGGACTCGCGGAGACGCTCCAGCGGCCGCCCGCGACCCCCCAGAAGGCGCGGGAGATTCTCGGCCTGTGATCACTCCTCGTCAGTCACGTCGACGTCGACGCCGTCTTCTCCCTCTGCAAAACGCTTGACGGCGTAGCCGACGGCGATCAGGAAGACCAATCCGACGACGGCGGCGACGGCGAGTCCTGCGGAACTGCCCCCCTCGTCCGATTCGGGGTCGTCCCCGGCGACGACCTCCTTTTTGCTGCTCCAGGGTGTCTCCGCCGAAAGCTGTGCGTCCCCGATGTTGAGTTCCACGAGTGTGAATTCGACCATACCCCGGTGTTCGTCGACCGGCCTTTTATACTGTTGGCCGCATGATCCCCCCGGTCCGGGGTCGGTGGACCCGGGAGATTCTTGTGGGAACGAGCCCCCGGTTGCGTATGGACGAAACAGAGCGATCGTTTCTGGAGCGACTCCTCTCGACTGCAACGCCGTCGGGATTCGAGACGGCCGGCCAGAAGACGTGGCTCGAGTACGTCGAACCACACGCAGACGAGGTTCGCGTCGACGACTACGGCAACGCCGTCGCCGTCTACGAGGGTGCCTCGGATACACCCGCCGTCGCCCTCGGGGGCCACGGGGACGAAATCGGGATGATGGTTCGGGACGTCACCGACGACGGCTTCCTGAAGCTGACCCGCATCGGCGGCTCCGACAGAACCGTAAGCCGGGGCCAGCGCGTCAGGATCCACACCGCGGACGGACCGGTCGCCGGGGTCATCGGTCAGGTTGCGATCCACCTCCGGGATCAGGGCGACGAGGAGTACGACGACATCGACGAACAGCACGTCGACGTCGGTGCCGAGGACGAAGCGGAGGCGCGGCAGATGGTCGACATCGGGGACCCCGTCACCTTCGACACGACGGTGACGGAACTCGCCGGTGGGCTGCTGTCGGCCCGCGGGATGGACAACCGCGTCGGAATCTGGACGGCCGCGGAGGCGTTCCGCCGCGCCGTCGAAGCCGCTCCCGACACGACCATCTACGCGGTTTCGACCGTTCAGGAGGAGGTCGGCCTCAAGGGCGCGCAGATGGTCGGCTTCGACCTCGATCCGGACGCCTTCGTCGCCATCGACGTCACCCACGCGACCGACACGCCCGACGCGCCGAACAAGGGAAGCGGCGTCGAACTCGGCGCAGGGCCGGTGGTTGCCCGGGGGAGTGCGAACCATCCGGTCCTGGTCGAGACAGTCCGAGGGGTGGCTGCCGACGAGGGGATCGACGTGCAGTTGCAGGCCTCCGGCAGTCGAACCGGGACCGATGCCGATGCCGTCTACACCTCCCGCGGTGGCATTCCCTCGCTCAATCTCGGATTGCCGAACCGGTACATGCACACGCCGACGGAGGTGATCGATCCCGCGGATCTGACGGCTGCCGCAGACCTTCTGGGATCCGTTGCCGTCCGTGCCGACGAGTTCGCGCCGTTTGCCGTCGACATCTGACGCCAACCTGCGTCTCGTGTCGGTGTGTTTATACCCCCGGAGATTCCCCGCATTCGTATGACAACTCGTCCACTGGATCTGCTCGAAGCGACCCTCGGCGACACCGTCGACGTATCGCTGAAGGGCGGCGACACACAGACCGGCGTCCTCACCGGCTACGACCAGCACATGAACCTCGTCCTCGAAGACGGAGACAACGTAACGATTATCCGCGGCGATAACGTCGTATCGATACATCCATGACCGGTTCCGGGACTCCAAGTCAGGGCAAGAAGAACAAGACGACACACGTCAAGTGCCGACGCTGTGGCGAGAAATCTTATCACAGCCGAAAGAAGGTGTGTGCCTCCTGTGGATTCGGCAAGACCGCAAAGCGACGCGACTACGCTTGGAAATCGAAGCAGGGCGAGTAACCCCCGTCGCTGACGCCGCTTTTCTGCCGCTTTCGCCTTCCTTCGGCCGATCGTAGGCTTTCTATCGACCCGCTGTATCGCCGCTGGACGACCCCTGGCGTGTGTGATTGGGTGGGTTTTTATCGCTGGGCGTCTGACGCATAGACATGCCAGATGGGCGGCACTCAGAGGGGCCGACAGAGAAATGCGGGGTTGTCGGAATGTCACTCGACGGCCGCGATGCGGCACGGCCGATCTACTATGCGATGTACGCACTCCAGCACCGCGGCCAGGAGTCTGCCGGCATCGTCACCCACGATGGGTTCCAACAACACAGCCACGTCGAGATGGGGCTCGTCGGTGATGCCTTCGACGTCGACGACCTCGACTCGCTCAACGGTCCGGTCGGGATCGGTCACGTCAGGTACCCGACCGCCGGCAGCGTCAACGCCTGTTGTGCGCAGCCGTTTTCGGTGTCGTTCAAATCCGGATCGCTCGGATTGAGCCACAACGGCAACCTCGTGAACACCGAGGAGGTTCGGGCCGAATTAGCCGAAAAGGGCCACGCCTTCACGAGCGACGGCGACACGGAGGTGATCGCCCACGACCTCGCCCGAAACTTACTCGAAGAGGA
>JARWGK010000129.1:0-3939 GCA_040409725.1 Natronomonas sp.
CTGCTCCTTGCTGAGTTCGCTCGACAGTTCCGCCCGGTCCTCCTGGAACTGTCGGGCTGGTTCCATCCGATCGAACGATCCACCATCGACATCGTACTGTTCGAAGACCGCCCGAACCTGTTCGACGACGCCACCGGTTCCGGGGAGATCCGACGCCGTGATCCGATCGCCGAGGTTCTGTGCGTCGGCGATCTCACCCGAGTAGGATCGGTTTACGAGTTCCAGATAGAACTCCGTCGGGAACAGGTCCTCGATCGTCGGGCTTCGAACGTCCGTATACTCCGAGAGGGCACGAACGCGATCCGGTGAGACGACCGCGTCGGCTTCCTCGGATTCGTCGTCTCCACGGTCTCTGGCTCCCGACCGGGTGAACGACGACGTGTCGTCGCTCAGGACGGCAATGTCGAGGTCGTTGGCCTCGAACAGAGCGGCGAACGTCGGCACGTTGTCGGTGTTCGAGATCGGAACGACCGTCCATCGGTGGTCGAGGCCGGTGAGCCCCGCCGCAGACACCATCTCGGAGATGTTGTAGAGGTAGGTGTGTTCGGGGCGACCGTCGACGAGCAACACCTGTGGACGGACGAGCAGCGTCTCGAGGAGATCCAACTCGAAGACGTTCTTCAGTGGGAACTGGGTGTAGCGATCCACCTCCCGAACGTCGGTCGTGATGTTCGATCCGCCCTGTGGCGGGTACTCGACCACCATCTTCGTCAGGTGGGCTCGCTCGGGGTCGATCATAAACGGCGAGTGGGCCGTGTAGACGACGGTCTGTTCGGCCGCAGGCTCCTCTTCGAGGAACTCGAGGAACTCCTGTCTGGCCCGGGGATGGAGGTGGAGTCCGGGTTCGTCGAGCAGCAACACGATGTCGTCTTCCTGTTTGAGGTCGTAGATCTGACAAAAGGAAGAGAAAAACAGCTGGAATCCACGGGAACGCTGGTCGAACTCCACGCTGACGTCGTGGGTGCGGTTTTCGACGCGGAGGTTCAGACGACGGCCGTCGGCGGCGTCCTCACTCCGGATGTGAACCTTGATGTCGTCCTTCTGACTCCAGTACTGCATCGCCTCGTCGGTGATCCGACCGGAGGCGGTCTCCAACTCGGTTACGATCTCTCGCCACTCGCCTTCCTCCTGGAGTTCGGCGAGGTCGAGACCGGCGGCAGAAAGCAACGACAGGAACACCCGATCGGACGGCTCGAGTTCCTCGTCTTCACGCCGCTTGAGGAGTGCATCGACGTCGACCGTCGGTTCGATGATCGAGTACTCACCGACGTACCGAAACGCCGGCACGGAGTCGGCAAGCAGTTCCTTTCCGGCGTCGTTGGCGACGGCTGCAGGATCCTCGTCGAGGTCGTCCGGATCGAACGGGACATCCCAGTGGAGTTCGTTCGCGTAATCCTTGTGCAACACTGCCGTTTGTCCGGTCAACGCTCCGTACTCCGATTCGAGTTCTGTGATTTCCTCGTCGTCGAGTCGAAACCGTGCCGAGGCGACGACAGCGGGGTCGTCGTCGTGGCGACGCTTGTACTCCGGCCAGCGGTCGCGGGGGTACTGCTTGTACGGAGTGTACTCCCCGTCGCCGAAGGAGGGATTGAGCGCTTCGACAGCCTCCATGAAGGCGGTTTTTCCCGATTCGTTTTTCCCGATGAGACAGGTGAGGTTCTCGATAGAAACCCACCCCGTATCGTCGATACACTTGTAGTTCTGGACGCGAAGGTCTTGTAGCTCCATGGCTCGTTTTGACTAATGGTAAGGGTGGTGGGCCAACGGTGGACTGTCGGTCGGGCTGTCCCGTTACCGCTCCCGTGATTCTTCGATTTTTGGCAGCTTTTCTGCGTCGTACTCCACGTCGACGTCGACGCGCTCGTCCGTTACGCTGCCGTAGACGTGGACCTCGTCGGCCTTGAAGAACCGGGCGCTGAGCATCTTGTCTTCGATGACCTCCGGAAGTGAGGAGTCGAGCGACTGAACCAGCACACCATTTTTCAGCTTCGCGAGGATCAGGTCGACGAAGCCGATGTCGCCGTTGTACACGCCGACGATCACGTCGCCGGGATACAGCTTCGGACCATTCTGTCCGTTCGGCGTGAACGATGTGTCTTCGCCGATCGGTAGCAGGTGTGGCTCTCCGTTGATCGGAAGGTCTTCGATCGATGCCTCGTCGTGGATGAACACTGTCCGCCGGGGGTCTTGAATCGATCTCATTACAGGTGGCAATATTTGAGCGGCCCTATTATAGTATTTATGTAACCATACCCGCACTACCGGAGACGACGATCGGCCGTTCGATCCTGAAGCGGAGAGTACACCCTGCTTTGGACAGTATTCGGTAAGATATGCCAGTATATACAGGCCTAATATATGTTATACATCGAAAAACACCCCGAGCCGGCTTCTGAGACGTGGGTTTCGGAAAGTGAAGATTCGAGGCAGCTCCCCGGCTCACGGGCGTGAGACCCGACGTCGGTCAGCGGGCGGCGGCCGCGACGCGCTCTTGTTCTTCCTTCTGGTTGATCGGATACGCCTGAAGATCGTAGTTTGCGGCACCGACGATCTGGTTTGCAAGTGCCTCTGCGGCTGGTGTCGGCGTCTTGAACGAGGCGCTTTGGGTGCCCTCGGCGATGAACTTCAGGGCCTGATCGACACGTCTTTGTGGGGCCACGTCGACGGCCTTCGGGACCGAGATCCCACCGTATTTCAGCCGGACGGTCTCCTCACGCGGCGCGGCGTTCTCGACGGCCCGGACGAACACCTGCACCGGGTTTTCGTCGGTTCGATCTTCGACGATTTCGAAGGCATCCCGGACGATGCGGGTCGTCTGCTGTTTCTTTCCGGTGTTCTCTTCGGTCTGCATCAGACGGTTGATCAACCGCTCGACGATGGAGATTTCGCTTTTTTCGAACTGCTTGCTGGAGTGTCGGCCCATCGTGTGCGCAATCGGCGTGAGGGTGATGTACCGCCGCGTCGAGGGGTCCTGAAACTCGATGTCGTCGACGCTGTACACGCCGAAGAGTTTCGCAGAGACGGTGTCGCCGTCGGCCGTCTCCGCTTCTGGTTCCGAGCTCATCTGACCGGTTTCTCCGCGTTACCGCGAACCAGTTCGATGAGCGACACGCCGTTTACCTTCTCGACCTTGTAGTTGACACCGGAGAGGTCGCCCATCGAGCCACCCTTCGCGCCACCGATACCGGCGATCGTGACCTCGTCGTGTTCGTCGATGAACGAGATCGCACCGTCGCCGGGACAGAAGGCGGTGACCTGTTTGCCGTTTTTGATGAGCTGTACCCGGACGCACTTCCGGATCGCCGAGTTGGGCTGTTTCGCCTCGATACCGACCTTTTCGAGGACGATGCCGCGTCCCTGTGGTGCGCCTTCGAGTGGGTCTGATTTCTTGCCGAGTCCGCGAGCGCGCCGCGCGTAGTCCGAGTCGGACCACCGATGCTTCTGGCGGTCCTTCTTGAGTTTCCGCGCGGCATACTTGCCGTTGGCCATACTTGAGGTACCCTGTCGAGGCACTTAAGCATCCCTTTTCGACGACAGAAACACGGAGAGGAAACACACTAGTCGGCTCCGGAACAAGGGCCGTTGATGGTATCGACCCGGATGGTCGTTCTCGTCTCGATGGTTGCGAGTACGATCATCGCGGCCGCCAAGTTCGTTGCCTGGGGGATCACCGGCAACGCGAGCATGCTCAGTCAGGCCTACTACTCCGTGAGCGACGTCGGCAACCAGCTGCTTTTGCTCGCCGGATTCCGCCTCAGCGAGAAGCCGTCGAGCCGCAAACACCCCTTCGGCCGCGGGAAGGAACAGTACTTTTTTGCCTTCGTCGTCACCGTGTTGCTCTTCGGCGTTGCCGGCTACGCCTCCGTCCGAGAGGGATACAACGCCCTCGGAACGGCTCCACCGGACGTGCCAGTCACCGTCAACTACGTCGTCTTGGGC
>JARWGK010000130.1:0-3875 GCA_040409725.1 Natronomonas sp.
TCACAAGCGCGAAAACGAGACGATGGAAGAGACGCTCCGCCGGCTCATCGGGGGACCGCATCCCCAGGATGTCGCCGGCATTCTCTCGTCAGAAACGGCGACGGCAATGCGAGATCGTCTCGAAAACAAGCACGAGGCCGATACCCAAGAGAAACACAAACTGCGGGAGCGGTTCGAGTGATCCTCGATACGTCGTTTTTGATCGATCTATTCGACGGTCGCGAGGGGGCGTTCGAGAAAGGCATCGAACTCTCCGAGACGAAGACCGTTCAGCGAGTTCCGTCACCGGTCATCATGGAACTCTCGTACGGTGCCGAGTTCGGCGATAAAGACGAACAGAGGAACGTCAGAAACGCGCTCCGGATGTATCCGGTCGTCGAACAGAACGAGACGATAGCGCATCGCGCCGGACAACTGCTCGCACGCGCCGACCGGAAAGCCAACGGTGAAAGCGGCATCGACAAAGTCGATCCGATGGTCGCAGCAGTCTCTGATGTCTACGACGAACCCGTCCTCACCGACAACGTCAGTGACTTCACAGCGCTCGGAATCGACATCGAGACGTATTGACGTGGATAGATCGTGAGTCGTGAGTGCCGAGGCCGCCATCTTTGACGGTAGAAGATGTCTCTAAGGAGACGGCGTGATCGACCGGTGGATCGAACTATATTTATTGACGGAAGGAATGAACCCGATCGTGCGTTCGGAGGACAGACAGGTTGCGACGTTCACTGGTCTTGCCCACGGTAGCTTTCACGCCTACGAACTCGCAATCCCGCTTTTTATTCCGCTCTGGCTCGACGCATTTTCGGTATCGGCGGCCGTGATCGGTGTCGTCGTTGGCGCCGGCTACGCCCTCATCGGCGTCGGCGCACTACCGAGTGGGATTCTCTCGGATCGGTTCGGATCGAAGACGCTCGTCATCTCCGCCGTCGCCGGGATGGGCGTCGGATTCCTGCTCGTGGCCGTCGTTCAGGGGCTCCTCGGGCTGACCCTCGCGCTCCTGCTTTGGGGAATCGCCGCGAGCATCTACCACCCCGCCGGGCTCTCTCTGATCAGTCGGGTCGCGGAGGACCGCGGAACCGTCTTCGCCTACCACGGTGTCGGCGGGAGCCTCGGAACGGTCGTCGGACCGGTGATTACGACGGTTCTTCTGGCCGTGGTCGACTGGCGACTCGCCGCCGTTGGTCTCGCCATCCCTGCGCTCGTGGTGGCTGCGGCCGGGACGTTCTCGGGCGTCGAAGACGCCGAGGGAAGCGACAACGCCGTCACCGACTTCCGCGCGCTGGCTGCTGACTCCCGGGCGCTTTTCACCGCCGGATTCACCCTGACGCTCGTCGTCGTCATGCTGTATGGCGTCTACTACCGCGGTCTCCTCACGTTTCTGCCGGAATCGATCTCCGGGCTCGCGCTCTTCGAGCCGATCCTCGTCGCCGGTTGGACCGTCGATCCCGGGCAGTACGTCTACGCCGGTCTCCTCGCGATCGGTGCCGTCGGTCAGTACGGCGGCGGCCGGATCACGAACTACGTCCGGCCGGAGTTCGCACTCGCCGGGACACTCGGCATCCTGGCGGTTCTCGCTGCGGCCTTCGTCCCGGCTTCTGGGCTCGGTGCCGCCCCGTTCCTCGTCGTCTGTGCTCTCATCGGCCTGATCCTGTACTCCGTCGCACCGATCTATCAGGTCGCAATCGCCACGCGGGCCCCGGAGGACGTCCACGGCCTGTCCTACGGGTACACCTACGTCGGGATGTTCGGCGTCGGTGCCCTCGGAGCAGCGATGGCCGGGGCGGTCCTCACCCGTTCCGGAACCGCCGTCCTGTTTTTGATCCTCGCGGGCCTCGCTGCTGCGGCGGCCTTTTTGACGCTCACGCTACTGAAACGATAGTCTCACCCGAACGAACCTCCGAACGTAGCTCCGGCCACCGTCTCCGTGCTCCCCAGAGCGCTTTCCGTCACACTCCGAGATTTATATCCCGTCCCGGTGATCGTGGGGTATGCAGGCAACCGCAATCGATCATCTGGTGTTGTACGTCGAGGACATCGAGGCGACGACCGAGTTCTACGACGACCGCCTCGGCGTCGCCGAGACGGTCACCTTCGACGACGGCCGAACGGCACTCGTCGTCGGTGAGCAGAAAATAAACCTCCACCCCGCAGGCGACGAGTACGTCCCGCATGCCGACGCCCCGACGGCGGGTGCCGGTGACTTCTGTCTCTGTGTCGACTCACTGGAGACGATCCGGGAGCGACTGGAGACAGCAGACGTTCCGATCGTCCACGGTCCAGTCGAGAAGGTCGGCGCTCGGGGTCCGATGCTGTCCGTCTACGTTCGGGACCCCGACGGAAACCTCGTCGAGTTCGCCGACTACGATGCTGACAGGAAAACAAAATAAAAGGATTTCGTACATTAAATCGAAGAGCGGCGGCAAAATCTAAGGAAAGTATTTAAAACGATCGAGACAAAGGCCGTAGAAAAGATAGTATATAAGATACTACTAAAATAACAAAAAGACAATAATTTTACATAAAGGCCGCGGTGAACGCACGATCGATGGCAGATATCGCGGTCTGTCCGCCACGGCAGTTAGTTAACAGACAGTACTGTTAACGACGACAACGACGTTCACGCGACCGCCGAGTGGTCTCGTCGACGGCATCACAGTTATCCCCGGCTCCCCGCTTTGTCGACTATGAGCAACCGCGGACGGAAGGTCGTGGATCTCATCGAAGAGTACGAACTGACGGGGCTTGGGGTCGAACTCGAACGGCGATGGACCCGCGGCGACGACGCCCGAATGTCGGTCCGGGAACTTACCCGATTTTTCAACGCCCGGGTGGTCGAGACGGTGCTCGAATCCGAAACCGGCGGTGTCTCGCCGACGAGATACTCGAGTGAGCAGATCGCCCGGCTGCTCGTCGCAATGACCTCCGACGACGAGCGGTTTTCGGAGGTAAATCGCGCGGAAATAAACGAGGTCGTCGCCTGGCTCGAATCTCACGACGTCGATCCAGAGGCGCTCGCATCGGATCTGGTCTCTCATCCGGTGGTGTACGCCTACCTGACGAACGTCCGCGACGCAGAGCCGGGTTCGGAACACCGAAAGAGCACGACGAAGCCGGAGATTCGACGGAGTGTGCGGTCTCAGTACGAGCGCTTCCTCTCACGGGGCGAGAAAACGATCGAAGGACTCAACGAAACGCTCGAAAACGCCGGTATCGTTCCCGAAACCGACCGGACGGTCATGATCGACGTGTCCGTGAGCTGTCTCGTCTGTGGTCACATTCAGCCCTACGAGGAGTTTCTCGAACACAACGGCTGTTCCGAGTGTGACGCAAACCACAGCGAGGCGTTCGAACCGGACACCGACGACACGGGCGAGTGAGCGCCGTTATTCTCGGTCGTCGGCACCGAACTCGAGGACGGTCTCGTCGATTTCCTCCGCAGCACAGACGGCCTTCCTGTCGTCCGGAAGCAGCGCGACGAGCAGATACTTCGTTCGGGCCGACAGATACTCCAACAGTGCCGCGATCCTGGCGCCGTCTATGGTTTCGATGCTGTCGATCAACACGAGCGGACACGCCTCCGCTACGTCGTGGACGAGATAGCCCGTCAGCGCGACGACGAGACCGGTCACAGTTCGTTCACTCTCCGATAGATGTTCGAGTCGACACTCGTAGACACCCTCCGCTCCCTCCCTCACGATGTGAAGGTCGAACGACGCCTCGTCGTCGGCGGACGCGCGCCGCTCGAGCCAGATTCGCTCCACGTTGCCGTACCCGAGAACGTCGAGCACCGTCTCCATTTGCTCGTTGAACTTCGAGACGAGTCGACGCTCGGTTCGTTCGACCTTCGATTCGAGGGATTCGATCTCCTC
>JARWGK010000131.1:0-3864 GCA_040409725.1 Natronomonas sp.
CCGAGCGAAGCGAGGGATCGGCCTTTTTTCATCGACGTTTTTTCAAGCGGGGGTCGCTTGCGACCCCCCGCAGAAAAAAGGTCGTTATTGGTAATCCACTTCCCCGTCGCCTTCGCCGATCCACGCACCGCGGTCGGGTTCTCGGGAGGCGAGGGGGTCGATGTCCTTGTACCACGGAACGTTCTTCAGTTGCTCCTTGTTGTAGGCGAGGTCGTCCTTCGTGTCGCCGGTGAACTCGAAGTTCTGTGTCAGGAGGATGGCGTCGACGGGACAGACCTCCTCACACAGTCGGCAGTAGATACACTGTCCGATGTGGAGGTTGTACTGCTCGCCGTTGCGTTTGTCGTCCGTGACGATCTGAATCGTGTCGTTCGGACAGACGTTCTCACACTGCCGACACCAGATGCAGCGTTCCTGGCTGAACTTGTGGACGCCACGGAACCGCGGCGACACGTCGGGTGTCTCTTCGGGATACTGGACGGTGAACTTCTTGCCGTCCAGTGCGTGTTTCATCGTCGTTGCCATCGATTTGAGCATTCCAATCATGATTATGCGATCACTCCCACGATAACGGCCGTGAGGACGAGGTTGACGAGCGACAACACCAACATGCCCTTCCAGCCGATCTCGATCAACTGATCGATCCGAACCCGGGGCAGCGCCGAACGGGCCCACTGGGTGAACAGAAACACCGCCCAGATCTTCACGATGAACCAGAGCAGACCGATGCTCTCCGGACCGGGGCCGGCCGGTCCACCGAGGAAGACGGTGGCGATGATTCCAGCACCGAGGAAGATGTGCAGGAACTCACCGAGGTAGATCAACACGAAGTACACGGAGGAGTATTCGGTCTGGTAGCCGGCGACGATCTCCGTCGGCGCCTCGGGGGTGTCGAACGGGTTGCGGCCGATCTCCATCAGGTTCGCCACGAGGAACAACACGAAGGCGAAAGGATTGACGAAGGCGTACCACGCGGGGATCGACACGCCGGCGACGGCGATCAGCGTCTCCTGTTGGGCGGCGACGATCTCGCTCATCTGCAGCGACCCGGCAAACAGCACGACGGAGGCGGCGATCAACACGAGCGGAATCTCGTAGGCGAGATTCTGTGCGACCGCCCGGAGTCCACCGAGCATCGAGTACTTGTTGTTCGACGCGTAGCCGGCCATCACCAGACCGACGGAGGCGATCGAGGCGACGGCAAAGACGTACACGAGTCCGACCTCCGGATCGGCGAGGTGGATGCCGCTTCCCATCGGGATGACGGCAAAGCCGAGGATCGCCGAGGACGCAAGCACGAGCGGTGCCAGATCCCACGCCGGTCTGTCGACGCCCTCGGGGACGATGAGTTCCTTTGCGAGCAGCCGAACGGCGTCGGCGACGATGATCAACAGTCCGAACGGACCGACCCGGTTGACGGCGTAGCGATCGGTGAACGCGGCGGTGATCTTCCGCTTTGCCCACGGACCGGCGACAGCGGTCATCGTCAGCATCAACGAACCGACGATCGTCGCGCCGATCAACGCGGTGATGATCTCCTGACCCGTCGACATCTCGGCACCGAAGCCGAGCAACTCACCGATCGTCTCGGGAAGCGTCGTCGTCTGTGCGGCGAAGGCGGCCGGAGCCATCCTTACCGATCGACCTCCCCGAGCACGATGTCGAGGCTGCCGAGCGAGGCGATCAGATCGGGGATGTACTCGCCCTGGGTCATCTCCCGCAGCGTGTGCAGGTTACAGAAACACGGGCTGCGGATCTTGAATCGGGCCGGCTTGTCGGTCCCGTCCGACCGCATGTAGATTCCCAGTTCGCCCTTTGCGGCCTCGACGCCGCGGTAGATCTCCGTGTCCGAATCGGGCTTGAGCGTCCGGGGGACGTTCGCCTGAATCTGCCGGTCGTCCTCGGGCCACTCCTCGAGCAGGTCGATACACTGCTCGATGATCTTCGCGGACTCCTCGACTTCCTGCATCCGGACGAGCACGCGGGAGTAGTTGTCACACCCGTCCTCGGTGACGACGTCCCAGTCGAGTTCGTCGTAGTAGCCGTACGGGTCGTCGCGCCGAAGGTCGACGTCGATGCCGGAGCCACGGGCGACCGGTCCGGTCGCACCGTACTCCTTTGCGACCTCCGGTGGGAGTTCGCCGGTGTTGACACACCGGACCTGGAAGATCTCGTTTGAGGTGATGAGGTTGTGATACTCCTCCAGCTTCTCGGGCATCCCGTCGAGGAAGTCCCGGGTCTTCTCGAAGAACTCCTCTCGGGGCTCGGGGAGATCCCACGCGACGCCGCCGAGTCGGAGGTAGTTGAACATCAGCCGCTGGCCGGTGAGATCCTCCAGGATGTCCTGTGTGACCTCCCGGTCCCGGAAGGCGTACTGGAAGACGGCGGTGAAGTCACCGAAGACATCGAGGGCGAAGGTACCGAGTGCGAGCATGTGTGAACAGATGCGACACAGCTCGGCGGACATCGTCCGAATGACCTGTGCGTACTCCGGCACCTCGATGTCGGCCATGTCCTCGGCGGCGCGGGCGTAGGCCCACTCGTTGAGGATGCCGGCCGAAACGTAGTCCCAGCGGTCGGGATACGGCATGATCTGGTGTCTGTACGTCGACTGCTGGCACATCTGCTCCTCACACCGGTGGAGATAGCCGATGTCGGGTTCGACGTCGACGATCTGCTCGCCGTCCAGCACGGTTTTGACGTGCAACACGCCGTGTGTCGCCGGGTGGTGCGGTCCGATGTTGATGAACATCGTATCCGCCTCGCCACCCTCGCCGCGTTGATTCTCCTGAAGCGGGTTGGCGTGTTCTCGGAACGGCACGACCTGTGGTTTCTCCGGGTTGTACTCCTTCGAAAGCGGGTGTCCCTGCCACGTCTCCGGAAGCAGGATCCGGCGCAGGTCGGGGTGGCCCTCGTAGTCGATGCCGACGAGGTCGTAGGCTTCCCGTTCGTGCCAGTCGGCGGTCCGATACACCGGCTCTGCGGTCTGTGAGATCGGTTCGCCTCTGGACGTCGGGACGACGATGCCGACCTCCTGTGTCGGATCGTCGTACTTTTTGAGGTGATAGATCGACTCGTAGCGATCCTCGTACTCCTGTGCCGTGACACAGGAGAGGTAATCGAATCCGGCTTCTTCCCGCAGCGTCGACAGTGCGGCCTGTACCTCGTCGGGACGGATCACGAACGCCTCGGCGTTTACGTGATGCTCCCGGCCGATGACGAGGTCGCCGAGGAGGGCTTCGAGTTCGGCGTAGTCGACGTCACCGTCGGCTGTTTCCCCGACATCGAGTTCGAGGTTCGGCTCCGGTTCTTCGAGACTCATGGTGAATCAGCCCAGTTGTACCGCATCACGAGGTCGTCCTCGTCGATCTCGCTTGCGAGGTGCTGTACCAGTTCGTCCCGTTCGAGGTCGCCGAACTGTTCGAGTTCGTACGGCTTGACGGTCACCGGCGACGTCTCGCCGTTTGCGACCCGCTCCTGTAACTTTGCGATACCGTAGATCAACGCCTCGGGTCGGGGCGGACACCCGGGGACGTGGATGTCGACCGGAATGACCTCCTCGGCGCCCTTGATCACGTTGTACCCTTCCTGGAACGGGCCACCGGAGATGGTACAGGATCCCATGCCGACGACGAACTTCGGCTCGGGCATCTGGTCGTACACCCGCTTCATTCGGGGGGCGAACTTCGAGACGATGGTCCCCGGAACGATGATGACGTCGGCCTGTCGTGGAGAGGCCCGTGGAACACCGGCTCCGAAGCGATCGAGGTCGTGTTTGATCGCGTAGGTGTGTATCATCTCGATGCTGCAACAGGCGATACCGAACTGCAGCATGAACATCGAAGACCCCCGGACCCAGTTCAT
>JARWGK010000132.1:0-3760 GCA_040409725.1 Natronomonas sp.
GAACTCGAGCTGCGTTTCGGAGACGATCTCGACGGCACTGAGGGAGACGATTACGAGGTGATTGACACAGACCAGATAACGATCGATTCGGGCGACTCGGAGGAAGTGACCTTCGAGAATGCCGAAATTCCAGGAGGGACATCAACCGGTGACACACACATCGGGATCTTCTCCAACGACGACGACGATCGAACGACGATCCGGATTGCCGAGGACGTGAACGAAATCTCCGGAACGGTCAGCGATGTCAACCTCGACGACGAGGACGCACCGCTTGCCGAGATCGATATCGAGGCAGTCGATACAGAGGACGATTCGGAGTCGTTCAGTACCGAAACGGCTGACGACGGCACCTACACCCTCGCTGTTCCTGCCGGTGAGTACGACGTGACTGCCGCCGACGCGACGAATAGATACGGTCCAGACACCCGAGAGGGAGTCGACGTGAGCGACGGTGACGAAAGTGAGGTGGATTTCGAACTCGAGTTACTCGATGGAACACTCGTCGGGACGGTCGTCGCTTCGGACAACGGTGCGGATCTATCCGGAGTCGACGTTACGGCCACTCCGGGAGGCGAGGAGGAGGACCCAACGAGCGTCACGACGGACACAGATGGGTCCTTCGAGTTCACGGGAGACGATTCCCTCAGACCGAGTGATTACGTCGAACAGTACACTGTCTCGTTCAGCCTCGACAACTACGAAGACGACGGTGTCGACGACGTCACGATCGAAGCGAACGAAGAGACCGATCTCGGGGAAACCCAACTCGACCCCGAAGATGGCACCATCGACGGAACGGTACTCGATAGTGAAACCAACGAGCCGATCGGTGACGTCACCGTGACGGCGGCGGGTAGTTCCGACACGACCGAAGAAGATGGAGACTACTCCCTGTCAGTTCCGATCGACCGTGATCCCGGTGAAAACCAGCAGTCGACGACAGTCACGGCGACGACAGACGACCCGGGGTATCTCGATGGCTCCGAGACGATCGATATTGGTCCCGGTGAGACCGTCGAGGATGTCGACATCACACTCGATCCGGTCCCGGTCTACGAGATCGAATCCCTCGACGTTCCGTCCTCGGTCCGACAGGGGAACACGCTCTCGGTCACCGCGACGGTCGAAAACACCGGCAACGCCGCCGGTGAGGAGCTAGTCGAGTTCGAGGTCTTCGGATCGACGGACGAACAGACCATCGAACTCGACGCCGGAGCGGAAACGGACGTCTCCTTCAGCCGGAGTGTCTCCCGCAGTCGAACGACCGGCGACTACACCGCGACGGTCTCGACGCCGGACGACAGCGAGTCGGCGACGTTCGAGGTTCGGCAGCGCAGGACGAGTAGCGGCGGCGGAGGCGGTGGCGGAGGCGGCGGTGGTGGAGGTGGCGGCGGTGGCGGTCCGCCGGCCTCCCTCGTCGATCGGTCGTGGACGATCGTCGGTGCATCCGATGGACCGTCGAACGTGCGGATCGGTCGAACGTCCATGGATCGGATTCGGTTCCACGAGGCAAACGTCGGCGGCAGCGGAATCAGCGTCCAGGAACACAACGAACAGCCGCCGTCCGGTCCCCGACTCCCCGGCCAGGTGACGTTTATGAACCGATTCGACGTGGACCTGAGCCTCGATCGCGGGTTCCAGTCGCTGCCGGCAACGCTCGAAATCCGGGTCAACCGGACGCAGGTCGAGGCAGCCGGCGGTGAACTGCGTCACGTCTCCGTGATGAAACAGGGCTCCTCGCGGTACAACTCACTGGATACTCGGATCATTCGCGTGACCGATTCGACGATCACGATCGAGACCGACACGCCCGACTTCTCGACGTACGTCGTCGTCCTCAATCCCGACGCCAACACACAGATCGTCGGCGAGGACGACGCCGAGGACGAACCGGAACCAGAGCCAGAGCCGGAACCCGAACCTGAACCGGAGCCCGAACCAGAGCCAGAGCCGGAACCCGAACCCGAACCGGAGCCACAGACCGGATTCGGCCTCGTCGTGGCACTCGGTGCGATCCTTGGGCTCTTGGCTGTGCTCTGGCGTCGTCGGTGACCGCCCCCTACCGCGTCGCTGCGACCGCGACGCTCGCGCTCTGTCCGGCGGCGACGATCACGAAGCCGGCGACGGTTGCCGTGAGGCTTCCGAGCGACTGGCCGAGAACGACGACCGCACCGCCGGCGAGCGAGCAGGCCGCAAACAGCTCGTAGCGCCGGGTGTCTCCGACGGCTTTGCCCGTTTCGAGCAGCCCGAAGGCAGGAAGCAGAATCCATGCGTACAGCGACACCGCAGCGATCGCCTCGAAGCCGCCGACTATACCACCGATGGCGACGATGTTCGCTCCGGCGCCGGCGAAGATGAGCCACCGCCACCGTTCGAGCACGCCCTCGGACATGTCTGGGGCGGCCGCAAAGGCGATCTGAATCGTCGTCATGACGCCGAGTCCGATCAGAACGGTCTGCTCGGCGAGCATCCCGGCGACCGCTGCGGCGGCAAAGAGCCACGCCACGGGAACGAACCCGACCGGTACGGTTTCCAGCACTCGACCCATACCGCGTTGTTCCGGTGGCGACGGAAGGAACGTTACGGTCGCCCTCGCCGCCTCCGTGACAACTGTCTTCACCGCGGAGCCACAACGGCGGGTAATGAAACACGGCGACGAGTCTCTCTCTGTGGCGACGTTGACCGAGTACTGCCGAACGCAGGCCGGTCTCCTCTCGGGACGCGTCGAGACGATCGGTGCCGAAGCCGACGCGTTGCTCGACGACATCGACGAGGACATCTCGGACCTCCGAACCCGCCTCACGGAACACGCGAGCGGACCGGAGACCCCGACGACACCGTCGGGACCGGAGGGTATCGACACCGAGGCCGCATCGGAGCTTCAGGAGCTGACGGAGCTCGAATCACAACTCGAGGAAAAACAGACGCTCGTCGAGGCCAAACAGGCACGGATGTCGGCCTTCGGGGAGCTGGCGGAGGCGTATCTCGAGTTGGCGGCGGAACTCGAATCGCTCGACGAGGGTCAGACCGCAGTCGAACGAATCGTCGACTTCGAACGGGACCACGACGCCCCGGTTTACTTCGAGGAACGCCAAACGCTCCTGGAGGCCGTCGCCGGAGCCACGGACGACACCGACGACTGATCGATCGCCGCTCCTCGTCGAGCTTCCCTTTTATATCTTCATCCGCCGATGGCCCCCGACGACGTTTCGCTCGGACGCTCCCTGTAGTCCAGTTCCGGCGGCTCCCACTCCTCGTCGGGTTCCTCCCAGTCGAACGCCGGGACGAGGATATCGAACTCCGGGGAAACCACGAGCGAATCGACCCGGGTTCGCCCCGTGGTTCTGCTGTCTGGATCGTACGTCCGTGGCTCCTCGACCCGCAGTCCGGGCGATTCAGCGAACCCGAGTGCCGCCGGCGGAACGTAACTCACGTCGCCTTCTCCGACGAGATACAGCGTCTCTCGTCCGTAGTCCAGCACGACGATGTCGTCTCCCGAATCCGCCGCTTCGACCGCGGTATACAGCTGTTTGCTCGACCACGGACCGATATCGATCAGATCAGCCTCCCCGGTCACGTGCAGGTTGTGTCGTGACTCCGGGGCGGTCACCGATTCGGCGTCGAGTGGATCCATACCTGACGTACGGATACTGACAACATAACGGCTGTGTCCGTCCGGAGGCGAGCAACCACCTGCAGGTAGTCTCCGTGTACCCACGTCCGTCTTTTGTGCCTCACGAGACTCGTCACGACGCTT
>JARWGK010000133.1:0-19555 GCA_040409725.1 Natronomonas sp.
ACGCGCCAGGAGACGTTCGGTCCGTCGAGCAGTCGGGCGAGGTCGTTCGGCTCGGTTCGGTAGTGGGCGTCGAGAAGCAGTCCGAACGTCTCCCGAAGGCGGTGTTCGGATTCGAGGAGCGTCTCGGGGTCGACACGCTCGTAGGTCGCCGCCTCGGGCGTCGCCCCGGCGACGAGTGCTGCGACGGGGGGCCGTGCGTCGAGCAGCAGCGCCCGAAACGCCCAGACTTCGAGTGGGTCGCCGGCGGCGTATCTGATCGGCTCCGAGAGGCGGATCGTCCTCGGATCACGTCTCGATTCGAGTTGCTCTCGAAACCGGACGTCGAAGCCCCGCCCCGAGCCCTCGTAGCCGTGTAACGTCGTCGAGAAACACGCTGCCGGGGCGACTGCAAGCAGCGACCGAAGCATCGAGACGGGCAGCGCCGCCGCCTCGTCGACCACGAGTACGTCCGCCCGCTCCTCGGCTGCCTCCGGTGGAACCCGGAATCGGAGCGAGCCGTCCGTCGTGGTGAGTTTGGGTGTCGCGTTCCCATCGCGGTCGTCGGAGGCGAGTGCATCGAGTTCGGCGAGCAGTTCCGCCGCTCGATCGAACACCGGCGCCGCGTTGCGGTAGTTCGGGGCGGTGACGAGTACGTCCCGTCCGTCGGCGGCGAGTGCGCCGGCAGCCAGTCCGGCCGCACTCGATTTTCCCCGGCCGCGGTGGGCCTCGAGAACGACCGTGCCGTCGTCCCGAAGCGCCTCACAGCCGGCGACGGCGTCGCGCTGATCGGCCGTTCGACAGGCCTCGTAGGCGGCCGGCGGAAACGCCGCCCCCTCCGGCCGGGTCGTCGAAGACCCCGTCGCCGCCGGCCGTCGGGGCGGGGGATCGACGAGCCCATCGTCACAGACGGTGTCGGAGTCGGCGTCGACGATTGCGATGCCACGGTGGGCGCGTATCGTCTCGACGAGCCACCGGCGGAACAGCCCGCGTGCGGAGTCGGGATCGAACGGTGGCGGGGTGAGTGCGCTGTCGTATCCGTCGAGGCGATCCGGCCACGAGGCAAGCGGCGGGGATCGAACGACGAGGAGTCCGCCGCCGTCGACCGCACCGACGGCTCGCCCGAGGACGTTCGGTTCGCAGGCGTCGTGGCAGTCGACGACGACACACGACCGGGTGGTGCCGAGCAGTTCCCCGCTGTTTCCCGGCGGGAGGTGGTCGTCTCCGTCGAGGTCGGTCGCCTCGGAGACCACGGTCACGTCACCGTCGACCACCGCTGTCGCGGTTTCGGCGGCCCGGCAGGTCGCCGCTCTGGTACCGGTGAGAAACAGCCCTCGTCGCTCACCGAGCGGACGGGCCTCCGATAGGAGCGCCTCGGTGATTCGACGGACGGTGTCCATGGTGGATGCAGACCACGGAGCAGAAAGAACACGTCGGTCCCGAACCGACCGGACACGGCTCGGCGGCCGGAGCACTCTGCTTAATAAGTGTTAAATGCCGCGCAGTCAGATACGTGGCTATGAGCGAGAGCGAACAACGCCGTCGGCGGTCGTGTATCTCCTGTGGGATCAACGTCTCCGGGACGAGTGCTGCGCGATTTAAGTGTCCCGAGTGCGGCAATCAGATCTTCCGCTGTGGCAAGTGTCGCAAGCAGAGCAACCTGTATGAGTGCCCGGACTGTGGGTTCATGGGGCCGTAACGATGGGGAAAGTCGCTGCTCGCATGAAAGTGATGCCGCAGAGTCCCGAGGTCGATCTGGATGCACTCCAGGAGCGACTGGAGAACTCGCTGCCGGAGGGGGCAAAGATCAGCCGAACCGACAGAGAGGACGTCGCATTCGGTCTGATCGCGCTGTTCCCGACGGTCATCATCCCCGACGACGCTGGCGGAACCGACGCCGTCGAGGACGCCTTCGGAACCGTCGAGGGTGTCGAAAGCGTCGACGTCGACGAAGTCGGTCGGATATAGTGAGTCGGCCAGTAGATTGATGTGTCGACGCGACGACGATTCTCGTAGCGCTCCAACAGGGAGCGTGGGGGAAAGAGTTCGTAACGGTTCTTTTATATATCGCACCAGACAACGGTGAGTAAGAATGCCCAGTTCTAACGGACCACGAGAAGGAACGCGTGACAAGCTCAAAAACAAGCCGCGAGATCGAGGAACGTCGCCGCCGCAGCGTTCCGTCGAGACGTACGAGGAGGGCGAATCCGTCCACCTGAACATCGACCCGAGCGTGCCGAAGGGGCAGTTCAACGCTCGCTTCAACGGACACACCGGGACGGTCGTCGGCAAGCAGGGCCGTGCGTACAAGGTCGAAATCACCGACGGGGGCAAGACGAAGACGCTGATCGCCGCCCCAGCCCACCTCCGACGCCAGCAGGAATGACGATATTCAAAGAGATCGAATCCGAGGAGTATCTCACCATCTCGGAGACGAAAGACCTGCTGGCGGAGGTCGAGGCCGAACGCGCCGCCGACGAGGACCGCGAGATGCGGTACGAACTCGCCCGAGCCATCGAACACGTCAACCGATTCGCCGTCCTCGATGCGGCGGAGGCACAGGAACTCGTCGCGGAACTGGAGGCACACGAAAAGATCGACTCGGAGGTCGCACACCGGATCGCCGACCTCCTGCCGCAGGACCGCGACGAGATGCGATCGGTGTTCGCACAGGAACGCTACTCCCTCTCGGGTGAGGAACTCGACGAACTGCTCGATATCGTCGCCAAGTACGCCTGAACGCGCGAAGTTCCGTTACACCCATTCGATTCCCGGTCCGTACGTCTCGAATCACGGGCGACGCCCCTTTTAAATATCCGCTCCACGTATCCGGGAGTATGACAACAGGTGATGACGTCGAGTCCGATTCCGAGACGGCGGTGATACTCGACGTTCTCCAGCGGGGACGGCCGGACGACGACCGTCCCGCCTACGAGAAATCGCCGATCGCCTACGCGTTGACCGAGTCGTCGTTCCGGCTTCTGGAGGTGACGCTTTCGGACGACACGAGGCTCAACATCGGCGATCGGATCGCGGTCGATCCGCCCGGGGAGCCGGTACAGCGGTCCAGAAGCATCGACTTCGAGACGCTTTCGAGTGCGGCCGAATCCGAACTCGAATACGCGATCGAGGCGATCATCGACGAAGACGAGGCGCGGTTCGTCGGGTTCTACAACGACGCACAGCCGATCACGACACGACTCCACGTGTTGAATCTGCTCCCGGGCATCGGCAAGAAGCTTCGAAACGACATCCTCGAGGAACGAAAGCGCGACCCCTTCGATAGCTTCGAGGAGATCGAAAGCCGCATCTCGGGGCTGCACCGCCCGAAGGAGGTGCTCGTCGAACGGATCATCGAGGAGATCAAGGAAGACGACCTGAAATACCGGATCTTCGCAAAGCGGGCGGAGTGACGGGTGCTCCGGGTCGAAGGGTGAAAGATATACGCGCCCACCGATTACGGCCGGTGTATGCGTGATCCCGACGCGCTCGTCGCCCGTGTCGGTCGCCGTGGCGATCCGAACCGCGATCAACACTTTCTGATCGACGACCGCGTTCTGGATCGAATCACCGGGTATCTACCGTCGGAGACGGAGACGGAACACATCCTAGAGGTCGGCGGCGGCGCGGGGGCGCTCACCGATCGACTGCTGGCTACCGCGGCGCGGGTCACCGTGATCGAACGCGATCCGGAACTGGCGTCGTTTTTGCGTGAGGAGTTTTCCGAGGCGATCGAGGCGGGTCGGCTCACCGTCGTCGAGGGCGACGCACTGGAGGTGTCGTTGCCGCCGTTCGACGCCTCGGTGTCGAATCTGCCGTACGGGATCTCCTCGGAGATCCTCTTTCGGCTACTTCCGGCGGGCAAGCCGCTCGTTTTGATGCTGCAGCGGGAGTTCGCAGAGCGGATGGCCGCCGATCCGGGCGACGACGAGTACGGGCGACTGTCGGTGACCGCGGGACACTACGCCGACATCGAGATCGTCGAACCGGTGCCACCGGAGGCGTTTACACCGCCGCCGGCCGTCGACAGCGCGGTGGTGCGCGTGCTGCCGCGTGATCCGGACTACACGGTCGAAGACGAGGAGTTGTTCGCGGCCCTCGTCCGGGCGGTGTTCACACAGCGGCGGAAGACGATGCGGAATGCGATCCGGAACACGGCCCATATCTCGGGGATCGACGGCGATGCCGTCGTCGAGGCCGCCGACGAGGAGTTGTTGGGTCGTCGGGCCGGGAACGTGACGCCTTCGGAGTTCGCCGAACTGGCGGCGCTTGCGGCCGAGGTCGGAGGTGAGAAGGGGTGATCGGTACGGTTCCGCTTCAGTCGTTCGTCCGTGCCGTCATCAGAATTCAGGAGACGATCAACACACAGCGCCTACAGATTGCGGCGACCGCCCTCGTCGCCGGGTCGTTTCTGCTCACGATCCTGCTCGTTTTTTATATCGGGCGACTGCTGAAGGGTCGGTACAGCGAGGATACGGTCGAGGCCGGCCAGTCGCTTGTCGTGACGGTCGCGGCAGTGGTTTTGAGCGGATTTCTGGTTGCCATCTGGCGGATATGGACCGAGGTGACGAGCGCACTCGCCGTCCTCCAGTTTGGGCCACAGGAGGGTGTCAAGGCGCTCGTGTCGCTCATCGTACTCGCCGCCGGCTACACGCTGACCAGACTGTCGAAGCGATCGATCAAATACGGCGTCGTAAAGGAGCGAATCACCCCCCACCAGCGGGAGGTGGCCCACCATCTCGTTCAGATCGCCGTCTTCATTCCCGTGGTGTTGTTCATCGTCACGCTCTGGCAGATTCCGGTCCGGAGCGTGTTTCTCGGCGCCGGTGCGATCGGTATCATCATCGGATTCGCTGCTCGACGGACGCTTTCTGGTGCGCTTTCGGGGTTCGTCATTCTCTTCGCCAGACCCTTCGAGATCGGGGACTGGATCGCCGTCGAGGATCGTGAAGGAATCGTCACCGATATCACGTTGTACAACACCCAGATCAGGACGTTCGACGAGGAACACGTACTGGTTCCGAACGACACCGTAACCGGAAGTGAGATCGTCAACTACACCAAGTCGGATCGACTCCGGATCACGCTCGACGTCGGCGTCGATTACGATACCGACGTGACCGAGGCGGCGGCCATCGCCGTCGAGGTGATGGAGTCGTGTGAATCCGTCGCAGCGACCCCGAAACCCGACGTCGTCCGTCAGTCCTTCGATGATTCCGCGGTCCTCCTCGGACTTCGGTTCTGGATCGAACGGCCGACGATGCAACAGAAGTGGAAGGCACAAAACGAGGTCATCGACAGGGTGAAATCCAGATTCGAAGAGGAGGGCATCAAGATGCCGTTCCCACAGCGAGAACTGTCGAACCGATCCACGGAGCGACTGCACACCACACCATCGGAAGCCGAGTCACAGCAGCCCTCGGAAAGTCGGTTGAACGACGGTGGACGCGGGATGCGGGCGGACAGCGACCCGGGCGGTGGCGGGTGACCGTGTCACCGGATCGTCCGCTGGGAACGGAGATGCCGACAGTGTATCAACCGGCGGAGGATTCGCGGCTGCTCGCGGAGACGGCGGTCGATCGGATCGCGGCCGACGAAGACGTTCTGGAAGCGGGTGTCGGATCGGGGTACGTCGCGGCGGCAGTTCGGGAGGAAACCGGGGCGAATGTCGTCGGCTGTGACATCAATCCGGAGGCCTGTCGGCAGACGGCCGACCGGGGCATCGAGACCGTCAGGGGTAATCTCCTCGATCCGTTTGCCGCCGACGGCTTCGACGTCGTCCTGTTCAATCCACCGTATCTGCCGACGCCACCGGAGATGGAGTGGGACGACCCACTCGAAGCCGCTCTCTCCGGCGGAGCGGACGGACGGCGGCTGATTCGGCCGTTTCTCGACGACGTCGGTCGCGTACTCAGAGAGGAGGGACGGGTGTACCTGCTCGTCTCCTCGCTCACCGACATCGACGCCGTGTGTGACCTCGCCGCGACGGCGGGCTTTGGGTCCCGGGAGTGTACGGAAGAGCGGTTTCCCTTCGAGCGACTCGTCGTCCTCGAATTACTGTGAGACATTCCAATGTAGCAAATATTAAACTGCATCATCACGTATGCGTATTCGATGAGCAAGGTACGTTCGACGACACTGGGGCTTTTCCCCCTTCCCGATCCGGCGAAGGAGGAACTGTCCGATCTGAAGGGGCATCAGAAGGATGACCTGATCGATGGAACCGAATCCGAGGCCACAGAGAGGGCGTACGACGACGCCCGGGAGGCGGTCGTCGACTGGCAACTGGAGTCCGGTCTCGACCGGATCGTCGAGGGACAACTGCGGTGGGACGACATGATCGCCCATCCGCTTTCCGTCCACGACAACGTCGAGACGCGTGGGATCGTCCGGTACTACGACAACAACAACTTCTACCGAGAGCCGGTCGTGACCGGCGATCTGACGTTCGACGGCGACGTCGCGGACGATCTGGCGGCCGACCCCGAGATCAATCAGGCGATTCTCCCGGGGCCGTACTCCCTCTCGGAACTGGCGACAGACGAACACTACGGCGACGAGGCGGCGTTTCTCGATGCCGTCTCGGAGTTCCTCGCCGAGGAGGCCGCGGCGTTCGATGTCGAGACGCTGTTCCTTCTGGAGCCGTCGCTCGTGACCGATCCACCGGAAGATGGGGAAGACGAACGGGCGAGTCGGGCGATCGACACCGTCACCGGTGAGACCGACGCCGACGTCGTGACACAGACGTACTGGGGTGCACTCGAGGAGAAGGTGTACGCACACCTGATGGACGCCGGAATCGACGCGATCGGCTTCGATTTCGTCACCGACCACGAGCAGAACCTCTACAACATCCAGGAGTACGGCACGAAAGAACAGATCTCACTCGGGATCGTCGACGGACAGAACACGCTCGTCGAGGAGCCCGCCGAGATCCGCGACCGCGTCGAGTGGGTCGAGGAGAATACGCCGAATGAGGACTTCGAAAGAGTCTATGCGACGCCGAACACCGAACTGTTCTATCTGCCCGTGAACAAGACCAGACAGAAACTCGATGCTCTGGCGGCCGTCGGCCGCACGGAGGTAACACAATGACGGACACGCGCGAGCAGTTCCGACCGCCGGATCACCCGAACGACCACTTCCTTCTGACGACGGTCGTCGGATCGTATCCGAAGCCGAAGTGGCTCAATCGTGCCAAGGAACTGCGTGAGGACGACGACCACGGCTTCGACGAGGAAGACCTCGAGGAGGCGCTCGACGACGCAGCCTACCGAATCACGAAGGAACACGAGGACGCGGGCCTCGACGTCGTCGTCGACGGCGAGATGCGCCGCAACGAGATGGTCGAGTACTTCGCCCACCACATCGAGGGCTACGAGTTCAACGGGCCGGTGAAGGTCTGGGGACACAACTACTTCGACAAGCCGTCTGTCGCAGACGAGGTCGCCTACGCCGATCCGTGGCTCGTCGACGAATTCGAGTTCACGACCGGCGTCGCGGCCCGTCCGGTGAAGGTTCCGATCACCGGGCCGTACACCCTCGCGTCGTGGTCGTTCAACGAACACTACGAGACTGAGGAGGAACTCGCATACGAACTCGCAGACCTCGTCAACGAGGAGATCAACCGCCTCGTCGACGCCGGTGCGCGGTACATCCAGATCGACGAACCGGCACTCGCGACGACGCCCGACGACCACGCCATCGTCGGCGAATGTCTCGAACACATCGCCGACGGAATCGACGACTCGGTTCGGCTCGGATTGCACGTCTGTTACGGCGATTACTCCCGGATCTACCCCGAGATGCTCGAGTATCCCGTCGACGAGTACGACATCGAACTCGCAAACGGCGACTACGACCAGATCGACGTGTTCACCGACGACGAGTTCACGAAGGACCTCGCGTTGGGTGTCGTCGACGTCCACACGACCGAGGTCGAAAGCGTCGAGCAGATCAAGGCGAACATCCGTCACGGTCTCGAGATCGTTCCCCCCGAGCGGCTGACGGTGTCGCCGGACTGTGGTGTGAAGCTCCTGCCGCGTGAGGTGGCCTACCAGAAGATGGCGAACATGGTCGAGGCCGCAAGAGAGATCGAACAGGAACTCGACGCCGGCGAAATCGACGTCGGCTTCGCCGCCGCCGACGACTGATTCCCGAAACACACAGTTCGAACTCCGGGGCGGCTGCGCGTTCTTTGGCTATCGAAATCGTGCCAGTAGCCCGACCGACAGCAGTCCGGCCATCGCCCCGACGGCTAGGGTCGGAAAGGCGGCGGCGTAGCCCGCCCGGTCGAGTGCGATACCGAAGACGACCGGCGAGACGACGGTCGTGGAAAACCCGGAAAGCGACTGGATAGATAGTGCTGTCCCCATATCACTGTCGTCGACGAGTTCGGTGACGAGCGTCGACGTCGGGGCGCTGTCGACGGCAAGAACGAATCCGTAGCCGAGGACGACAAAAACGAGAGCGCCACGCGGAAGGCCACCCAAAAGTCCAAAAATCGCCGAAATAAGCCCACTGAGCCCGATTCCGTAGCCGATCGTCCGGATGCGTCCGAGGCGATCGCTCAGATACCCACCAACCGCGTTTCCAGCCCCACCTGCGACGATCATTCCACCGACGACGAGTCCGGGCACAACCGCCGAGTCCGTCGCTGCGAAGGCTGGTGTCGCGACGAGGAAGGCGAGGATCCAGTTTCGGACGCCGAACAACTCCCAGTTGTGCCACGAGTAGACACTTACCGCGCACAGAAACGCCCGATTCCGGAGGATCGAAAGGTCGAGCCGCCCGGTCGCCTCGGTCCGCCCCGGTGCATCGTCGACGACGAACAGGAGAGGTGCGGCGATCAGCGCACCCACGCTCGTGATACCGATTGCGGTGCGCCAGTCGACGGCTTCGGCGGCGATCGTTCCGAGCACGAACGAAAATCCGCTACCGAGTTCGAAGGCTCCGACGTAGATGCCGAGCGCTCGACCACGGACGGATTCCGGGTACCAATCGGAGATGAATCGCATGCCGGGAACGTAGACTCCAGCGACAAACAGTCCCGAAAGGAATCTGAGAATGGTCCCGGAGACGAAACCATCGGCAAAGCTCCCGAAGGCGAGACTCGGTAGTGCGGTCCCGACGGAGCCAGCGGCGATCACGTACCGGGGTGAGTATCGATCTGCGAGTCGTCCGGCGGGCAGAATGGCGAGCAGATATCCGGCCTGAAACGCACCGAAAACGATTCCCGCCTGTGTTCCGGTCAGATTCCACTCTTCGACGACAAGGGGCAGCACAGCCGAGTAGTTGAACCAAACGAGGACGGAAAAAAACAGCACGACGGAGGCAACAGCCAGTGCCCGACGGCGTGGTTGCACGGCTCACGGTACAGTTCGTTTGGATAAATAATCCGGGTTCGACGGGGTGCTGCGCCGCTACTCGTACAGCCAGGTTTCGTCGATCCGCTCGTAGTCGATCAGTTCCTCGTCGTCGAAGAACAGATCGATCTCGCGCTCGGCGGAACCGGGTTCGGTATCCGAGCCGTGGATGACGTTGCGTCCGAGATCCAATCCGAAGTCGCCACGGATCGATCCCGGCGGTGATTCGGCGGGATCGGTCTCGCCCATCATCTGTCTGACGCGGGCGACGGCGTCTTGCCCCTCCCAGACCATCGCGAAGACCGGCCCCGAGGTGATAAACGAGACCAGTTCCTCGAAAAACGGCTCCTCGGAGAGGTCGGTGTAGTGTTCCCGGCCGAGTTCCTCGTCGATCTGGATGAACTTCCCGGCGACGAGTTTCAGTCCGCGGTCCTCGAATCGGGAGACGATCTCGCCGATCAGGCCGCGCTGGACGCCGTCGGGTTTGACCATCACGAAGGTTCGTTCGTGGTCGGACATCAGGCCTCAGTCTCCTCTTCGTCGACTGCCTCGGCGTCGGGCTCCTCGGCCGTCTCGGTCTCTTCGTCGACTGCATCGGCCGCTTCGTCGGCCTCCTGGTCGTCGTCCGTGACCGTCTCCTCGTCGTCGGGCGCTTCGGCCTCCGCCTCGTCTGCTTCGGCTTCTTCGGCCTGTTCGTCCCCACGGTCGCGTCCCTCGCGGGCCGTCTCGGTCCACTCCAGATCGCGTGGTTCCCGACCCATGAGGTAGTTTTTCTCACACTTCGCGTCCGCGAAGTGCAGCACGGTACCGTCGTTTTTCACGAACATCGTGCCCGTGCCAGGTTCGATCTCCTGGCCGGAGTAGTCACAGGTTCGTTTCTGGACCATGTCACTGACCTCCGATTGCGTCTGCCTCGCGGGCGGTTTCTCTCAGCTGGAGGATGTCGCCGACGCGGACCGGGCCGAGGACGTTTCGAGCGATGATCCGACCCTGGTTTTCACCCTCCTGAATCCGGCATTTGACCTGCATGGCCTCGCCGTGCATGCCGGTTTTGCCGACGATTTCGATCACTTCGGCGGGGGTCGCAGAGTCACTTTCCTCTTGGGTGCTCATCGATTTTCACCTACCGGAGTTCCTCGACTTTCCCGGCGATGTCGTCGACCTGCTCGGTCGCATCGCCAGCGTCGGTGATGGCGGCAGCGGCCGATCCGACCTCCAGACCGGCGGCGTGACCGACGTCGTCCTGTTTTTCGACGAACACGTACGGAACGCCCTTCTCTGCGGAAAGTTCCGGAAGGTGCATGACGACCTCCTCCGGACTGACGTCCTCGGCGACGAAGACGAGTTCCGCACTGCCGCGTTCGATCGCCTTCGTCGTCTCGTTCGTTCCTTTCTTTACTGAACCGGTGTCTCGGGCGACCTCGAGTGCCTCGAGGGCATCGTCTTCGAGGTCGGCTGGCACGTCGAAATCTACGTATACTGACATTGTTGTGTAGCTCCTCCCACACGCGGGCTCGCACTCCCCCGCCGTCGAACCGCTCGTGGCGGTTCTCGCGCCAGACGGCGCGCACATCCCTGATCCGGCTAGGAGTATCACAGCCCCGCGCGGGCCGTAGACTACGGTACTACACCGGTCCATAAAAGCGCTTATGAACGGCCTCGGCCGTGAGACACCGAGACACGCCGGGGCATTTACCCTCGTCGCCCCCGAACTGGTGGCTGATTCATGACCGAGCCAACGCGACCGTTCGCGGAGTCCATCGTCGAGGCGGTCGCAGGCGAACACGGGACGTCGACGGAGGAGCTGTGGGAACTCGTCGAACGGCACCAGTCTCGGATGGCGGAACTGCCCGGAACGGACAATCTCGTATACGAGTGGCGGCGGGGACTGCCGTACGACCCCGTGCTGTTTCGAACGTCCGAAGCACACTACGTCGCCGTCAACGACGTGTGGCCGGAGTTCGCCTCGGATCTGGGACTCACGGAGACGGAGACGCGGGCGCTTGCTGCCGTCCACGACAGACAACTCAGGGCGGCCGCCGCCGACAGGGAGGTCTCCGTCGAACCGCTCGAGGAGGCCGTCGCGGTCGTCGTCACCCGGCGCTGACCGACCCACACAATCGATTTGACAAACTCAATTTTGCAAAATGTGAATATTATTTTTATTCGTAGAAAGTTTTAAGTTGCGGGCGCACGTACAGTAGGGTGTAATGAGTACACAGAAGACTGTCCGTCGAACGGCCGGGAGCGTCGAGGAATCCGAAGCACTCCGAATCGATCGGGAGAAGGCAGAACAGCTCGTCGACGCGCTGAACACGGATCTCGCAGCCACATACGTGCTGTACCACCAGATCAAAAAGCACCACTGGAACGTCGAGGGCGCCGAGTTCCTCGAGATCCACGAGTACCTCGGCGAGGTCACGGCCGACCTCGAGGAGGCCGCGGATCAGTTCGCAGAGCGCGCACAGGCCATCGGTGGTGTCCCACTGTCCGGCGGCGCAAACTACGAGGAAGCCGCTCCGATCACCCCCGAAGACGACGACGTCTACGACATCCGGACGTCGCTTGAGAACAACATCGACGCGATGGGAACGATAATCGAGACGATGCGCGACCACATCGCTCTCGCAAACGAACTCGGAGACTACACGACGGAAGAGATTCTCCGGGACAACCTCGAAATCGTCGAGGGACACGCCCACCACTTCGAACACTACCTCGAAGACGACACGCTGGTGCTCGAAAGCGCCACCAGATAACGTCTTCGAACACCACGCGACGGTCAGTCGGCGCTCGAATTTCGAACTGTTTTATCGATGCCGAGAGTCGGAGCCCCGGATCGACCGGTGGGTGTGGAAGTCGAGACGAGTACTGGAAGAACTGATGAGTACTGGAAGAACAGAAAGTCTCGGCCGAAAGCCTCGATCGGGGACTGCTATCGCTCGATGTCGATGGTGTAGTTGGTCGCAATCCAGCCGTCGCTGTTGCCCGGTTCGGTGAACACGGTCGTCTCCGGGCAGGTCGAGTGCGCCCGGAGTTCGACCGGCGGTTCTTCCCCATCGGATGCAGCGGTCATTACTCTCTGATTGAACCGGGGGTACATAAGGTTTCGGCTAGCCTAAACCTTGGATCGTGGACACCTGTATCGAAATCGGTCGTCGAACGAGGGCGTTCGGCGCCTGAAAAAAGACCGTCGGCGGCCGTGGACCACCTATGCGACTGCCTCGGCTTCCTCGAAGACGTCGTCGAAGTCGCCGTTTTCGAGTCGCTCGTTGAACGTTCTGGCGTCCTCGCCGTCGATCGTGACGCCGAGTGAGACGCAGGTTCCGGCGACCTCCTTCGCTGCACCGCGGGCGTCGTATGCGAGTAGATCCGGAAGCTTCTGTTCGGCGACGGTTTTGAGCTGTTCGGCGGACATGTCGGCGACGAACTCCTCGTTTGGCTTCCCGCTGCCGGTCTCGAAGCCGAGTTCGTCCTTGATGAGTGCTGCCGTCGGGGGAACGCCGACCTCGATCTCGAACGAACCGTCGTCCTCGTATTCGACCGTGACGGGAACCTCCGTTCCGTCGAACGCTGCCGTTTTGTCGTTGATCTCGTTGACGACTGCCTGTACGTCGACCGGTGTCGGGCCGAGTTCCGGACCCAGCGGCGGTCCCGGATTGGCCTGCCCACCGGGGACGAGTACTTCGATAGTTCCAGCCATACCGGATGACACGTGACGGGTATTGTAAGGGTTGTCGATTCGACTCCGGACACGAGCCGCGAACACGCCGCTGTGTCGCCTGCTGCGTTACCGAAGCGAGATGCCGCGGCGAAGAAGGTACTCGCTTACGTCCTTGATGACGAGTGGGCTCCCGATGATCCGTGCGACCCCGCCCTCGTCGTGTACCGTCACCGTGAACTCTGACTCGAGGTCACCGTCGACCCCGTCCAGTTCGGGCCACGGGACGACAATCTGGGTACTGTCTCGGAATCCAGAGGGGCCAATCATACATGATTGTTCAACCTGCTTGCGTATTAAGCTGTTGAAGTCCTCCGTATTTCCGTCCGTTGTTCCGAACAACTACAAACGTTCGTTTCTTTGTTCCGCATATAAGAGCATATACCCACATTATCAGTGTTTGATTCGACTGATCGTCAGATGTCGTCTCACGCTTTGATCAGGAACAATCCAAACAGACCGGCGGCGACGAGCAACGCACTCACCGCCTGTAGTCCGTACCCGAACACCGTCGAAAAGACGAGATGGAACACACCGACGAAGATCAATCCACCGCAGATCAGGCCGTAGGCAATCCGTCGCTTTTCGTCCATACCCGTCGTACGGCCGGCGTGATCATAAGAACGTGGCTGTCGGACGCCTGCGGCGATAGCGGCGGGTATGCGGCGGCGATCCGCTGGAAACACGACGCGTCTCCGGACAGCGGGGTGACGGAAAACCGCAACCGAACGGCTTTTTCGGCGTGCCGTAGTTCCATCCAACGATGGGGCTCGAAGAGGAGATCGAGGCGATCGAAGAGGAGATCGCCAACACTCCCTACAACAAATCGACCGAACAGCACATCGGTCGACTGAAGGCCAAACTCGCCGAAAAGAAGGAGGAGCTCGAACGCCGGCAGTCCTCCGGAAGCGGTGGCGGCGGCTACGCCGTCGAGAAACACGGCGATGCGACCGTCGCGCTCGTCGGCTTTCCGTCCGTGGGGAAATCGACGCTTCTCAACGCGCTGACGAACGCCGAGAGTGACGTTGGAGCATACGAGTTCACTACCCTCGACGTCAACCCCGGAATGCTGGATTACAACGGGGCGAACATCCAGTTGCTCGACGTGCCCGGACTGATCGAGGGCGCAGCGGAGGGCCGCGGCGGCGGTCAGGCGGTGCTTTCCGTCGTCCGGACGGCCGACCTCGTGTTGTTCGTGCTGTCGGCCTTCGAGATCGACCAGTACGAGCGGCTTCGGGAGGAGTTGTACAAAAACAAGGTGCGACTCGACACCGAACCGGTGCAGGTCAACGTCCGGAAAAAGCACAAAGGCGGGATCAACCTCACCACCTCGGATCAGGTGAGTCTCGACGACTCGACGATCACGAGCATTCTCCGTGAGTACGACTACATCAACGCCGACGTGACGATCCGGGAGGATCTCACGATCGATCAACTGGTCGATTCACTGCAGGACAACCGGGAGTACCTCCCCTCCGCGGTGGCCGTGAACAAGGTCGATCTCATCGACCCCGACTACATCGAGACGGTCGAGGAGAACCTCCGGGCACACGACATCGACCCCGAGGAGGCCGTCTTCATAAGCGCAGAGAAACAGAAGGGACTGGAGTCGTTGAAGGAGACGATCTGGGAGGACCTCGGATTGATCCGGGTGTACATGGACAAGCCGGGTCGCGGCGTCGACCGGGAGGAGCCACTCGTGTTGCGTCGGGGAGATAGAGTCGAGGACGCACTAGAGAAACTCGGCGGAAGCTTCGACGAGCGGTTTCGTTTTGCCCGTGTCACCGGGCCGTCGGCAAAACACGACGAACAGCAGGTCGGCCGCGACCACAGACTCGAAGACGAGGACGTTCTGCGCATCGTCGCCCGCAAGTGACCCGGGTAAATCCAAAGATACAGCAGCCGACGACCCGAACGACGGGTAGAAAACACACGTGAGTTCCGAACCCACGCATCCGACGCCGGGTCGCCGACTGCTTGCCGTTGCGTTCGTTGGGATCGTCCCGTGGACGGTTCTGTTGCTCGGCCGAGAAGCGACGTTCGTCTACTGGTTTGGACTGCTCAACACGAATCCGCTCGAGTTGACGAACCTCTATCAGTACCTCTTCGTGTTCACCGACGGCCTTCCGCGTCGACTCGAGGTGTGGCCGGTGAGCGTCGCGCTGTACGCCGGGGCCCTCGGGAGTGCCGCCGCCGGACTGCGCGATTTCGAGGACCCCCGGCTCACCGCCGGGCTGCTCGTCTTCGCAGGGGTCGCACAGCTACAACTCGCGTACGGTCTTCTGGGACTCGGCTCCGTTGCAGTTCCGGTCGGGACCGTCCTGATGTGGACGGTCGCGTGGTGGTACTACTGGCCACTTATCAGGGAACGGGGCTTCATTTGATCGGCGGGACAGTCGACCGGACTCCGTTCCGCTGATCGAGGGGTCGACCGTGTCGCCTCGATCCGCTCGCCGTGAGCCCTCCTCCGTCGCTTCCACACACAACAACAAAACATATACTCGATGTCGACGTACCACCGACAATGATACAGCCGGCATCACTGTCGGAGATATCGGTGATACCGGTCACTGACGTGTTGGCCTGGGTCGTCATCGGCGTGTTCGTCGTCGGCGCGCTGTTCGAATATCGCGGGAATCGAGAGCTCTCGCGTCGGGTCACCGTCGCCGCGTGGGGGCTGTTTTCGCTTTTTTGGCTGCTTTTGATCCAGCATTTCGTCTACGTCCACCGGAGCGTGATTCAGGCCGTCCTGACGATCATCGCCGTCCCGGCCTGTCTGTACGTCGGCTACCACCTACTCGCCGGACGCGATTCACTGCTCGTGTTGTCGCGTGCTGTGGCCGTGATGGGCATCATCTATCTCCCCTTCGAGATGTCGTCTTTCGCCGCCGGAATACTGATCGAGACGGTCGCCCGACAGACCACCACCGCGATCGAGCTACTCGGCTACGGGAGCGGGATGGAACTCACGGAGGATCCCTCCGGTGAGAACGCGGGACTGATGAGCGTCTTCTGGTTCCCGGAGACCGGCCGATCGTCGCGGATCGTCCTCGCCTGTACCGGAATCGGGAGTATGGCCATCTTCGGTGGGCTGATCGCTGCGGTGAAGGCCCCGCTCAGACAGAAACTAAAGGCCTTCGGGGTCGCGGTCGGCGTGATCTGGATTCTCAACATCGGTCGCAACGTCTTCATCGCGCTCGCAAACGGTCACCAGTGGTTCGCCGGATCGATGCTGGAGGGACCCGTGATGTTCGCCTTCGGCCTCTCGGATCCGGCCCGGGTGTCGTTTTTCCTCGCCGATCGGGTCATCTCACAGGGGCTTGCGATCTTCGCGTTGGTCGGTATCGCGTGGATCGTCACGCGCTGGGTTCCGGAGATACTCGACGTCGCCGAGGATCTACTCTTCCTCCTCACCGGAGACGAGATTTCGCTGCGACAACCGGCGGTTGCGGACGGCGGCGAACGCCCGGATGAACCGTGAGTGATCGACGAACGCTGTCCAGACGCCAGCTACTCGCCGCCACAGGCGGGGTGATCGGAGCCGCAGCGGTCGGCCGGACGGCACACAACACCGTCGTCGGATACGGACAGTTCGGGCGCGGAACGAACGTCGTCGAACAGGACGAAAACGGCGACCTCACCCCACGGTTTCGTGCGGAAATTCCACTCGAGGCCTCGGTAACGTACGACTTCCAGTTTCACTCCCCGGAGGCGTTTTTCGAGACGCTCGATGGGGCGGAGACGAATCCGGAGATCGTCGGGGAGCTTCGTCGCGCGACGGCGACGGACCCGGCCGTCGTCGAATCGCTCCTCGGCGTCGATCCGACCGACGCACGGGCGGTCGTCCGCGGTCTCGAAGCGGCGTTTCGGGAGCGGACGTCCTACGATGTCGTCCAGTACTTCGCGAATTCGATCGATCAGAACGTCTCGTTCGGCGCCACGGAGTTGGGGGAGCGATTCGACAATCCGTCGGAACTCTCGACGATCCTCGAGGACGGTTCGAGGCCGGTGCTGTGTTGGGATCTCGTCCGTGGCTCGATCGAGGCGGTACACGCAGCCGCTCCGGGAGAGCAGACGCCCCCGCTTGCGGCGTGTTACGTCCACGACCGACGCCACGGCCACGCCTACACCGGACTCGTGAGCGCGGTCGAGGCCGATTCCGAGGAAGGCTCCGACGGCGTATCGGGTGCCGGGTTCCGCATACCGGTGACCGTCGTCGACTACACCCGGGTGGTTCAACTCGAACAGTTCGGCCTCGAGTGGGCCGCAGACGATCCGCTGTCGGCGTACGGTCGGACACACCGCGTCGATGCGGTGTACTGGTAGCTCATACTGCCGGCTGTAACTATCTACAACAGTTCCGTCCGAACGATGGAGTTCTGGACGGTATCCAACCGGATATCGCCGAAGAATCTTGAACGGATTACAGCCGGCAGTATCAGCCGTCGAGGACCGATTCGGGTGCCCCTCCGAGTGCCCGAAGCGCGTCGCGCTCGATGTGATGGAGGTCGCCGGGGATGATCAGTAGATGCAGCGGCGCCCCGAAGGCTCCGTCGGCGAGGACCGAAAGCCGGTCGGCAGCGACCACCGGGTCCGGCGATCCGGCCCGGGCGACGACGACCCCAAGTCGGTCCCCACCGAGTGCGTCGGTGAGGCGTTCGGCCGCCCTGTCGGCACTCATATACTCCTCGCGGTCCGTGCCACGCGGCCCGGGGCCGACCTTGATGTCGAGGTAGACGAGCGTGTGGAGGCCTCGGTCGGCGTTGTCGGAGATGGTCTCGACGACGCTTCCCGGAACGTCGTCGCCCGCGTGGGCGTACTGAAACGGCAGCGTGGTCGCCTTACCGAAGCGGTAGTTCTGCAGTCCGGTGAGTGACGACGCGGCCGTCTCTGCCGTCGTGCCGTGGATCACGCGCGTTTCGATCCCGTCGTCGATCGCACGCAGACGGAGGTCGACGTGGGTCGTCGAGATCATCGTATCGCCGGCGGTCAAAAAAACCACGTCGCCGTCGGAGGCAGCCGAGAGTATCTCGTCGGGAGACTCCTCGACGCCGGAACGGTCGCGTCGCTCGATGTCGATGCCGTGGTGTGCAGCCAGCGCCTCGAGTGTAGTTCCAGCGAGTTTGCTCGTGTAGAACTCGGCAAACGCGCGGTCGGCACCGCGGATCGCCTCCCGTCCGGCGACGGTGACCGAGCGCTCGTCGTAGAGTCCGAGACCGACGAATGTGAGCATACGATCTCTCGTCGGGGACGGACCAAAAGGAACGCGGACGGCGCCGAAATTCTCGCGTCGGATCGTCACGCTTACTCGTTTCGCTCACCGAATGTGAGCGATGGTTCGGTGTGTCCGGGTTCCGAGGTCGGGTGGTGAGACGGCACGGCAGGTGTTGTCGGAGCGAGACCTGCTTTCGGAGACACACGACATCGAGGCCACCGAAGACGCAGTGTACATCCCGCTGTCGGGGTCAGGTGACGCAGAAACCGTCCGTTCGCTGCTGGAATCCTCGCTCGACGGAAACGACAGGTCGACGATCCAAATCGAAGACCGCGACCTCCCGCGGCGGGAGACACAGACGCTTCCGGCCGATAGCCTGGGCTTCGAACCCACGTACGAACGGCTGGGACGGATCGCGATCATCGACGAGGACGACCCGGAGCGGGCGAGGGAGGTCGCCACCGCGATCGCGGAGTCGGATCTCCCGGTCGACACCGTCGTCAATCGCGCCTCGAAGGTCAAAGGCGAGATGCGGATTCGGGACTGGGACGTACTCGTCGGGGAGACGACTGAGACGGTCCACCGGGAGTACGGCAACAGCTTCGAACTCGACATCGCGGCGGTGTATTTCTCGCCACGACTGGCGACCGACCGTCGGCGGGTCGTCGAATCCGTCGACGCAGACGAGCAGGTGTTCGACATGTTCGCCGGCGTCGGCCCGTTCGTGATCCCGGCAGCGAAGCGTGCGGCGGCGGTCGTCGGCGTCGACATCAATCCGACGGCGATCGAGTACCTGCGACGGAACGCGGAACGCAACGGCGTCACAGATCGGGTGACGGCGATCTGTGGCGACGTTTCTGCGGTATCGGGATACGACGACTGGGCCGACCGGATCGTGATGAATCTGCCACACAGCGCCGAGGAGTTTCTCGACACCGCAGTCGAGTTGGCCGCAGAAGAAGCGGTGATCCACTACTACGACATCGCCGGCGACGACGAGCCGTTCGCCCCGGGAGAAGCGGCGATTCGTGGGGCAGCCAACGCCGGCGGGTACGATGTCGAAATCGAGACTCGACGCGTCGTTCGGTCGTATGCGCCACACGAACTGAACGTTCGGCTCGATGCCCGACTCCGGCGTCGGTAACGCCCTGCCTTCGGTCGGAGTCGCAACCCTTATTTCTGTTATTGCCATCGTCTGAGGTGTGCCGGTGTAGCTCAGCTGGCAGAGCGAATCCTTCGTAAGGATTAGGTCGAGGGTTCAAATCCCTCCACCGGCTT
>JARWGK010000134.1:0-19507 GCA_040409725.1 Natronomonas sp.
GTGCCGGCCTTTTTTCATCGACGTTTTTTCAAGCGGGGGTCGCCCCCGGCGACCCCCCGCAGAAAAAAGGTCGGTCGTCAGGCTTTAACAGCCGCCGATTCAGAGTACGAGTAATGACCGCACAGACCGCCGAGGGGCGGGAGTTGACCGCCGTCATCGGTCTCGAGGTGCACGTACAGCTAGAGACGGACACGAAGATCTTCTGTGGCTGTTCGACGGCCGACGCCGAGGAGCCGAACACCCACACCTGCCCGGTCTGTCTCGGGTTGCCGGGATCGCTGCCGGTCGTGAACGAGGCGGCAGTCGAAGCCGCGGTGAAGGTCGGGAAGGCACTCGGTTCCGACGTTCCGGAGCAGACGCGCTTCCATCGGAAGAACTACTACTACCCCGATCTGCCGAAGAACTTCCAGATCACCCAGTACGACGCGCCGATCTGTGACGGTGGCGAACTCGCATTCGAGGTCGACGGCGACCGCCGGAGCGTCGGGATCGAACGCGCACATCTCGAGGAGGATCCGGGGAGTCTCAGACACGCACGCGAAGGCACGCGGGATCTCGAAAACCGGACGGTGTCGGTCGATCGGGCCGACTACACGCTCGTCGATTACAACCGCGCCGGGACGCCGCTCATGGAGATCGTCACAACACCTGACTTCCGGGAGGCGAGTGAGGTTCGGGCGTTTCTCGCGAAGCTAACCGAGGTGCTGGAGTATCTCGGCGTCTTCGACGCCGAACGCGACGGATCGCTGCGGGTCGACGCCAACCTCTCGATCGTCGATACGAGCGGATTCGACGGTGAGACGATCCCCGAGTCGGCACTCGAGTCGGCAAACCGGACGGAGGTGAAGAACATCTCCAGTCACCGTGCCGCAGAGAAGGCGCTTGCGTACGAGGAGACGAGGCAGAAAAACGCGATCCAACGCGGTCGGGAGATCGAACAGGAGACAAGACACTGGGACGACTCCCGGGGGGTGACCGTCTCGATGCGCTCGAAGGAAGCCGAGAAGGACTACCGCTACTTCATGGAGGCGGATCTGCCGCCGCTTCGGGTCTCGGAGTGGATCGAGACGATCGAGATTCCCGAACTGCCGGACGCCCGTCGGGAGCGATTTCGGGCGGAGTACGGCCTGGATTCGGAGTCGGCCTCGAAGCTCACGTCGAGTAAGCAACTCGCCGACTTCTTCGAGCGAATCGCCGATACCTTCGACGGGACCCTCGCCGCGACGTGGGTCGCCGACAACCTCCTCGGGGAACTCCACTACCGCGATATGACGATCGCCGACGTCGAGGATCGACTCGACGAGTTCACCCGTCTGATCGAACTCGTCGACGAGGAGTCGATCACGACGAAAAACGCCGAGGAGGTCGTCCTGCGGACGATGCTCGACGAGGGGCTGGACCCAGACGAGGTCGTCGACAGGGAGGGCCTCGGCAAGACCGAAGGTGACGAGGTCGTTGCGGCCGTCGAGACGGCAATCGAGAACAACCCCGACGCGGTCGAAGACTACCACGACGGCGAGGACGGTGCGTTGAACTTCCTCGTCGGGCAGGTGATGCAGGCCACGGGCGGGAGCGCCGACCCAGGGACAGTCAACGAACTGCTCCGAGAGCAGTTGGGCTGAGACGCGACGACGGAGGTGGCCGCGACGATTACCGACGCGAGTGCCGCGACCCGACGGTCGGCGTGTCGGTGTCACTTCGTCGAACCGACCGAACCCTCTGGAGTCCCGACGCCCTCCTCCGAGTCCTCAGAGTCGTCGGCGGCAAGATCGGCATCCTTCGAGGCCGTCGACCCGTCCCTCGGCTGTGCCTTCGGATCGGCGACGAACAGGATCGACAGGGCGAGAAGTGCGATCACCTCGAGCGTTTTCGAGATCACGGCGAGGACGGTCTGTCCGGGCTGGTCGACCCCGGTGAAGACGCCGACGAGCGGTTCGACGTAGTGGGAGACGATCACCGTCAGAAGGCCGCCGTGTTCGTGGCCAGCCTCTTCGCCGTGGGAGTGATCGCCGTGGGAGTGGCCGTCGCCCCCGGCCTCGCCGCCGAAGGCCATGCCGTGGTCGAACACCGTATGCCAGGCGAGCCAGCCGACGATGAACGTCAGCATCGCGAGGATTCCGAGCGCGTAGGCACGGCGGTGGTCGAGGTAGCCGAGGCCGACGGCGAGGATGCCGGCGAGGATGGCGATCGAAGAAGTGACGAACAGGAGCATCTCGGGCTGTGTGAGGAACTCGCCGGTGAGATAGGCGCCGAGTAGTCCGGCGCTTGCGAGGCGAGCCGTTTCCGCGATCCCGGCGATGAGGTGGATGACGGCGACCGCGCCGACGAGCTGGAGCGTGACGAATCGCAGCTTTCGGGCGCGTGACTCCTCCATACGCCGTCTGGGGATTCGACGAACAAGAGGATGTCGAGAGGCGAAGCGGTGGGGAGACGAGGCCGGAGGCGACGAAACGTTGAAATTCGGGGTGAGTCTACACCGAGGCGTGGAACTGATCGTCACCGAGAAGGACAACGCCGCCCGTCGCATCGCCGAGATCCTCTCGGAGGGGACCTTCGAGACGAAGCGACGCAACGGCGTCAACGTGTACCGGTGGGACACCACCCGGTGTGTCGGGCTGTCGGGACACGTCGTCGGCGTCGACTTTCCGCCGGAGTACGACAACTGGCGGGACGTTCGGCCGGTCGAGTTGATCGACGCCGAGGTCACGAAGACGCCGACGCGAGAGAACATCGTCCGCACGCTACAGCAACTCACGAGAGACGCCGACACGGCGATCATCGCGACCGACTACGACCGGGAAGGCGAACTCATCGGCAAGGAGGCCTACGAGTTGATACGGGAGGTCGCCGAGATCCCGATCGATCGGGTTCGGTTCTCCTCGATCACCGAAAACGAGGTCCGGGAGGCGTTCGCCAACCCCGACGAACTGGATTTCGATCTGGCTGCCGCCGGTGAAGCACGGCAGATCATCGACCTGCTCTGGGGGGCCGCACTCACCCGGTTTCTGTCGCTTTCGGCGAAGCAGATGGGCGACGATTTCATCTCCGTCGGACGGGTACAGAGTCCGACGCTGAAGCTGATCGTCGACCGCGAACGGGAGATCGAGGCCTTCGATCCCGAGGACTACTGGGAGCTGTTCGTCGATCTGACCGACGGTGGCGATGCCTTCGAATCGCAGTATTTCTCCCGCGAGGACGGCACCGAGCAGGAACGGGTCTGGGAGCAGTCGGAGGCAGAGGCGGTCTTCGAGGATCTCTCGGGGGCCGATTCGGCGGTCGTCGAATCGGTGCGACGGCGGCAGCGAACGGACGAGCCGCCGGAGCCGTTCGACACGACACGCTACATCCGGGCTGCGGGCTCCCTCGGGCTGTCGGCACAGAAGGCGATGAGCGTCGCCGAGGAGCTGTACACCGCCGGCTACATCACGTATCCCCGGACGGACAACACGGTGTACCCGGACGATCTCGATCCCGAGGCGCTGCTGGAAACCTTTGCCGACTCGACGGCCTTCGGTGCGGACGCCGAATCGCTGCTCGGCGGAGCAATCGAACCGACGGAAGGCGACGAGGAGACGACGGACCACCCGCCGATCCATCCGACCGACGAACTGCCCGACGTGTCGGCGCTTTCCGACGACGAGTGGGCGGTGTACGAACTCGTCGTGCGACGGTTCCTTGCGACCGTCGCCGACCCGGCGGAGTGGGAACACCTGAAGATCGTCGCCGATGCCGACGGCCACTCCCTGAAGGCAAACGGCAAGCGGCTGCTACGGCGTGGGTACCACGAGGTGTACCCGTACGGTTCGACGAGCGAGAATCACGTGCCGGACGTCGAGGAGGGTCAGACACTTTCGGTCACCGACGCCCGGATCGAGGACAAACAGACACAGCCGCCACGACGGCGCGGTCAGTCGCGGCTGATCGAGTTGATGGCCGATCGAGGGCTGGGAACCAAATCGACCCGACACAACACCTTACAGAAGCTGTACGATCGGGGGTACATCGAGGGCGATCCGCCGCGGCCGACGCGACTCGCGATGGCCGTCGTCGAGGCCGCCGAAACGTTTGCGGACCGAATCGTAGACGAGGAGATGACCGCACAACTCGAGGCGGACATGCAGGCCATCGCCGACGGGGAAGCGGATCTGGAGTCGGTGACGGAGGAGTCCCGGGCGGTTCTCGAGCGGATCTTCGAGGAACTCCACGATTCTCGCGAAGAGATCGGCGAGCACCTCCGGGAGTCGATGAAGGCCGATCGCACGATCGGAGCCTGTCCGGACTGCGGCGAGGAGTTGCTCGTCAGACGCTCCAGACAGGGGTCGTACTTCGTCGGCTGTGACGGGTTTCCGGACTGTCGCTACACCCTGCCGTTGCCGAGCAACGGCGAACCGACCGTGATCGACGAGACCTGCGAGGACCACGGGTTGCACTCGGTGAAGATGCTCGCCGGGCGAAGCACGTACGTTCACGGCTGTCCGCTGTGTCGAGCCGAGGAGGCGGACGCCGAAGACGACCAGATAATCGGATCGTGTCCGGAGTGTGGCACGTCCGAGGGCGGGAAACTCGCCATCAAACGGCTCCGCAGCGGCTCCAGACTCGTCGGCTGTACGCGGTACCCCGACTGTGAGTACTCGCTGCCGCTGCCAAGACGCGGCGACATCGAGATTACAGACGAACACTGCGAGGAACACGATCTGCCGGGACTCGTCGTGGGCGACGACGACGATCCCTGGGAGCTGGGCTGTCCGATCTGTAACTACGAGGAGTTCCGGAAGCGACAGGCAGTCTCGGATGTGACGGATCTGGACGGCGTCGGCGAACGGACGGCCGAGAAGCTCTCGGCGGCGGGTGTTGAGACGATCGACGATCTGGCCTCGGTCGACGCGGAGGCCGTCGCCGGAGAGGTACAGGGGATTTCGGCGGATCGGGTCCGGGAGTGGCAGGCGGAGTTGGGCGCCGAGTCGGCGGCAGACTGAGCCCGACGGCGGGACACACTCGCGGAAAGCCGAACGGTTTTATCTGACGGCGAGCATTCGGGGAGTATGGAAGCGCCCTGGACCGAGTGGGACCACGTCGTGAAGATCGATCCCGACAAGTCGCTGTTCGAGGGCGAGACGTTCGAGGACGTCTGTGCGACCGGAACCGACGCACTGGAGATCGGTGGGACGACCGGGATGACAGAAGAGAAGATGGCCCGCGTCGTCGAGGCGACGACGGCCCACGACATCCCGGTGTACATCGAGCCGTCGAACGTCGGTGCCGTCGTCCACAGAGAGGGTCTCGATGGCTATCTGGTTCCCGTCGTGTTCAACGCCGGCGACACCTTCTGGACGACGGGCGCACACAAGGAGTGGGCGCGTCTCGACAACGAAATCGACTGGGATCGAACGTTCACCGAGGCGTACATCGTGCTCAACCCCGATTCCTCGGTCGCCGAGTACACGACCGCCGACTGTGATCTCTCGGCGGAGGACGTCGCCGCCTACGCCGAGGTCGCAGATCGAATGTTCGGCCAGCAGATCATCTACATCGAGTACTCCGGCACGTACGGTGATCCGGACATCGTCGAGGCGGCGACGGACGCCGTCGACGACGCGACGGTGTTCTACGGGGGCGGCATCGGCGACTACGAGTCCGCCTACGAGATGGGCCGGCGGGCGGATACGGTCATCGTCGGCGATCTCGTCCACGAGGCAGGTGCCGACGCCGTCCGGGAAACCGTCGAGGGTGCAAAGGACGCCACGGCAGAACGTCCCGAACACTAGCGGCCGATTCGACACAGAAAGCCGCGTTTAAGTCGGGCGCAGCAAAACGAGGTGTATGGACAGTCGTACGTACACTGCAGACGCCGAGCCGGGTGCAGAGGTTACCGTCGCCGGGTGGGTCCACGAGATCCGCGATCTCGGCGGGATCGCCTTTCTCATTCTTCGAGACAAATCCGGACGGATACAGGTCAAATTCGAGAAAGACGAGATGGACGACGAACTCGTCTCGACGGGGCTTGAAGCCGCCCGCGAGTCGGTCGTCTCCGTCAGCGGCCGCGTCGAGGAGGAACCACGGGCGCCGACCGGTGTCGAGGTCGTCCCGGACGCAGTCGAGGTGGTCGCCGAGGCCGACACCGAGTTGCCGCTCGATCCATCCGGGAAGGTCGATGCGGAACTGTCGACGCGGCTCGACAACCGGACGCTCGATCTCCGCCGCGAGGAGGGGCAGGCGATCTTCGAGGTGCGGGCCGAGGTGCTCCGGGCGGTTCGGGAGGCGTTCCGAGACGCCGACGCGACCGAGATAAACACACCGAAGATCGTCGCCACCGGCACCGAAGGCGGGACAGAGCTGTTCCCGATCACGTACTTCGGACAGGAGGCATTCATGAACCAGTCTCCACAGCTGTTCAAACAGCTGATCGCGGGATCGAACCTCGAACGGGTGTTCGAGATCGGTCCGATCTTCCGCGCGGAGGAACACAACACGCCGCGACACCTCAACGAGGCGACCTCGATCGACTTCGAGGGCGCGTTCTGTGACGACGGCGACGCGATGGACGTCTGTGAGTCGGTCGTCGTCGCCGCCCACGAGGCCGTCGCCGAAAACTGCGCCGACCAGCTCGAGGCGCTCGGAATCGAGGAGTTCTCGGTCCCGGAGACGCCGTTTCCCCGGCTGAGCTACGAGGAGGCGATCGAGCGGATCAACGCGACCGGCGCGCTCGACGAACAGCTCGTCTGGGGCGACGACCTGCCGACGGAGGCCGAACGAGCACTCGGCGAGGACGTCGGGACGCATTACTTCATCACCGACTGGCCGGCCGAGATCAAGCCGTTCTACATCATGGACAGAGACGAGGAAGTCTCGACCGGCTTCGATATGATGCATCCGCGAATGGAACTCGTCTCCGGCGGACAGCGTGAGCACAGACGGGAGCATCTCATCGAGGGCTTCGAACAGCAGGGGCTCGATCCCGAGGCCTTCGAGTACTACACGAAGATGTTCGATTACGGGATGCCGCCACACGCCGGGTGGGGCCTCGGAGCCGAGCGACTGCTGATGACGATGCTCGATCTGGATAATATTCGAGAGGCCGTGTTGTTCCCACGGGATCGGCAACGGCTGTCGCCGTAACGATCCCGTGGGAGCCGGAGAGACGAACGGAGTGAGTCTCTCCCAGTTCCCGCGAGACCGGCAGCGACTGAGCCCGTAGGCGAAGGAGCAGCCTTCGAGCGGGTGTTCGTCGGCCGTCCGAGCAACGTACAGAGTAAAGTGCCCCTGTAGCGGAATGGCTGGTATGACCGGTGAGGAAATCGACGACGTGGACAGGGCGATCCTGTACGCGCTTCAGGAAGACGCTCGAAACATGTCCTCCGGAGACATCGCGGAGCGAACCGGTACCTCGGACAGTACCGTCCGCAAGCGCATTCAGCGTCTCGAATCCGACGGCGTGATCAAGGGATACAGCGCGAGCGTCGACTACCAGCGGTCGGGGTATCCGCTTCGAATGTTACTCTACTGCACCGCCTCGATACCCGAACGCGGGGATCGAATCGCCGATATTCTGGCGATAGACGGCGTCGTTTCGGTTCAGGAACTGGTCACGGGTGAGGAGAACCTTCTCGTCACCGCCGTCGGCGAATCCGACAGCGACATCACGCCCATCGCACAGGAACTCCTGGACATGGGGCTCACCGTGGCCGACGAGGTTCTCGTTCGGAGCCACAAAACGACGCCGTTCGGCAGATTCGACCCCGAGAGCGACGACGAGAGCTAGACGAGGGTGCGTTTGATGTCCAGTTCGGTCGCCCGCCGGACGACCGCCTCCACGGGATCGACCGACCCGGCCAGATTGTCCGAATCGCCGTCCAAAACGACGAGTGCCGCCCGTCGGCCGGGAGCGATGACGCCACAGTCGAGGCCGGCGAGGTCGGCGCCGGCGACGGTGGCCATCCGTAGCACTTCCGTGGCGGTCACGTCGAACCGTTTCACCGTGTACGCCATCTCCCGGAGCATCGACGGCGGATTCAACATCACGTTGTCGGTCCCGAGTGCGACCGTCGTGTGCTCGAGCAACGCGCCCACCGGCGGGGTACCGACGTCGAGGACGGTGTTCGCCCGAGGGCAGACTGCGATGGGGATCGACTGATCGCGCACCCGTTCGAGGTGCTCTCGTTCTGCGTGGACCATGTGGACGAGGAGATCCGGTTCCAGATCGAGTGCCGGGTGAATGTCGGTCGCGTCCGGTTCGCCGGCGTGGATGGCAAACGGCACGTCACGCTCTCGGCAGGCGGCGCGCTGGTCGGTGAAATCGTCGTCGTTCGCGCCGGAGGCACCGTACCCGTCGGCGACGTCGAGGACGGATCGATCGCCGCTTCCGAGGACGAACGGGTCGATGTCGACGGATTCGCCTGCATCACGGAGCGCACGCGCGCCATCGACCCCGGATTCACGGAAGTCGAGACACGAGACGGTACCGGTTTGCCGCATGAAGCGGAGCGTCCGGGCCATCGCGGTCACGAGATCGGATCGGTCGGCAGCGGCCAGTCGTCTGTGTTTCAGACTGTCCGGTGGGACGACCGCCTCCTCGAGTGAAAGCCCGACGGCCGCCTCCTTCGCCACGGCGTCGCCCAGATGCGTGTGAGCGTTGACGAACGCCGGCAGTACGATATCGTTCGAGGTCGTTTCTGTCTCCTCGATGCTCTCGATCCGTCCGTCGTCGACGACGACCCGCCCACGGAGCGGTTCGAACGACCGACCGGTGAGGATCGTTCCCGAAACTGTATCCATATTACTGCCTCGAAACTGGTGATGATATGTTTTCCCGTACGGATATATCAGACGCCTACGTTCGATCGAACTACCCGAAAGCGGTTGGCTCTCGGTCGGTTGTCGATTCGACGCAGGCGACGGCAGGCTGTGGCCACCCGATCGACGAGGTGACTCCAAACACCACAACACGACGGGATTGACGGCGGCGGTGGGGTCAAACGGTGGGCGTCACAGGTGCCTCGGTCCGGTTCGCAATCTTTCTTACTATATATACCTTTTGGGTGGAAACCCATACTTATATTAGGAAAGGGTGAGAAGCGGTCGATTGCATGGTGGCATCAGTGTCAGCAGTACTGGCAACAGTGGCACAGTACGCTGTGCTCCTACAGCAGGAGGCAACACAGACAGAGATTTTCGAGGCAGTGCTGGCCAACGAGGTTCTGGCCAGTTCGATTTACGTGAACATCGCCCTGGCAGGGTTTTCGATCATCGTCTTCGTCTTCATGGCGAGAGACCTCGAAGACCCACGGGCGAAGCTCATCGTCGTCTCGACGCTCCTCGTTCCGGTGGTCTCGATTTCGAGCTACACGGGACTGGCGTCGGGTGTGACGATCAGCTTCCTGGAGATGCCCGCAGGACACGCTCTGGAGGGACAGGAGGTCCTGTCGCTTTGGGGTCGCTACCTGACGTGGGCGCTGTCGACGCCAGCGATCCTGCTGGCCCTCGGCCTGCTTGCAGGCTCTAATATGACGAAGATCTTCACCGCGATCACCTTCGACATCGCAATGTGTGTCACCGGCCTCGCCGCCGCTCTGACCACGTCGAGTCACGGCCTGCGGTGGTTCTGGTACTTCCTCAGCTGTACGTTCTTCGCCGTCGTCCTGTACATCCTGCTGGTCGAGTGGCCAAAGGATGCACAGGCTGCCGGCACCATTGACATCTTCAACACGCTGAAGATCCTCACCGTCGTCATGTGGCTCGGCTACCCGATCTTCTGGGCGCTGGGCAACGAGGGTCTCGCCGTCCTCGGCGTCGGCGTCACGTCGTGGGCCTACAGCTTCCTCGACATCGTCGCGAAGTACATCTTCGCGTTCCTCCTGATCCGCTACGTGGTTCAGGAGCCAGCCGGTGTCGTCTCGGGTTCGGACTACGGCTCCACGGTCGGTGCCGGCGTCCCCGGCGACGACTAACGTAGCAACCACTCGCGGTTTCGCTGTCATTTTTATTATTTTCTGCCGCACAGCGGCAGCACTCCCAGCAATAACCATTATTTTCCGTCCGGTCGAGTGGCTACTATCGAATGGCCGAACGCGACAGGGGCGACGGCGAGTCGTCACGCAGGTACCGCACGATGCGGACGGTGGTTCTGACCGGACTGGCCATCGTCGTACCGGTTCTCGTTACAGCCTACGTGATCTGGTTTGCCGTTTCGATCGTCGGGGACGTGATTCAGCCGCTCGTCGGGCTACTCGAACTCGCTGGCGTCGAGGTGCTGGCACAGTTCGTCGCGCTGCTCGTACTCTTCGGCATCGTCGTCGCTGTCGGACTGTTGACCCAGTACCGCTACGGCGAGCGTCTCGTCGAAACCTTCGATTACCTGATCGCCTCGATTCCAGGAATCGGAACGGTGTATCAGAGCATTCGACAGGTCGGAAGTATGGCGTTGAACAGCGACGACCGGGAGTTCGAGGGCGTGAAACTCGTCGAAATGTTCTCCGAGGAAATGTACGTTATCGCCTTCGAAACCACCGAAGCACCCGATTCGGTCGCCGCTGCACTCGAAGCGACGGGGGTGATAACGCTGTTTATTCCGCTGGCACCGAACCCGGTCACCGGCGGATACCTGACCTACGTTCCAGAAGATCGGGTGATCGACGTCGATATGAGCGTCGAAGAAGGCATCAGAGCCGTCCTCACGAGCGGCATCGCCGCCGGTGACCGAGACCGCAAACCGGAGCGTTTCACCATGGAGGAGCTTCAGGAGGTCACCGAGTCAGAGGCTCTAGACGACGTGTTGCAGTCAAGGAACCGGTAGTCGAGGAACCGGTAGTCGAGACGACCGCCGGGCGCTTCGGTATCAACCGAGTGTCACGATCACTGTCAACGTCCCGTACCCGTCGGGGCCGACGATGCGGACGTCGAATGCAACGGCGAGTGCGACTGCTTCGCCGGCGCGTTCCTGCAGGACGATGCCGCCGATTGCGGTACACCCGCCGAATCGCCGGTCGTTTCCACGGGGACAGTTCTCCGGTAGCCGATTCCACGCGGCTGCTGCAGTGGTGTTGTATCCGATCGTCCTGACGACACCCTCGTCGATACGGGCAGTTTCGAGTGATTCGATCGGATCGGTGAGTTCGTCTCTGAGCGCGACGGCGCGGTCCGTTCGCTCGTCCCATTCGTGATCGCCGGCCGTTTCGAGTACGGCCTCGTGGGTAGCTCTGTCGAGGACGGCGAGCGTTTCGTCCCCGGTCGGCGTCTCGGGGCCACTCGAACCGGTGAGATCCGGGTGGGCTGCTAGCTGGAGATACGCCAGGAGGATTGCTGCAAGCGCGACCGCGACGACGGCAGCGGCGACGAGTACGAACTGACCGCGTTCGTATCTCATCCGAGTCGTCGGAAGCGAACTCACGCATACCACACCCGAATCGTGATCTGACCGCCAGCGGTGACAGTGGTTGCCTCGCCGGTTGCAGCATCGGCAGATGGACGATGTCCGAGTGTGCCGTGCGGTGTTTCGAGTCGAAACAGTAGTCCCTCGCCGAGAATCGATTCGACCCGTGCTGTCAGTGCGTCCCGTTCGGCATCGAAGGCGGCTTTCGACTCGGCGAGGGTGGCGAGGCGTGACTGTTCCTCGGCCGGCGGTTCGGAGGCGAGGATCGTCAGCGCACCTTCGGCCTCGGCGTCCAGATGTGCCGTCGTTTCCGGTGCAGCTACGCCGAAGGCAAACCCGGTCGTCACGGCGAAGACGAAGACGATCCCGACGGCAGCCTCGACGACCGACAACGAGAGTTGTCCGCGATCAGACATCGACGGTCACCGAGAGCCGTTTCGGCTCCGTTTCTTCGGTTCGATACGTCACCGACACGGCTTCGTCGTCGAAGGCTCCGGCGAATTCGACCTCGGTCGGTTCCTGTCCGAACAGCGGTATCTGGTTTCGCTCCGTGATTCCACTCGGATCGTGGAGGACGATCCGGTCTCTGGCCCGGACGGTATCGACAGTCGCGTCGGGATCGATCCGAACGACAGCCGTTTCAGCCGGTCTGGGAACCGTCGTCGATCCGTTTTGCGGGGTGGCCACTGCCGTTTCCGACGTCGAGAGCAGCATGACTCGCTCGACTGTCGTCCCGTCCGTGGGAGCGCCACGTTCGTATACGACCTCCGTGCCGACGGTGACCCGTGCGTCGATATCAGGTGGGACGACGTCGTCGATTCGATCCATCCGTTCGGCCCGTATCACGTTCCGTCGATCGGTGAGCGGGCTGTCGGCGGCAACGAGTCGATCGGCGACGCCGGATGCCGTGGCACGTTCGGTCGCATCTCGGTCCGCGTCGACGAAGGCTCCATCGGCAACTACCACGGCGATCCCGGTGACCGTCGTAAGCAGGAGCAACGCCACCGCGAGACCGAGGACGTTCGCCTGTCCCCTCATCCGAGGGTGACCTCCGTCGTTCCGTCGGCGGTGGTGACGTTGATTTCGGCCGGGTCGTCGCTGTGCCACTCTCCGGACACCGAATCGACGTGTCCGGGAAGTGAAAGCGTAACTTCGACGCCGAGATCCGGGTTCGGGTGCTCGAGACGGAGGCGTTCACCGACGGCCTGGATCCGGTATTCGCTGCCGTCGATCGTGCGAGGAAGTTCGACGGCGACGGTGACATCGGCGGCGAACGCCTCCGGCGGAACGGCTGCTTCGACGTCCGTCGCCACGTCGGCGACCGTCCGGTCTGCGACCTCCGTTCCGGCGACCGCCCGATATTCGGGAACGACGGACCCGTACAGAATCGTCGTCAGGAGGGCAATATAGAAGACGACGATGGCCGCCTCGAGTGCTTTTCCGACGATCGGAGTAACGGCTCGACTGTGGGTCTCCTGTGGAAGACAGCCGTCATCCATCTGGTGTCAACTCCAGTGAAAGGTCGTGGACGACCAGATAACCGTCTCTGTCGCCATCGAACGTCGCGGCGACCATCGGTGGATCGCCCGGCTCTCGGGTCGTCGTCGCGCCTCGCTTTTCGAAGTACCGTTCCCACGCGGCGGGTGTCGCGGTTTCGATGGCGACGGTGAAGCGATCACCGGCTTCGAGTGAGTGACGCTCGTGTGTAGTATTCGTCCGGACCGAAACGGATGTCCCACCGGAGCCACCGACACCGGAGACGTCGGTACCGAGTCGGGTGATCCCGATCACGAACACGCTCGTTCCGCGCGTGAGTGTCGGACCAGTCTGGAGCGTCCCACCACCCGAATGTGTACGGACGAGTCCTCCGGCTTCGAACACGACCCGGCGGTTCGACTGCCCGGTGTAGACGAGCCCATCGGTTCGTATCCGGTGGGTTGTTTCGCCATCGACCCGTATTTCGGTGTGACGCTCGACGGGTGAGAGGCTTCCGTCGACGAAGTGGACGGTCTCGGAACTGCTGCTGGAGGTCGGATGGAGCGCCGATTCGAGGCCGGTGGCGACCCGGTTGGAATCGGCTTCGGCGGCGTGGGAATCGATGAGCAACCCCGCACTCGCGGTCAGGGACGCGATTGCCGCGATGGTGATCCCAAGCAGCACCGCGACACCGATCACGTGGGACTGTGCGCGGCGATTCATACGACACCAGCACCCGCAAACACCGCATAACAGACGACCACGAGCAGTCCGGAGTGGAGCAATGCCTCGTATCGGCCACGCGAAGCAACGCCGGCGAACCAGCCACAGGAGAGCATCGTCGCCTGGGTGACGACGTAGAAGCGCCAGGCGTCGCGGTCGGCGTCGACCGCCTCGGGATCGATCACGGCAACGGCATCACGAGAGACGGACGAAAGCTGCTCGAAGCCACTCAGGACGTGTGTGTTCACCGCGACGACGATTGCGACGACCAGCAGTGCCGTCGTCCAGCCGACGGCGACGTAGACGAGCATCGACGACCGGAGCTTCTTTTTTGCGTGATACAGTCGGCCGATTTCGGTCTGTAACGTCTCGAACGTGGTTTCGGCGTCGCTTCCGACGTCCAGGGCGCCGGTCACGAGACCGACCGACTGCTCTGCGAGTGGGGTGCCGATACGCTCGACGAACTGATCGAGAGCCGCCTGTCGTACGTCCGCATCCGGGCCTGTCGTCAACCCGAGTGTGAAGGCGAGGTCCTCGACGTCGTCCTGTAACGCGCCGAAATCGACCTCTCGGGCGACTGTCTCCGTCGCCACGGAGAACGGTCGACCGAGGCTCACGTGTCCCGCAACGGCGTGGATAAAATCGCGTATCTCCCGATCTTTCGCGTCGTCGAGACGCGCCCTGCGAACGGCGACGACACCGACGGGAATCCCGTATGCGGCATAACAGAGAAGCAGGACGTTGAGGGGTTCATACCCCAGCCGCCAGAGGAGCAATCCAGCCGCGGTCGCGGGGACGACGCCGACGGCGGACGCACTAGCCGGATTGATGAACGCAGTTCGGAGCGTTTCGATCCCCTTCGGACGGACGTATCTCCGGGTGTGATTCGGTGGTCGAAGTTCGACGACCAGTGCCGATGCGATCAGGCCGACGACCAGGACGAACGCGGCGCTGCTGTACACGACGACGGCGCGAATGGACGGATTCCCCGGAAGCGGAGTCGGTGCAGAAAGCCCCGGAGAGAGGATGCTCATCACCGTGAGGATGATGACGAGAAGTGCCGGTAACACGAGTAAGACGACGAAAAGTTCGGCGAGGAGTTCGAGGAAATCACCGGCACGCTGTCTGGATCTGCGTTGTCTGTGTGACAGCATCCGTGATTCCATGCGAAGGTACGTCGAAAGCGACTCTGTGCCCTGGTTTGCGTGCTCCTGAAACTTCAGCAGAAACGGTGCGAACAGTTCCCGAGACGGAGTTTCACGGGCGGTTTCACGAATCCCGTCTCCGAGACTTCCCGTCACCGTCGTCTTCTGTAGGACGCGGCGAAACCCACGGCTCGTTTCGCCGTATGCATCCTGTTCGGCGACCTTTCGCAGCATCGTCCGTCGATCGTCACTCCCGTCTGCGAGCGCACGGAGGTAGCGAACAGCCCCGGGGAGCGTTCGCTCGATGTTGCTTCGGCGGGCATCGGCGCGAAATCGGAGATACGCACCGGCGGCGACGATCGTCGATCGCTTCCCGAAGACGAACGCGACGAATCCGGCGGTCGTCGCGACGACGGGACGGGATACCGAGGGAAGCGATAGTCGATTCAACACCGGTGTCGCCGCGTGCAGCGTCTGTACGGTTGCAGACGCAGTCTCGGCCGGCAGCGCGACGACAACTGTCCCGACGAGACACCCGACGGCGGTGGCGACGAGCCAGGAAAGTCCGTACACCCGGGCGAGATACGTGTCGAAACCGACCGACAGAGCCGCACCGCGGTAGTGTCGTCTGTCGATATCGTGACGTCGGTCGTCTGCGTGTCTGGAAAACAGCGCAAACAGCCCGCGGTCGATGGCGGTGAGGCTACGCATGCCGGATCGACCCCGAGAACTCGACGTCACCCATCGTTTTCGACCCCGTCGTGGCGGATTCGTTCGACTGTCGCTGCCTCGTCGGTTCGAAGATCACCGAGGAATTCGAACAGCGCCTCGAAGTCGTCGATCCCCGCTGTCAGGAGGTGTTCGACGTATCCGTGTTTCCGAATAAATTCGCGTTCGACGGCGGCCGCCGGCCGGTCCGTCAGCGTCCCGATGCGATCGAACAGGGCGGTCCCGGTGGAGTGAGTCGGATCCCCGAGGGAAGGGTGGTCGTAACGAAACTCCCAGCCGCCGTCGTGGCGGTGCTCGAAGACGGTGTTGTAGTGGACGGTCGTTCCGTCCTTCTCGATCGTCTGTGTGTCGTAGTCCGCGGCTTGCTCCGGTGACAGTGGCTCGACGACTTCCCCGACGTATCGTTCACCATCGACGTGTCTCGGAAAGACGACGAGATCGATCTCACGGAGGAGATACGCCGGTAGCCCCTGTTCGATGACTCGGTTGATCAGCGTCTCGATTGATTCGGCGTGTGTCGTTCCGAGCAGTCCGTGGCCGGTCTGGATGCTCTCGCCGAACGTCTCGAAGGAGGCACTCGTGTTTATCTCTGCGATGATCTCTGTGTCGGGGTTGAGATAGTTCGTCTCCGTCATCAACTGTGCCATCGAGACGGATTTGAACTCGTCGGCGTGGTCTCGGGTCGACAGCGAGACGCCCGTCTCGTGTGGGAGTCGAACCTCTCGTGATCCTTCGTCGATGCTCACCGGTCGATCCGCAGCGTCGATAAACGGGGTGTGGGCGTTCATGATCGTCGTCTTGCCGACCCCCGTCGGACCGGAAAACAGCACGACACCGTGGTGTTCGTACAGCAGCCACAGAACCGCGACGAGTTCCGTCGGCATCGAATCGGATTCGACGAGATCGACCGGGGTGAGGATTTCAGAGGCCTGCTTTCGGATCGATATGTGTGGCCCATCCTCGCTTATAACCGGGAGTGCAACGGCACAGCGGATCGTCTGGTCGACGCCGTCGGGTTCGAGGTTCACCTTCGCACTCGGCGTCGAGGCCGACAGTTCGACGCCGTCTTCGGCGGCAAGCTGTGTCACGACGTTTCGGAAGGCACTCTCGTCGTCGAACTGGAGGCTCGTCGGTTCCCGTTTCCCGCCGCGGGGGACGACCTTCAGTCGCTCTCCGACCCGGTTCGCCTCGATGTCCTCGAGGTTCGGATCGCGGATCGGCACGGTGAGTTGCCCGTAACCGACCAGATCACGGAGAACGTAGTAGACGAGGTCATCGAGGCGATCCTCCGAGAACTGTCGATCGACCGGCGGAAGCGCGAGGTCGTGTCGTGCGAGCAGTTCCTGTGTTCTGTGCCGTGCGGCCCCGAACCACGCGCGGGTGTTCCGGGCGGTCAGTCGACGCGAAAGCAGTTGCTCGGCTCGGTCTCGGACGACCGCGGTCCGATCCTCGAGTGCCGTCGTCTCGACGCCGCTGGCACCGGTTTCCCAGACCCGCTGCTTGCACTCCTCGATCAACGCGTCGTCACCGGGCAGTCGATCCGGCTCCAGCACCGCGTAGTTGGTCTCGAAGTCGTTTCCCCCGAGCGTTCGTCTCCGATACCGAACCACCGGAATCTCGTAGCCGGCGAATGCGACGGTGTAACGTTCGATGCGTTCGGCCGCGAATCGATCGCCGTGTGGCGGATCGACGATCCCGGTCTCGACCGGCGCGAAGTCCGTCAGGTGGAGAACGACCTCCTCGCCCGCCACGTCGGCGACCTCGAGTTCGTCGTCGAGTGCGTGTGGCGTCAATGCGCCGAGACACCGCAGTTCACAGAGCGCGTAGTACTCGATCCGCCGCCGTTCGGCCGGGGTGCAGTCGACGATGCGATCGATCGCGCGTTCGTACTTCGAATCGAACCCCGCCTGAAGTCGCTCTGCGGCGCCGTCGCGGGTCTGTGGACGCGACGGATCGGCCTCCTCGAAGTGATCGAGAACGGCCGTAAGATCCGCCCGTGCCCCCGAGGACAGCGACGGTTCGCGGAGGTCGTACTCGAACGTCTCGCCGGTGTCACAAACTGTGACGACGACACCGGCCGTCAGTTCGTACTGATCGACCGCCTGTGGTGCATACCACGCACCTGTCTCCCCGGGAGCCACCGGCGGCGGCACCGTCTCTGTCCCCATGATACGTCTTGTGGCCGCCCTCTGGTACTTAAACCTTCGTAGTGCTTCGATATGGGTATCGGGGCGCTGCCGTCTGTCGAAAATTTCGCTTTCGGATCGCCTCACCTTTTTATACGTCGAGTCGGCGACGAAAAGATCCGAGCGACGGCTTCAGCCGCCGGGTCGGAACGACCGTCGGCCGGGGGTCGAACTGTCGCCATCGACGGACGCCCGACAGTTCGTCAGGTGGAGACGACGCCTCGGTCGTCGGTGTCGCCTTCGAAACAACACGTGAGTTTATATTTTGGACCCCCCGTTGTATCGGTGAATGCAGTCAGACGCACGGATCATCTGGGTTAGCGATGATCCACCGACGACTGCAGAGTTACGATCAAGGACACACAGAGCGGTTACGGTCGATCCGTGTTCCGATCCGGACACCGTACTCGATCGACTCGAATCGGGGGCGTACGACGGGATCGTCTCGGCGTACGACCTGCCGAAGCAGAACGGGATCGATCTTCTCAGACGGGTTCGGGCGAATCATCCCGACGTTCCGTTCGTCCTGATCACCGACTCGGGAAGCGAGACCGTCGCCCGACAGGCGATCAACGCCGGCGTGACCGCGTACGTGCAGGCGGACGTACAGCCGAATCCGTACGATGCCGCCGTCGAGCAGTTGGCCGAAACGATGCCGAAGCGGCTCGAACAGCAGCGCTACGAGACGATCCTCGAAACGATCGACGAGGCGGTGTACGTCCTCGATACGGATGGTCGGATCGAGTACGTCAACCGGCGGTACGCGGAGATGAAAGGCGTGTCCCGGGAGGCGTTGCTCGGAACCTCGATCGAGCGCTGGGCCGACGCCGAGACGCTCGATACGGCCCGAAAGATGGCGGCGGAGATCGATTCGGGGGCGCGAACCGTCGGAGTGTTGGAGTACGAGTTTCGAACCGCAGACGGCGAAGCGATTCCGGCGGAGCTGCGATTCACGAGCATCGAATTCGGCGACGGGACGGTCGGTCGAGTCGGCGTGATCCGGGACCTCTCGGAGACGAAGCAGCGACAACAGGAGCTACAGCGACAGGAACGGATCATCGAGGCCTCGGGGGATGCGGTGTACGCCCTCGATTCGGCGGGTCGGTTCACCTTCGTCAACAGTACCCTACTGGAGATGACGGGCTACGACGAGGCGGAACTCCTCGGAGCACACGCCTCGATGCTGCTCGATCGGGCGGACGTACGGCGTGGAGAGCAGGTGATCGCCGCACTGCTCACCGCCGAGGAAGCCAACGAACGAGAGATCCTCGAGATGGAAATCGAGACGAAAGACGGCGCGCGGATTCCCTGTGAGACACACATTGCGCTGTTGCCGTTCGACGAGGAGTTCCGGGGAACCGTCGGTGTCATCAGGAACATCAGCGATCGAAGGGAGCGCGAACGACGACTGGAGCGGACGGAAACACAGCTTTCGGCGATCTTCGAGAACTCGCCGGACGTGATCACGCTCCACAGGCCGGATGGGACGTTCCTCAGAGCGAACTGTCAGTTCGTACGGGGGACGGGCTACGACGAGTCGGAACTCGATTCGATCAGCGTCTGGTCGCTGGACGAACAGACGCCGACGGAGACGATCGGGTCGGTCTGGGAGTCGATGGAGCCGGGTGACACCCGGCGGGTGGAGGTGTCGATACGCTGTCGGAACGGCACGGCGTTGCCGCTCGAGATCAACCTCGCCCGGGTGACGATCGCCGGCGAGGATCGATTTCTCGCGATCGGACGGGACATTTCGAGGCGGAAACGACAGGAACAGCAACTCGTCGCACTCGGGAACGTGTTGCGTCACAATCTCCGGAACGAACTGACGGTGATCCAGGGGTGTGCAGACGAGATTACGCGGACCGCCGACGCCGAAACGACGG
>JARWGK010000135.1:0-19436 GCA_040409725.1 Natronomonas sp.
CAGGACGGGCCGAGAGGGATTTGAACCCCCGACCATCTGGTTAAAAGCCAGACGCTCTGCCGGGCTGAGCTATCGGCCCTGCGAATAGTTGTTGCCGCCTCCGCAGGTAAATCCTTTCGATCAGAGATACTCCTGGAGTGCTTCCGTGACGATGTCTTCCGGTTCGGCGTCGTCGAGGGCGGCTTTGCGTCTGAGTTCACGGTAGGTCCCCGGTGGCAGCGAAAGCGAGAGCACGCCCAACTCGACGCCCTCCGCAGCCAGCGCGTCGGCGACGGATGCGCCCTCGTTGATCCGAGAGGCAACCGCCCGCACCTCCCGGACGGTGAGGTCGTGATCGAGAGTCGCCCACGCGAGCAGGAACCGCGATTCTCCCGACACCCGGGCGATATGTTTTGCGGCGGTCGGTGCGATCTCACCCAAGGCGACGTAGCGGCGGATCGACCGCGGCAGGTCGTGTACTCGGGCCCACTTTCTGATGAACGAGATCGTCGCTTCACCGCCTGCTCGCTCCGCGGCGGCCTTGTACGATCCGGTGCCGCGGACCAGTGCTGCACAGGCGGCCGCCCCCCGAAGCATGAACACGTTGTCGTCCGCGCCGGCGGTGTTGTCGGCGAACCGGCGAACGGTGTCGGCGGCCGCTTCGAGACTCTCGGGATCGTCCGGATCGAATCCAACGGCGCTTTCGCCCGCGATACGCTGTCGGATGACCGGCTCGCCGACCGGAGACTCGCGTTTCGTTGGCGGATCGTCGCCGCGGCGACGTGTCATTGTGATACCCTACGGCAACGGGAATAAAAAGGCTCCCGGGATGCCGATGATAGTCTCACACTCGGTACGTTCGAGGCAAAATCGACGCGCGAAATCGGAAAATCGGGTTACAGCAGCGGTCGTCAGTCGGCTTCTACGTCCTCGTCGCGGCCGTCAGAGAGATGCTCCCAGATTTCCGTACAGCCGCATCCGTCCTCGACGTCGTCGAGGTGGCTCGTGTCGATTTCTTCCTCCTGGCTCTCGCTCATCTGTTACCACCGTCGTACAGCTCTGTTACATCGGCAGCCGCATACTGCCGCGTCATCTCAGACTGTCCTCCTGTCATCGGTCCCTACTACGGGTTCTACTTATATAAGGTCGCGCTCAGATGTAAACCCTACCAGTGCTGCTAAATTGGGGAAAATGTTACTGGTATCACCGACGCCGAACGAGGAGGGAGATCGCAGCACGCGGCCGGGGGATGCCCCGGGTACGGCGTCGCAGGATCGGCCGGAGTGTGTGGTCGTCTCGAGGCCGGTGATCTTACTACCGTCGAACCCCATCGTGTACCTGTGACGACGTCCGTCCACCAACTGGACGATGGTGCGTGGCTGAGTGTCAACGATTCCCGGGAGGTGAACGTAAGCGACCTCTGGTGGCTTGCACGGCACGATTTCTGTGACTGTGAGCCGGCGGATTTCCTCGCGGAGGGGTTCGTCGAGATCGGCGTCGATTATCCGAACATCGAGGCACGAATCGCCGGACAGTGTATCGCCTGTGGTGCAAGCGGCGTCACCGACTGGCTCACGCTGGGCCGAGTCGTGGACCCAGACGACGGCCAGTTCTTCGCCGTCGACCCCGAAAGTACACACATTCCGGAGCGTCGCCGCCGTCTCGCAACCCCGAAATAGGGACAGATGGCCGGAGGAGACCCGTCGTATCCCGGATCGGTCGGACACGGACTCCCGAATCGATCGCCGTCCGGAGCAATCAATCGGCAATAATTGTCAGGAAGATGGAGACGCGGGGAGGATTGACGACAGGGGCGCGTATATACGCTAGGGAAACTTGGTTGCTGTATGCCGAGTAAGGTCGAAGGCTGGAAAGACGAGGTCTACGGAAACGAGATCCGAGACCATCTCATGGAGTTTGCGGAGCAGGGATGGAGTTCCATCCCCGAGGACGAACGCGACGCCTGGTTCGAACGCTTCAAATGGTGGGGGTTATACCACCAGCGGAAGGGTCAGGAGTCGTACTTCATGATGCGCATCGGGACGCCCAATGGACGGATGACACCCGAACAGTTACGGGTCGTCGGTGAAGTGGCAAAGGAGTACGCCACCGGTCCCGTCGACAACCCCGAGTTCGGCGACGCATACTGTGACTGGACGACGCGACAGTCGATCCAACTCCACTGGATCGAGCTACAGGACATCCCCGAAATCTTCGACAAGCTGGAGGCACACGATCTGTCGACCATCCAGGCCTGTGGTGACTCCTGGCGAAACATCGTCGGTTCGCCGATGGCTGGACGGGACGCTGGCGAGCACATCAACGCCTGGCCGGTGATCAAGGACCTCCACGAGACGTTCAAGGGCAACGACGACTACGCGAATCTGCCCCGGAAGTGGAAGGTCGCCGTCACCGGTGACACCCGTGGCTCCGGACAGGCCGAAATCAACGACCTCGGCTTCGAACCGGCCGTAAAGGAGATCGACGGCGAGGAGGTCAAGGGGTTCAACGTCACCGTCGGCGGTGGCCTCTCGCGGAAGGAACCGCGCTTTGCCCGCGACATCGACGTGTTCTGTGAGCCGGACGACGTCCCGACCGTCGCAGCCGGGATTTCCGCGCTGTTCCGTGACCACGGGGACCGTGAGGATCGCTTCAACGCCCGGATCAAGTTCCTCGTCGACGAGTGGGGCCCCGAGAAGCTCCGTAGCGTCCTCCAGGAGGAGTACATCGACTACGAACTCCCGACCGCCGGGGAGGGCTTCCGCGATCAGTACACGTACAACTCGGGCCGAGCGGACGAAGCCGGCGACTACATCGGCGTCCACGAACAGCCGGACGGCCAGTATTTCGTCGGCCTGTCGGTTCTCGTCGGACGACAGGGTGCCGACGACGTGATCGAACTCGCCGACCTCGCAGAGGAGTACGGCTCCGAGATGGTCGGAATCACACAGCGACAGAACATCATCGTCGGCGACATCGCAGAGGAGGACCTCGATGACTTCCTCGAGGAGCCGTTGCTCGAGACGTACTCTCCGGATCCACACCCGTTCATGCGGGGATCCATCGCCTGTACCGGCACGGAGTACTGCTCGCTTTCGATCGTCGAGACGAAAAATCGGATGGTTCGGTACGCCCGCTGGCTGAAGGACAACGTCGACGTTCCGGAAGGCGTCTCTGATTTCCACATCCACCTCTCCGGCTGTACGGCGTCGTGTGCACAGCCACAGATCGCCGACATCTCGTTGCGCGGTATGAAGACCCGCAAAGATGGGGAACCCGTCGAGGCGTTCGACATCGGTCTCGGCGGCGGCCTCGGCGAGAACCCACAGTTCGCCGACTGGGTCGAGATGCGTGTCGCCGCCGACGAGGTTCCCGGCTACGTCCAGAACCTCCTCGCACACTACGACGAACACAGACGGGACGGGGAGTCGTTCCGTGAGTTCATCGCCCGCCACGACGAGGCGGACCTGAACGGTCTCGTCGAACCCGAGGAAACCAGCTACTACGATCCGTATCTCGGCAACACGAAGATGACGTGGTACCCCTACGCCGAGGACAGCGACATGGACGCCTCGCCGGCACCGGCCTCCGCGGACGACTGAACTCAGACGTCGTTTTCGTATTCTGCGGTCCCGACACGACTATTCTTCTGAAACTTCAACGACCGCACGATGAGCAAGGCTCAGACCCTACGGGAGCTACTCGTCGACGGCGAGGAACTCACGATCGTCTGTCACAACAACCCCGATCCGGACTGTCTCGCGAGTGCCCTCGGACTGGGTCGAATCGCGGCAGCCGCCGGGATCGACGAACGGCACATTCTGTACAGCGGCGACATCTCACACCAGCAGAATCGGGCGTTCGTCAACTTACTCGACATCGACCTTCGGTCGTTCGATCCCGCTGCCGTCGTCGACCGGCCCGAGGGGTCACTGCTCGCCTTCGTCGATCACTCGACACCCGGGGTGAACAACCGGGTTCCGGAGGGGACGCCCGTCGATATCGTGATCGACCACCATCCGGCAGAGACGATCGAAGCCCGATTCGTCGACCACAGGGAGGAGATCGGCGCGACCGCGACGATTCTCACGGAGTACGTACGCGAACTCGGCATCGATCCGGACGCCACGCTCACGACAGCGCTTCTGTTTGCGATCCGGCGTGAGACGCTCAACTTCCTTCGGGGCGCGACAAGACTCGAGTACGACGCAGCGGGGTTCCTGCAGGAACACACCGATCGGGAGCTCCTCCAGCGGCTGTCGGCACCCTCCGTCACCGGTGCGACGATCGACGCCATCGCCACGGCGATCAACAACCGATCGATACGGGGGGCGGTACTGATCACCCACGTCGGTCGGACGAGAGACAGGGATGCACTCCCGCAGGCCGCAGATTATCTCGCGACGCTCGAAGGCGTCGAGACGGCGATCGTCTTCGGCATCGTGGATGGATCGATCCAGCTCAGCGGTCGATCCACGGACGCCCGCGTTCACATCGGAGACGCGCTGAAAAACGCCTTCGACGATGTCGGAAGCGCCGGCGGCCACAGGGAGATGGCCGGCGGCGAGATTCCACTCGGGATCTTCGCCGATTACGCCGACGACGATGCGGAACTGCTTGCGATCGTCGAACGGGTGGTCACCGCCCGTCTCGTCGCACAGCTCAACCTGCCGGCGGAGGGTGATCTGGACCGGAGCAACGACGAGTCCGACTGAGACCGGACATCCGCCACCGCTGCGGCGAAGACACTTTATTACTCCGATCGGTGGAATGGGTATGTCCGAACCGGAAGAACCACCCGAGTGGGTGACACTCACCGGAGACGAGTCGGTCATCTGGTCCGGCGGACCGGCGAACGTTCGGGTGGCTGAGGAGGTGCTGGGGGAGGTCGTACTGGTCGCCGCGGGGCTTTGGCTCGTTTTCGTCCAACCGGCGGCCATCGGAGCGGTGACGCTTCCAGCCTTCGGCTTCGTCCCGCTTGGAATCGCCGGCGTCGGACTGGTCGTCGCCGGCGTTGGCCTCCTGTTTGGGATTCTCACGTATCTCAGGTTTCGAGCCATCGAGTATCTGATCACCACGAAGGAACTGTACGTCAAGCGGGGTCTGGTCTCCCGATCGGTGGAGAACCTTCGGCTCGAACGGGTCCAGAACAACGGGTTCGAACAGACCGTCCTGCAGCGACTCCTCGGGTACGGTCACGTCCACGTCTCGACCGCAGGCGGTGGCGGCGTCGAACTCCGGTTCAAAAACGTCCCTGATCCGGGGGACGTAAACGGTATCATCACCGAGCGACTCGATCGGGTTCGGTCCCGGTGAGCGATAACTCACACCGGGCTGTGGGCAGGCCAAACGACCGGCCCCCGGTCTGTGGCTACCAGGTCAATCCTTCGTAGGTGATTCCCGCCCGACGCTCGATTATCCGGCGTCCGTCGACGACGACGGGGTCGGTCATCGCGTCGAACTCCGAGTCGAGGTCGGCAAACTCCGGCCAGTCGGTGACGACACAGACACCAACCGCGCCCTGCAGCGCGGCGGCGGCCGAGTCGGCGTATTCGATCTCGGGTCGCCGCTGTCTCATCGCCTCGACCGCGAGTGGATCGTACGCGACCACCTCGGCACCGCGTTCGAGAAGGCCATCGACGACCGGCAGCGCCCGGCTTCCACGGACGTCGTCGGTTCCCGGCTTGAAGGCGAGGCCGAGGACGGCGACGCGTTCGTCCTCGACGTCGACGTGGCGATCTAAGAGTTCGAGCAACCGCTGTGGCTGTCGGTCGTTGACCTCGATCGCCGCCCGAATCATCCGGGGGTCGTAGCCACGGCGCCGCCCTGCGGCGAGAAGTGCGGCGGTGTCCTTCGGGAAACAGGAGCCGCCCCAGCCGATCCCGGACCGGAGGAATCGGGGTCCGATTCGGTCGTCGAGACCGATCGCCTCGGCGACCTCGTAGGTGTCGACGCCGAACTCCTTGCAGACGTTTCCGATGTCGTTTATCAGGCTGATCTTCGCGGCGAGGAAGCTGTTGTTGGCGTATTTGATCATCGCGGCCTCGCGGCGGCCGGTCTCGACGACGGGAACGTCCCACTCTGCGACGAGCGGTTCGTACACCGCGGCGAGGCGGTCGAGCGCCCGACCGTCGCCGTCGGTTCCGATAACGATCTTGTCGGGTTCCATAAAATCTCGAACCGCGGATCCCTCCCGCAGAAACTCCGGGTTCACCGCCACGCCGAGGGTTTCTCCGTCCGTCCTGCCGGCGGCGGCTTCGATCCGCGGAACGATCGTCTCCTCTACCACGTCCGGCAGCACCGTCGATTTGACGACGACGAGGTGGTAGTCGTCGGTGTCGGCGATGGCGGCTCCGACGGCTTCGGCTGCCGTGAGAAGCGCCGTCGAGTCGATGGTTCCGTCGTCGGCGGTCGGCGTCCCGACAGAAAGAAACGTGACAGCCGTCTCGGCGACCTCGGCGTGGTCGGTCGTCGCCCGGAGTCGGGAGCCGGCATACGCCTCCAAAAGCGGCTCCAGATCCGGTTCGTGGACCGGTGACGTCCCGGCGTTTAGCCGCTCTACGACCGTCTCGTCGACGTCGATCGCGGTCACGTCGTGTCCGAGATCGGCCAGACAGGCGGCGAGTGTCGTCCCGACGTAGCCGCTACCGACGACGCTTATGTCCATGTCCACAGTTGTCGAGGGAGTGATTTGTGCGCTTCGGCTACGGGAAGAAACTATTTACAACCGGATCGGCTCCGGTGTAGTATGAAAGGGGTCGTTCTCGCGGCCGGAGAGGGGACACGCCTCCAGCCTCTCACGGAGGAGAAGCCGAAGGCACTCGTCGAGGTTGCCGACCGGCCGATCCTGAGTCACTGTTTCGACCGACTCGTCGAACTCGGAGCCGACGAACTGCTCACCGTCGTCGGGCATAAAAAGGAGCAGATCATCGGCCGCTACGGCGACAGCTACGAAGGAACGCCGATCACCTACACACACCAACGGGAGCCGAAGGGGCTGGCTCACGCGCTTTTGACGGTCGAAGATCAGATCGAGGAGCCGTTCATGCTGATGCTCGGTGACAACGTCTTCGAGGCGAATCTGGAGGACGTCGTCCGAAGACAGCGCGAGGAGCGTGCCGATGCGGCCTTCCTCGTCGAGGAGGTTCCGTGGGAGGAAGCCACGCGCTACGGAGTGTGTGACACCAACGACTACGGCGAGGTGGTGGAGGTGATCGAAAAGCCCGAGGACCCGCCGACGAATCTCGTCATGACGGGTTTTTATACGTTCACGCCGGCGATCTTCCACGCCTGTCATCTGGTCCAGCCCTCGGACCGCGGCGAATACGAGATCACCGACGCGATCAACCTGCTTCTGCAGTCCGGCCGGACGATCGATGCGATTCGGCTCGACGGCTGGCGTGTCGATATCGGCTACCCGGAGGACAGAGACGCCGCCGAGCGGCGCCTTCGGGCAGGGGACGGAGACCCGATCGCCGAACGAGGGGACGACGGCGCCGACACCGTCGCGGAGTAGACAGGGGTGGCCACAAGGGCCTTACCCCTCAGCCACCAGATGTGATCGATGCGCCGGTATCTCCTCGTCGGACTGCTCTTGTTCGCCGCAAGCGCCGGGTGTGCGGAGGTCGTCGACGACGACCCGATTCCGGCGATCGAAGCGGAGACCGAAGACGAGTGGGACGGCCATCCGGACAACCACTGGCAGAGCGAGGCGCTGACCGTCGCCTACGAGGCCCCAGAGGACGATCGGGCGTACGAGCCGCTGGTACGGGACGCCCTCGAATTCTGGAGTGTCGAATCCGAGCGGTATCTCGGATACGATCTGTCGCTTTCACTCGCCGCGGACGGCGAGGAGCCGGACATCGAGATCCGCTTCGTCGAAGAGATCGAACGATGTGGGGAGACGGAAGACGCCTACAGCGCCGGCTGTGCGCCGCTGTACACCGACAACCGACAGATCGATCGTCCAGCGGAGGTGCAGGTCGTGACCGGCTACGACGACGATTCGACGGCACAGGTGCTGAAACACGAACTCGGACACACGCTCGGATTGACCCACGACGACGAACCCTCGGAGATCATGAGCGCGGAGACGGAACTGACGACGCTTCCGAAAACCGACGCCGTCGATCGAGACCTGCCGTGGCAGCGGGCGGAACTCACCGTTTTCGTCGACGGGGCCACCTCGGAGTCCGACGAACAGATCGGGGCCGCACTCGGGTACTTCGAGGATGGAGCCGACGGAACCGTCCCCGAAAACGTCACCTTCAGCCGCGTGGCCGAGGGCGAGGAGGCCGACATCGTGATTTCGATCGCCGACGAGGACTCCTGTCGGTCCTCACCCGGCTCCTGTGGCGCGCTCTCCGGCGTCGACCTCGACGGCAACGGCAACTTCGAGTACTACGAACGGCTCGAGGTCACGCTCGTCGACCTCGACGACGAGGTCGTGGCCTACCACACCGGTCGGTGGCTGGCACGCGGCTTCGGCGCGGTCGAGGAATCGGAGTACCCGGAGCCGCTCCGTGAGTCGGCCACGGCCGAGGAGCGTCGCAGCGAGTGGTGGAACTGACCGCCCGCAGAATCACCAGTCGCTTCGGCGCTTCTCTCTGGCTCGCTGTGCGACGTCTACGAGTTCCATCGGGTCGTCGTAGCCGTGGCGCTGCCGAATCCGATCGCGGTCACGGCCCCGGATGTCGAGACCGTAGTGGACCTCGGCTTCCTCGGTCGTGAGCCCCTCCGAAATGAGGCTCTCGACGACCGCGTCGGCGAAGTGTCGAGTCTGATCCTCGGGGAGTTTGAATACGATCGCGTCCTCGTCGTCGAACTCCCGATCCGTCTGCCGTCTGCCGGCGTAGTGGTGGGCGACGCGAACGATGGTTCGGGCAACCTCGTCTTCGATCCCGACCTCTTCCAGAAGGTCCGGCCAGCGACGCCGACTCCTGTCGGTGAGGACGACGAGTGAGTCGTGTGAGACGACCACCAGTTGTCGGTCTTCGATCAGATCGAGCCACGCCGACCAGTCCCCGTCGATCGTCGTCTGGACGGCCGCCAGTCGATCGAAGACCTCGGACACAGACAGCGCCTCCGGGTGATCGGGGTCGTCGTAGTGTTCGACGATCGTCCGCAGGTCCTCGGAGTCGAGCGGAAACCACTCCTGGACTGCATCGGCGGACTGTGACCGCCGTTTCCGGTCACCGCCGTCGGGACGTATCGGTGACTTCATACACGAAGTACCGGGCTCTCGTCGGATGTATCCGACGGCTCCGTCGCCGTCCTCGAACAACCCTATGCGGTTTCGGCTCGAAACGCGTCTGTGACATCGATCGAGTGGCAGTACGGTCCGGCACAATCGACGCTGCTCTCGGGTCTCGCCTACGGAGCCGTCGTTCCGATCGGGGGAGCCGCGTTTCTCTCCGCGTCCGTGCTCGGGATCGCGGTGCCGGAACCGATTCGGGGTAACGCCGGGGTTCTCGTGATCGCGGCCGTCCTCCTCGTCGTCGGTGGGCCGCTGTCCGTCGGCTACCTCTGGCCGCTCGTCGCCGAGTATCGGGCGGGCGACGGAATCGACCTCGATCCGGCGGCACCCTTCGGCGATACGTGGCCCTACACCGTTCGTGGCACCCTCGCAGCCTCGCTAGTCGGTGCGTTTCTGCTGGCGGTGGCACTCCAGATCGGGGCTGTGGCCGTGTTTTCACTCGTCGCCGGATCGGTGGCCGCCACCGTCTGTGCGTCGATGCTCTCGACGACAGGGACGATCGAACCGGCCTACGGGCGTATGACCGTCGACCGACGAACGGTGGAACTGCGTCGGATCACCGCCGTTCGACGGCTTCGGATCGGCGGCTGTATCGTCTGTCTCCCCGTTTATACCGCGAAGGCCGGACTGTTTCCGCCGCGTGTGCTCCTCGTCGGGGCGAAACGAGACGACGTGATCCGCTCACTCGAGGCGGCCGTCGATCGCCCCACCCTCGACGCCGGACGACAGGAACGTGACCCCATCGCGGCGACGGTTCTCGGTGTCTCGGGAATCCTGTTTTTGAGCGTCGCCATCCTCGCCGTCGGAGCGCATCCGATCGTCGGCGTCTACGCCGGCGCCGCACTCGGAGCGTGCGGCCTCCTCGTCGTCGTGGCGGCGTATCGTGGGGTGTGACTACCCCTCGAAGCCGTCTTCCCACCGGAAGCGACCGTTTCGCTGGATCGTCTCACCGTCGACCAGTAGCCGCGAATCCTCGCTCACGTCGGTGATCATGTCGACGTGAACCGCCGACTCGTTGCCGGAGTCACCCGCCGGAAGGTTCGCGTCGTAGGCCCGTCCGACGGCCAGATGGACCGTATCGCCCATCTTCTCGTCGAACAGGATGTTGTCGGTGTAGCGGTCGATGCCGCGGTTCATGCCGACGCCGAGTTCCCCGAGTCTGCGAGCGCCCGGATCGGTGTCCAACACTCCCTCGAGTGCGTCCTCGCCGACCTCGGCGCTCGCCTCGACGACCTCGCCGTCGGAAAAGACGAGTCGAACGTCCCGAACCCGACGGCCACCGAGTGTCATCGGAACGTCGAAAAACACCGTCCCCTCGGTGTCGTAGGGAGCCGTGAACACCTCTCCGGAGGGAAGGTTGTGGGAGTCGTAGGCGACGGAGGCCGCCGAATTCACCGCCGTTCGTCCGTCGATCGACATCTCGATGTCCGTGTCGGGGGCGTCGTCTCGCTCGGTCACAAGACGGACCGTCGATCCCGAATCGAGGATCTCCTTCAGCTGCTGCATCTCCGTGGCGAGGGATTCCCAGTCCCGGAGGATGGCCCCGTAGACGAAGTCCTGATACGCCGCATACGACATTCCTGCCTGCTGTGCGAGGCTTCTGGTCGGGTGTATCGTCGACACCCAGTCGGTGTCCATCCGTGCCTCTCGGACGTCCGTCCTCGCGCGTGACCGTTTCTGTCGGACGGCATCCGGAACGTCCGCCGTCGTCGCCGTATTCAGGCCGCCGCCGAGGCTGAGATACACGTCTGCGGCTTCCAGCAGCGCCTGTTCGTGGTCGCCGGTCGCGGATTCGAGGTGTGCGTGTTCGAGCAGATACGCGCGGGTCATCTCGTCGGAACCGTACGTCGCCACGAGATCGGCACCGATGGAGCCGAGTTCCGCCGCGACGGCGACCCCGAGGTCGTGGGCTCCCTCGGAGACGTCGACGACGACCCGATCGCCGGGGTCGACGCGGGCACTCCAGTTGCACAACACGGCGGCGTGGTCGTGGATTCGATCGTCCATGGCCGGCCTTCGGGGTCGGTCCTAACGGCTCTTTGGTCCGAGCTACCCGAAAACGACGAAGCGAAGCAGCCACAGGGTTCCCATCCCGGCGGCGATCGTGGCGAGGATGTTCTCGCTTCGCCAGGCGACGACCGCGGCGACGACGCCGGCGAGCAGTCGGTCGTCGACGAGCATCGCCGAGATCGAAGGCCGGATCGTCACGATGGCCGGAACTGTCAGTGCGGCCAACACCGCCGGTGGGACGAATCGAAGCACCCGCCCGACGCGGTCCGGAACCGACTCGATCCGTCCGAAGAGGTAGATGAACGACACCCGAACCCCGTACGTTGCGATCCCGATGAGGACGATCGCGGTCCACACCGCCACGGGGCCGTGTTCGGTCGTCACGCTGCCCTCCATTCGAGCGTCAGTCCCGACAGAATCCCGAGTGAGGCTCCCACGAGGAGGCCGAGGTTGAACGGAACGCCTGCTGCGACGAGGGCGCCTCCACCGCCGACGACCGCGGCGGCCGTCGTCGGCCGGTCCTTCATCGCCGGCACGAGGATCGCAAGGAAGACGAGCGGAACGGCGAAGGACAACTCGAGTTCGGGCGGGACGGCGGCACCGAGGATCGCTCCGGCGGCCGTCCCGACCATCCAGACCGCCCAGATGGTGCCACCGAGGCCGAGGTAGTATCGCATCCGATCGCGGTCGTCGTTGTCCGCAAACTCCGCGACCGACATCGCGTATGCCTGGTCGGTGAGGAAGTACGCGAGGGTGGCCCGAATCCGGCCGCGATACCGCTCGAAGTATGGCGCGATCGAGGCGGAGTACATCACCATCCGGAGGTTGATGATCACGGCCGTCCCGACCACCACGAGAAGCGGTGCCGTCTCGCCGAGCAACTCGATTGCGGCGAGCTGTGAGGCTCCGGCGAAGACGACGAACGACATCCCGACCGCCTGTTCGACGGAGAGTCCGGCCTCGACGGCGCTGATTCCAACGATCATGGCGAAGGGGACGATGCCGACGTTGATCGGCACCGAATCCCGGATCCCGGCCCACAGATCCCTGTGCATACGCCACCTGATCGTGTCGGGAATAAATAATCGAAGATACCGAATCGTCGAGCCGTCGCGTCACTCGCTCCAGAACAGCATGGCGAACAGTCCGGCCAAAACGAGCCCGGAAACTGCAATCGCCGGAAACGCAGCCACCACGCCCCAGCGGGTCGCCAGAACGCCGAATATCGCCGGGCCAGCCGCGCTGCCGATCGCCGATGCCGTCTGGATGATCCCAAAGAGGCTGCCGCTGTATCCGGATTCGGCCGTCTCCGAGACGAGTGCATTCTTCACCGGATAGCTCGCGTACATTCCCACGCCGATGACGGCAAACCAGACGGCGAGGACGCCGACGAGCAGGATCGTCGGAGCGCCGCCGAGAAGCGGCGCGACGAGCAGCGTTCCGGCGACGAGAACCGCCGTTGCGATCGCGGCCCCGGCTCCCAGAAGCTCCCGACTGAACCGATCCGCCAGATCACCGGCCCAGAGCGACGCCAGGCTCCCGCCGACGAGAAGGGTAAAGAAGGCCAGATTCCCGATCGACACCGCCGCACCGGTTTCTGCGGTGACGTAGGAGGTGGTGTACGTCTGAATGGCTCGATGCTGGATCGAAAGGACGAGCGTCAGGGCGAACAGAAGTGCCACGCTACGGGTTCTCGGGACGTCGAACAGTCCCGCGAGCCCCTCCCGGAGGCGATTGAGCCCCGACGAGTGACCGCCATCGCTCCGAACCTGCTTTTCGTCCGTGGTCTCGTCTCCGGCGTCAGCAGCCGACATCGCCCGTCGCAGCGAGATGGCACTGGAAATCGTCACGAGGAGTCCGAGTACGGCCGCACCACCGAGGGCAGCCCGCCAGCTCACGATCGATGCGAGGCCACCGACGACGATCGGTGACGACATCGTCCCGAGCGCCCCACCGAAGCCGAAGACGCCCATCGCCTTGCCTTCCGTTCCCTCGGATTCGATGTCGCTGATGATCGACATCCCGGTAGGGTGGAAGGTACTGCCACTTATGCCGGTCACCGCCTGTGCGACGAGGAGCATCTCGTAACCGGTCGCGGTGCTCGCAATCAACACGCCGCCGGACATCCCCGCCAGACCAACGACCATCATGCGGCGTTTGCCGAGCCAGTCGGCCAGAATTCCTGCCGGAAGCTGAAACAGCGAATACATAATAAAGAAGACGGTGACCAGAAATCCGGCCTGTCCGTAGGTGATCCCGAGATCCGATACCAAAAGCGGGATGATCGGCGGAATGACGATCGAGAAGAACTCGTTGACGCCGTGTCCGGCGGTCACCGGTCCGACGACCCGCGGCCGAGAAACGCTCAACATCCGACGAAGCGATCCGAACATTCGATACCCCCAGTTACCGAGGGACCGTATTGTATCTGTCCGTCTGCTCTCTCAGGGGACGCCCGAGGACGAAGGTGGCGTTCAGTAGCCGAGAGCCGCTCCGTCACCACGGGGGTCGGCACCGCCAACGAGCGTCCCGTCTTCGGTGATTCGGATCGCGCCTGCGTGTCCCATCGTGTCGTCGTAATCCCGGGCCACCGACACCGTCTGTCCCCGCGCCCGGAGTGCGTCGATCACGCCGTCCGGAACGCGGCCCTCGACGGTCAGCGATCGGGACTCCTCGCCCCACGTTCGACCGAAGAGCCACCGCGGGGCCTCGATCGCCCGCTGGACGTCGTACCCGAAGTCGACGATCCGAGAGACGAGTGCCGCCTGCGTCTGTGGCTGACCCTCGCCACCCATCGTTCCGTAGACGAGCCGCGGTTCGCCGTCCTTTGTGAGAATCGACGGAATCAGGGTGTGGAACGTCCGCTTTCCGGGTTCGAGCGCGTTGACGTGATCGGGATCCAGGGAGAAAAACGAGCCACGGTTCTGTGGAATGATCCCGGTGTCGCCGGCGACGACACCACTGCCGAAGTCGTAGTAGATCGACTGGATCACAGAGACGGCCAGTCCATCCTCGTCGACGACGCTGAAGTAACACGTGTCGCCGCCGGCGGATCCTTCGGTCGGGGTGTGCGTCTCGGGCGTCGTTCCGGCGGCCGGTGACGGCGGCAGTGCGGTCTCGAAGTCGATCTGTTCCCGCCGGTTGTCGAGGTACGTCGAATCGAGCAGCGTCTCGGTCGGAATGTCGACGAAATCCGGATCGGTCACCCATGCATCGCGGTCGGCGAAGGCGAGTTTCGTGGCCTCGACGATGGCGTGGTAGTACTCCGGCGTTCCGTCGGTGAACGCCTCGAGATCGAAGCCGTCGAGCAGTCCGAGTATCTCCAGTGCTGCGATACCTTGCGTGTTCGGCGGAAAGCTGTGGGCGGTGTAGTCACGGTACTCGATCGAGAGTGGCTCGACCCATTCGGCGGTGTATTCGGCGAAATCCTCCGGGTGGAGCGGTGAGCCGCGCTCTCGAAGCGGTTCACAGATCCGTTCGGCGAGCGGTCCCTCGTAGAAGCCCTCACGGGACCCACGTCGCGCGACGGTTTCGAGTGAATCGGCAAGTGCCGTCTGCTGGAGTCGATCACCGGGTTCGGGGACGGTATCGCCGGGCAGAAAGATCGAACTCGCCCGTTCGTCGTTCTCGATGATATCGCGGTCGGTCCGGATCCACCCCGAGAGGTTGTCCGTGACGACGCTTTCGGTTGCCAACTCGATTGCGTTGGTGAACAGCTCCTCCCACGGGAGAGTCCCGTACGCCTCGTGTGCGAGCCGCCAGCCGTCGACGGCCCCGGGGACGGTCAGTGCCGATTCCGCCCCTCGGTCCGGAATCTCGTCGTAGCCGCTGTCGGTGTAGTAGGCCCGCGTCGCGTCGGAAGCCGCCGGACCACTCGCGTTTATGGCCCGCACGTCGTCTCGGTCGGCGATCATCCAGAATCCGTCTCCACCGAGCCCAGCCATGTGCGGATAGACGACACACAGTGCGGCGTTTGCCGCGATGGCAGCGTCGACGGCACTTCCGCCGCGGCGAAGGGCGTCGAGTCCGGCACTGCTCGCCACACTGTGTGGCGTGGTGATCATCGCGTTCGTCGTCCGGGTTGGTTGCCGGCCGAGTGCGGTGTGTTGATACATCTCGTCTCGAACACGCGACGGAAGACACATTTAGTTACTGGAATGGGACCACACCGACGCAACCGCAAAACCGCCCGATGGAGGCCGTCCAAGCGGCCTGCATCAACCGGTAATACCTATTCCTCATACACCCTGTATGAATAAAAATCATTATACACCATATTATGGGTACGCTTTTATTCAATAACCGAAAGGTGAGCCGTGTGGTTCGATGTTAGCTGTGATGACTGACAGAGCACCCCATTGGGGTCTGGATCGTACCGTTTTGGCGGGGAGAATGGACAATCGATCACTCCCGAGGTGGAGGGAATCATAATATGCCACCAGTCAACGCACTTTTCGCCGGTCTCGCGGTCGTGCCGCTTGCGCTTCTGTTGTTCACGCTCGTCGTGTTGCGGTGGCGAGCCCACGAGGCGGCGTCGGTCGGGCTGTTCGCTGCGGCTGCCGTGGCACTCACGGCCTACCGGATGCCGCTTTCGGAGCTGTCGATTGCGAGCGCAAAGGGCGTCTGGGATGCGGTGTTCATCCTCTACGTCATCATTCCGGCACTGATATTCTACCACGTGATCGATCGGGCAGACGGGTTCGACGCGCTCCGAATCCGGATCAAGTCGTTTACGAGCAACGAACTGTTCCTCGTTTTGGCCTTCGGGTGGGTGTTCGTGTCCTTCATGCAGTCCATCTCCGGGTTCGGAACGCCGATCGTCGTCGTTGCACCGCTTCTGCTCGCACTCGGCGTGAAGCCGGTGTATGCGGTCGCCATTCCGCTCATCGGTCACGCGTGGGCGAACACCTTCGGGACGCTGGGTGTCGCGTGGCTCGCACTCGAACAGGTCGTCGCGATGCAGAGCGTTGCGATGACCGCACTGGCGCTTGCGGCGCTTTTGTGGATCCCGAATCTGGTCGCCGGATTCTCGATTTCGTGGCTGTACGGTCGGATGGATGCCGTTCGCTACGCCCTGCCGATGATACTCGTCATCTCGCTCATCCACGGCGGCGGACAGCTGGCAGCCGTGACCGTCATTCCGCCGGAGTTTGCGAACTTCTTTGCGGCTTCGGTCGGGCTGCTCGCATTGGGTCCACTCGCAATGTGGGGCCGATACGCAACTGAGACGGAAGTGATCGAGAGACGGCCGGTGATGCAGGACGATATCGGAGGTGTGGGTGGCGGTGACTCCGGCTCCGGCGTCGCGGCCGACGGCGGGACGGTCGGCGAGACCCCGTCGGAAAATCTCATGAGCCTCCGGCTGGCCGCGCTGCCGTTCGTCGTCCTGGCGGTGATTGCGTTCGTGACGGCCGTCGTCACACCGCTGGGCGAGGCACTCGGCAGCGTCCAGGTCGGACTCTCGTTCCCGGCCGTCGAAACGGCGTTTGGAACGTTTGCCGAGGCCGCAGAGCCCTACGACCCGTTCGCACCGCTGACTCACCCCGGAACGTTCCTGTTGATCAGCGCCGGCGCGGCGTACGTGGCGTACAGTCAGGGTGATTACTTCGAGGCTGCCTCAGAGCGAGCCGACGGTCCGCGTTCGAGCTTCTCACACGCAGTTCTCGCAACGGCGATCCCGGCTTCGATCGCCGTCATCTCGTTTCTGGTGATGGCGAAGCTGATGGATCACAGCGGACAGACGCTCGTCTTGGCTCAGGGAACGGCGGGCATCGCAACGCCGAACTCCTACGGCGTTTTGTCACCGATCATCGGTGCCCTCGGCGCCTTCATGACGTCGAGTAACACCGCATCGAACATCCTCTTCGGCGGACTACAGCAGCAGACGGCCGCCGAACTCGGTGGTCTCTCCGAGGCACTCATCCTCGGTGGCCAAAGCTCCGGTGGTGCGATCGGAAACGCGATTTCCCCCGGGAACGTGATCCTCGGAACGACGGCCGTCGGAATCGTCGGTCGTGAGGGCGACGTGTTGCGAATCACGATCCCATGGGTCGTTGCCGTCGGTGCACTCGTTGGAATCGCAATCGTCGTGTTGAACGCAATCGGTCTGTTCGGGGTGGCCTGAAATGAGCGCACTACGGATGTTCACGGCCGCGTTCGTCCTGATGGCCCTTTCGTTGCCGCTCATCAGCCTCGGCGCTTCCAGTGGTATCGAAGCAGTTTCTTTCGCCGGATTGGCCGCGTTGATCGTCGGCGCACTCATTCCGGTGGTCGTGCGGTTCACGACCGAAAACCCCGACGTCGCAGCGTAGCTGTCTTCGACAACAGCGCGGTACCGTTTTCGAGGCGACGCCGCTTCGACCGGCCACCGTAGCCGTCGAGCCCCTTCGAGTTTGTTTTGATCGACAGGTCCGCAGAAAATTCACTCGGTCCGAGGTTTCGAGAGGTTCTTCATCTGTCCGTTGCACTGCGGACAGGAGGTGACTCGATCCTCGCTGCAGAGCCGGGTCAGGCATTCCCGACATTCGTACAATCTCTCCCCCTCCGCACACGACGTTGGATCCGTATACGTTGGCATCGTTCGACGGTTGACCCTGTGAATCGCCTAGATAATAAACGCTGGGTCAAAACGAAATCCGCAGCGTTCGATCCGGTCCCGTCGGCGATCGATCTCACAGCCCGGGTTCGAGGGCCGACACAGACCGTCGTGACGAATCAGACGCCGTGGCGACGAATCTCGACCTCGCGGGGAGTCACGTCCGAGACAACGCCACCGATCGGTGTGTGGTGGGTGATGCTGAATCCGCTCGCGTTCTCCCGTGGCTCGGCGACGACCTCCCCGCCCGTGACGCTGTCGCCGAACTCGACACAGGGGACGGATTCGGCGATCACATCGCCGTAGGCCTCGTTCGTGACGATCGGTACGTGGACCCGATTCGGGTCGATCGTCGTCGGGCGTTTGTCCGGGGTCTCACGGCCCCACTCGAGTGGTTGCGTGACGTCGATCCGACCGTTTCCGTAGGTGTGCTGTTCGATAGCCGCCTCGTCGAGCAGCATGAGGCAGTTCGTGTGCTTCGTCACTCCGTACCGATCGGCCGGACGCTGGAGTTTGAAACACCACCCCGGCCCGCCCTCGACGAGCTGTCGATCGCTCGCCAGCGTGTCGGGATTCACCCCCGCGGCGTCGAACAGCGCTGCTGCCGATGTCCCGATCGGACACTCGAACATCCGGTGGGGGATCCGGCTTCCGTCGCCCCGATACCCATCGACGTGGACGTACTTCCGAAGCACCGGTCCCTCGGCCGCAAACGCACGCCAGACGTTGTACAGCGTCTCGGTGTTCTGGACGATCCACCCGTAATCGATCGGCAGGTCCTTTCCGATTATCGTTCCCGTGGTCTGCTGAAGGAGCACGCTTTCCATCCCGAACTCGTATTTGTCGTCTGTGTAGGCGACGACGACTCCCGACAACGAGTCCGGATCGACGGGGAGATCCTCCGGTTCGTACACGGTTGCGTCGGTTGCGGCCTCGAGTGGCTCGAGCCACGGCTCACGATCCGTCTGTTTGGCGCCGACGACGACGGTCTCCAGTGGGCCGGCGAGCAACGCATCGAACAGTTCGGCGAGTTCCTCTGCGTGTTCACGCCCGATCCACTTGTCGATGAAGCAATTCGGCTCGCTTTCCTGATGATTGACGAGCAGGCGGTCGACATCCTCGATCGACTGCCATTTCGCGTACGTCGGAAACCCCGCCCCACCTGCACCGACGACCCCCGACTGCCGGAGAATCTCAGACAACGCTGGTTCCGAAGACTGTATCCTCTCGACCGTTTTCGACATAATTCCATGTCATTATATAACGTTGTGCGTAATAAATTATCCAGCTGTTTGCCCGGATGTGTTTACAGATTTTATCTCCATGGGGTCGAACAGGAATCTCTGCTGTCGAACTGAGTCGTCGGGTCCGCTGCGGTGACACAAAAACACGTGACGGCTGTGGGCTGGTCGTCGACACGCTCGCAGTGCTGACGCGCTTTCGCGTTGAACTCGGTCATCTCGAAGGCCCGTTGCGACTGTGTGCCCGCTGTAGTCCGGACGGACTCGCGGCCGACCTTCGGGCTTGACGACGGCGAAACGGATGGGATCGTGCTCGCGAACGCGCTTGACGTCGACGGCTTTCTCACCGACGAGT